>CAYNRA010000059.1:0-18999 GCA_964399465.1 uncultured Cytophagales bacterium
TTTAAGTATTATAAGAAAGTAACAGAAGCAAAAAATACCTCCACACTAAATGAACTGCAGACCAAATATGAAACAGAAAAGAACAAACGACGCAGCTTGGAGCTAGAGAAAGAGAATGTTTTCATGAACCAACGTTTGCAGATGTACTTATCTATGTTGGCTATTGCCCTCATTGCCACTGCTTTACTCGTGCTTCAATTCCGACAAGTAAGGAAGAAAAACAAAGAACTACAAAGTGCCAATACAGAAATCAAAGCATTAAACGAAGCACGTGCCTATCTTTTTGGGATTATAGCACATGATTTGCGACGACCGCTGCATGCTTTTCAAGGAATCAACGAGCTTGTCAGTTATTATCTAAAGAAGAAGGAATACCATGAAATTGAGCAAATTTCAAACTTAATCGATGAATCTGGGCAGCGTATACAGCTAATGCTAGATAATTTACTGAAGTGGTCCTTGAGCCAAAAAACAGAAATACCCTACGAACCAACTTCCTTGAACGTTTCCCACCTTGTACAAACTACACTGGAGCTGTACAAAGGGTTAGAACGCGCCTACGAAATTCGTATCGATAGTTTTATACCCAACGATTTGGTTATGTATGCAGACCGAGTAGGTATTGAATTAATCCTCCGAAATTTAATCGATAATGCCTCTAAGGTTGTCACGGCTGGAGGGTTGATACATATTACTGCTCGAAAAAGGGATACCCAAATTCTACTAGAAATTGGGGACACGGGAACAGGCATACCTGCTACCAAAAGAGACCTATTAGCACATGCGTTTGCCTCGCCTGAGTTGCTCGATTATACCAATAAAGAACTCGGTTTAGGTATTGTTTTGATTTCAAAATTCACGCATAGAAATAGAGGAAAAATTACTTTCAAAACAGAAGAAGGGAAAGGCACCTTGTTTCAATTATTTTTTCCTTCTTCTGTAGAATAAACGAATATTTACAATAATTATACCAAAGTTTACAGTTCATTTCGTCACCCAAAAAGTCATTTCGTGTACTTTGCAGTCGTTTCATCCCCCTTTTTCGAATGAAATGTAAAAAGCTTTCTCATATTTGTAGATGTAGGATACTACTTATTCATTGAATATCAATTTAGTACGTCGTAAACTACATCTACCTCTAAGCACGACCGTATGAGAAATGTACAATTGATTACCGCAAAGAAACCAACTGATTTGTACGCAGGGTTGAAAAGATATTTGGCTGAGCCAGGTGAAGACCATGCTCTGCCTTTTTTCTTCTTTGTGAATAGCAATTCGAGAGGCGCTTTGGAACATATTTCTTTACACAAGGGGCACCAAGTTGTTATGGGAAACATGCACCACAAGAGAGAGACAGTATGGGCCATTCGGAACGAATACCATCACCCCTATCTTGCCGTAAGTTTCTCGAAACAATTCAATGGCGCAGCCATTTGTGTTCAAGCAGATTTTCTTTCGAAACTACAAGCTGAACAAGAAAACATCCTTTTCCAAACCCGCATGACCCATTTGTGGAGTATGAAACCAGAGCGAACCATTCAATTCGTCACTTTTTTTATCGATGCATCCAAGCTTTCCACTAGTTTTTGGACAACCCGCGACCCACAAGTACTTCGAAACAAATTAGAAGTTACGCTCAAGAAAAAACAAAAAGAACTCCTCTCTTACTTTGAAGAAAAACAAGGCATCCAGTTTGCAAGTACCGTTTCCATTGCACCAAAGTCTATCAAAGAAGATATTCTAAAGAAGGAAAAACTACAAGTAATTCTACAAGGCATTTTACGGATCTTACTATCCGAACAAGAAAGTGTGATGTGTAAGCAAGAAAAGGAAGATATTGGACTTCAGAAGGCATGTGAGTTGCTCATTGCTAATTTTCTTGAACCGGCACCTACGCTGGATGAACTCTCCGCAGTAGTCGGGGTGAATAGGCGAAAATTCCAAGAAATGTTCAAAAATAAATACGGTTTTAATTTTTATCACTTCTACCAACAAAAGCGATTTGAATACATCGAATTTCTCATTGAAGAAAAAGGCTTCAACATATTCGAATCGTTGCAATTACTTGGGATAAAGAACCAGACACACTTTACAAGGCAGTTCGAACGATTTATGGGAAAAAAATTGAATGACTGCAAAATGAAGAAACCTCCACACGTTGCCCAATCCATCATAGATTAATTTTTAGTATTCCGAATGCGTGCTTGACTGACGAGGGTTGTCCGAGAAATCGGACAGCTCTTTTTTATTGTAAAAGCAAACAATTAAATATCAACTATCTACCTTAAATATTTAATTTTGAAATGCTCATGAATGAAATCTCTCTTGAAGAAAAAAGAGCTATTTGAAAAATAGAAGTCGAATACATTCAAACATACATTTTCCTAAAATCTCGTGGATTTTCTTGTGTTACTTTTTTAAATGTACGGTTAAAATACGAGAGACTTTCAAAACCAGTTTGATAGCACGCATCACTTATACTACAGCCAGACATAAGTAGTCGTTTCGATTGGCTGATTCGATACCGATTTAGAAAATCTATGAATGTGTAGCTTGTTACTTTTTTAAAATATCGACAGAATGCCTCTTTGGTCATATTACTTAGTTCAGCGACCTCATCAAGATCAATTTTTTGGTGGTAATTCATATCCACAAATGCATAAATAGCACGCAATCTCCCCTTTTCTCGTTCACTTAACTTATTTTGATAAGGTTGGCTATGAAGTAACTCTATATCGGTAACCTCAGAAAGTAGTTGTAGGATTTCCAGTAATTGAAAATACTGTTGAATCGTACTTAGATGTTGGAGTTTAAAAAGCTTTTCCCCCACCTGCTTTTTAATGGCTCCATTAAAGGCAATACCAAAATTCGACTTACTTAAAAGTTGAGCAATCGTGGCTAATTCTGGAATTTGGTGAAGGTGTGTATCTATAAACTCTTTTTTGAGATGAACAACCACTTTTCTATAAGCAGTTTTGACCCCGTAGTCAAAGTTTAAATGTGGAATATTAGAACCAATCAATACCAAGTCACTTTCAATGTAGTTTGAAATATGTTCACCAACATGTCGAGTACCCGAGGCACCTTCAATATATACAAGTTCATATTCTGGATGAAAATGCCAATAAAATAGATCACTTAGCTGCGGATTAAACATCATGCTAAAAGATCTATCCTGACTTACGATGGTCTCGAGTTGAATTCTCATTTGCTAAAAATAAACGACAAATCTTAGATAAAAAATAAAAATAATCAATATTGTACAACTTTTAGCTAAATACTTGAAAATTCATGCGATAAAAAAAAGCCAATTTTGCTTCATCAAAATCATTAAATAAATCAATTATGGCAACGATGAACCCCACCATGATTCCGGATAATCAGCACAATGATATTCCAGGCAATCCTTCCACTGCTAAAAGTAGTAATGTAAAATTAAGAACAGAAGCAACAGAAGACTCACTTCGCGTATTGACGATGGAACAATGGAACTTTTGGAAAGACAATGGCTACGTTGTCATCAAAGGGGCTGTCTCTCGTGAGCAAGCTGCACAAACTGCCGCTTTCTTGTGGGAATTTGAAGATAAAAATCCCGATGACAAAAGTACATGGTACACAGAGGCCCGTGCCGAAATGAAAATGAAAGAATTAGCAGGTACAGGTATGGTTGAGGTATATAATAACCAACATTTATGGAATAATCGGCAAACTCAACGCGTATATGATGCTTTTGTGGACATTTGGGGTACAGAGAAACTTTGGGTAACCATAGATAGAGCAAACCTAAATTTCCCCATCCGTCCTGGTTTTGAATACAAAGGATTTATTCATTGGGATTATGATCCCGAGACGAAACCACAAAATGTACAAGGCGTGTTGGCATTGTCTGATCAAACCGACGAAAACATGGGTGGGTTTCAATGTATTCCTTGGTTATTTAAAAATTACGACTCTTGGAAATTAGCACAACCCGAAGATCGAGATCGCTTCAAACCAGATATCTCAGGATTAGAAGATAAAATTGTAAAAGTCCGAATGGAAGCGGGAGACTTACTCATTTTTAATAGCTCTGAACCACACGGAATTCGACCAAATCATTCAGAAAATGGGGTTCGCATTGCACAATATATTTCTATGATGCCGGCACAAGAAGAAAACGAAGCCTTGCGAGAATGGCGTATTAATTCTTGGAAAAACCGAGTTGCACCTGAGGGATATGCTTTCCCTGGAGATCCGCGAAATTGGGAACAAACAAAGTATGCGCAAGCCGAATTAACGGAATTAGGAGAAAAATTACTGGGACTAAAAAAATGGTAAATTAAATGGACTTAAAGCTAAAGGGAAAAACAGTCTTTGTAAGCGGTTCTACTTCCGGAATTGGGTTTGGAGTTGCTAAACAATTCTTACGAGAGGGGGCAAAAGTATACATCAATGGGCGAACAAAAGATTCAGTTCGGCATGCTGTATCCCAATTGTTACAAATCATACCCCAGGCAGATATTGAAGGGTTCTCCGCTGATTTTTCGAATACGGATGACATTCAACAGCTCATCGAACAGCTACCTGAAGTGGACATACTCATCAATAATGTGGGGATATATTCGTCCAAGACGTTCTGGGAAACTACAGACGAGGATTGGTATAGACATATTGAAGTAAACGTAATGAGTGGTGTTCGCCTAGCTAGACACTACTTGCCCAGCATGCTTTCGAAAAATTGGGGAAGAATCATTTTTGTCTCAAGTGAATGTGCCACGCTAGTACCTGAAGATTTAATCGCATATAGCACGACAAAGACCTCACTTTTAGCTTTATCTAGAGGACTAGCTCAACTGACAACAGGTACAGGAGTTACGGTGAATGCCGTACTTCCTGGATCTACAATGACAGAAGGGGCTGCCCAATTCTTAGCGCAATTAGCAACAAAGCAAGGCAAGACAACTGAAAAAGCGGAATTAGATTTTTTTCAACAAGCTAGACCCAACTCTATACTTAGTCGATTTGCAAGTGTAGAGGATATTGCGAATACCATCGTGTACTACGCAAGTCCACTTTCAGTTGCGACCAATGGTGCCTCTATCAAATTAGATGGAGGTAGCATGGGTGGTATCATCTAAAATTTCAATATTCAAAAACTAATCAGAAGGAACGAACAATGATAACAGGAAAAAAGATACTCCGTCATGTAGTGCTATTTAAGTTTAAGGAAGAATCCTCAAAGGAAGATGTGGACAGAGTGAACGCCGCATTTTATTCACTTCCAAAGGAAATATCAGCGATTAAGGAATTCGAATGGGGTATAAATGATAGTCCTGAAAATTTCCATCAAGGATTTACCCACTGTTATATTTTAGGATTTGATTCGGAAGAAGACCGAGATTTGGTTTATACACCACACCCAGCACACCAAGCATTTGGAGCAATTCTAAGCCCACACTTAGATAAAGTATTTGTTGTTGATTTTTGGACAAACCCCATTTCATAAAGTAAAACACATGAATTTACTAGACTTATCCATTATAGCTGGTTACTTCGGGATTATTTTCTGGATATCTAAATGGGCATCTAAGAAAAAGGGCGACGAAGTTTTTTCATCAGTAGATTACTTTTTGGCTGGAAAAAATCAAGGTTGGTTCGTGATCGGCTCCTCCCTATTTGCCTCAAATATTGGTTCTGAAATTATTCTTGGGGTTTCAGGTGCTGGCACACGAGCCAATATGCCCATGGTCAATTTTGAAATCCTTGCCTCTTTGATTCTGCTACTTTTCGGCTGGATTTTTGTTCCTTTTTATCTAAGAACAGGCGTGTATACAATGCCTGAATTTCTAGAAAAAAGATATTCAAGCGCTTGTAGAAATTATCTCTCGGTAGTGTCGGTATTGGCATATATTATCACAAAAATCTCACTCATTATCTTTGCAGGCGCATTGGTTTTCGAAGTTTTGGGTATTCCTTTTTGGACTGGCGCCATTATCACCGTTGTAGCAACTGGGCTATATACTGCTCTCGGAGGATTAAAAGCCGTCATCTATACCGATATGGTTCAAGCATTCATACTCATTTTAGGAACAGCAGCTGTATCTATTTTTGGGCTCTATGCAATTGGTGGTTGGGACGAGTTAATACATACCTTAACTGTTGCAGCACAAACCAATGGAAACCCGCCCAAAGAACAATTTTTCAATCTTTGGCGACCACTTGAAGACACAGAATATCCATGGACAGGTATGCTATTTGGAGCACCTATTCTTGGCATTTGGTACTGGTGTACAGATCAATACATTGTACAGCGAGCATTATCTGCTAAAGATATAAGTAATGCAAGAAATGGGGCACTTTTTGCAGGTTATCTAAAATTATTACCTGTCTTTCTCTTCTTCCTACCGGGTGTTATCGCGTATGCGCTACTTCAAAAGGGTATTATTCATTTTTCAATGGCTGACGCAGACCAAGCTTTACCAACGTTAATCACTGAATTTTTACCGAATGGCCTAAAGGGTTTGGCAATTGCAGGACTTTTAGCTGCTCTGATGAGTTCACTCTCCTCCGCTTTTAACTCAAGTTCTACCTTATTAACAATCGATTTTTACCAGAAATACTACCCAAATGCGACAGAAAAAGAACTCGTTCGTTTCGGACGAATCGCAACAGTGGTATTGGTGATACTCAGTTTAGGATGGATTCCGTTTATGGATACGTTTATGAGTGGGGGCATATTTCACTACTTACAAAGTATGCAAGCTTATATTTCTCCACCAATTGCAGCCGTATTTTTATTGGGCTTGTATTATAAGTGGATCAATGCGCGTGGGGCAATTATAACTTTATGGACTGGATTTATCGTGGGTGTTTTTAGATTAATCATGGAGTTCTTGGCTACTAGTCATATCATCGTATTGGACGAAAATAGCTTATTGAACTATTTTTTAGGCATTAATTTTCTACACTTTGCCTTATTTTTATTCCTATTCTGTGCAGCAGTTTTGATGATCTCAAGTAAACTGAGCATGGATCAACCTGAAAAATCACTCGAGTTAGTCACTTTCCAAAAAAATACATCCCTTACCACATTTAAATGGACAGCAGACGTGTACTTTAGTATTATACTTGTTATTCTAGTTCTAGTACTTTGGCTAATCTTTAGTCCCATTGGAATCGGATAAATACATGAACATTTGTTTGATACACGTGAATCCCTCCTTTGTCATATCAAAAATGCTGTGACAGGAGGGATTTCTCTATTCGCACGGAAAAGAATAGACTACTAGCTATTTCCTATGATTTTGAATCCAATTGCGTTGAACTCAATAAACCATGATGTGAGAAAAATACGCATCTGTACCACAAAGAAAAGAAATGAACCTATGCTAGGGAGGGGAAAAGAAGACGTAATAAAAAGAAAGAGGTTAAAAACAAAAAAGCTTCAGATTCCTCTGAAGCTTTTGCGGTCCGGACGGGGCTCGAACCCGCGACCCCATGCGTGACAGGCATGTATTCTAACCAACTGAACTACCGGACCTTATCAAGAATTTGTTACCTCGTTCCCGAATTGTGAGTGCAAAGGTATAGCAAAATACAGTACTTGTCAAGCCCCTACTCGAAAAAAAATTATCTTTTTTTTACACAAGAATATAACCATTTGATAATCAAGCTATATAAGATATTTATTTTTTCAAAAAATTAATTACAATATAGCACAATTGTTCTTCCTCCCCCTTTTCTGTAACTTTGTATTATCCCATCCAAGCAAATCATCTAAACGTACTGATGAAAAATATAAGTCATTCTCTCCTATTCTGGTTATTTTTAATCCCAGTTATTTACGTATGTTATCTTTGGGCATACGCCGTGAATATTCCTTGGATGGATGATATAGATGCCTTTGTTGATTCATTCCTTTTGATCAGTGATGCTACTTCTTTGCCAGATGCTCTCGCTGAACTGATAGCTCCCAATAATGAACACCGAATGATCCCTAGTAAGGTTGTTAATTACCTCACCACGATTTCAATTGGTCATCTTAATTTTAAATTACTCATATTTCTACACAACGGCTTACTTTTATTTCTTATTTATCAATTTTTTACTTTAAGAAATTCATTACCAAAAATTCAACCCATCTATTGGTTACTTTTTCTGCTTTTTTTGCTTACCCCACAATACCACCTTACCACCAATTGGTCGATTACAGGATGGCAAACAATGACCGTACTCTTGTTTGGCTTTTTAACGTTGAAATATCTTCCCTCGAACCAAAAAAATCATCTTATATATGCACTAATTCTGGGTTTCATTACTACAAACAGTTATGGGAATGGCCCACTTATTTGGTTTATTGGCTTAATCATCTTACTTCTCCAAAAAAGATGGAAAACGAGCATCATTTGGAGTATTTCAGCTATCCTTGCCATTTCTCTCTATTTCTTTCGCCATACAACAGGCCGAAATAGCGAAGCATTTGCGTATTTCAAAACACACATTGGTGAGAGTATTCAATTCTTTTTCGTTTTCATAGGTAGTAATGGGGACTGGTTCAAACATCTTCCTGAACACCAAAGGAGTCTTTTTCCATTCATCTGGGGCATATTTCTTGTTGCCCTCTTTGGCATAGGATGCTTCTTTTTCAGTAAAAAGTACCTACTAAAAAAAGAAAATATAGCTTCTGCTGAATGGACACTTTGGGGCTTTTTGTTATTACTTTTTGCCAATGCTGTACTTGTTGCTTCTCTACGTGCAAATCTTGGATTTGAGGTGATGGTTGTGAGTAACTACCGAGTTTATTCGGCTTTCATGCTAGCCACTCTTACCCTTTGGCTAAATAGTCTTTTGCCCCTCAGTATCAGAAAGACTACGCGTTATGTACTCCTTATCGTCGCCATTATTTTTTATTTTGCATCTTGGAATCTCTCTATTCCCGAACTACGCACACGCAAACAATTCCTACAAGCACATGCCTATAACCAACAATTCAATGGCGTTGGCTTGGGCGCTCTCAATAACTCTCCATTCTACTCCTACCTACAAGAAAAAATCGGTGAGGTAGTAAAAAGAGGTGTGTATACCTACCCTTCTTATTTCCCAACCGATTTACAAAAACAATTCTCTTCTGCTCAACCCTCCCCAGCCATTTCTTGGAACGAAAACGACCGAAGAGTTTCAACGGATGTTCCGAATGCGGATGCTTGTTATTTTATTTTTTATTCAGATAAACAACTTTATCTCATTCCAACCAAACAAATCTATCAACCGCGTTACACGTTTTTCACCACCTCAACACAAACTTATCAAGCAGAATTGTTACCCACATTTTTTACAAAAAATACATATCAACTCGGACTACTTATTGAAAAGGACGGCCAACACACTGTTCTAGCAAGTCACCAAAAAGTTCGCATTGGTTTCTAAGTATTTTATTGAACAGAAACCACTTCTGCTTGCTCTAAAATGTAATGAAGTTCCTCAATGTTATCCGCATTGAGTCGAAATGTACCCCGAATCGTTGCGATTTGGTCGGTTTTAAACTTAATGGGCTTTTTCATTTTTACCTGTATCGCAGATTCTGGCCCTGAGCCCCCACAAAAAAAACAAGAGGCCATTGGCTTTTGTGAAATGATTAATATGTTTTCCTCCACGCTAATTGGAATCATATATCCCTTGATTTCAATCTGCTTGTTTTCAAGTGCTTGTACTTTTTTTCCAAAGGTTGGATACAGAAAATATTCCCCAATTTCTTTGTTCAATTTTGGGTTAAATTTCACATCTGCTAAATCATTCCAAGTGACAGGCAATGCGCTTGCTATCAAAAAATAAAGGCCAAAAATAGTTTGAAGTGTCGTCGTCATTCGTAAATAAATTAAAATAAAACATGAATATAACGCAAAAAGGGCATGTCTCGTTTAAAAAACAAGAACATGCCTTTTTTACATACGCATCAATTAAAGTGCTTTCGACACAATACCTCCTTTGCGGCTGTCCACCTCCACTACGGCTTTGTCCACTTTTCCTTTCACAATCCAACGCACCTTTACGGCATCCATCCCTGGAATATTAGCAACTTCTACCGTGCTTGGTGTATATTTTTGCTCTTTGGTCAGGTTAAAATCTTCATTTTCTACAACCATTCCAGCTACAACTTGCGCGTTTTTGAGGGTGACATAATCTGGACGCTCAATTTTGTACTTCAAGTCATGCGACGAATGCGTAGGCATGATTTTTTTGTTCATAACTGTCGCCGTTACTTCTGTAAATCCACCCGCCATGGCTTTTTGCTTAATGTCGATAATCTCCAACAAGGGCATTTGATCGGCATGTAACAAAGTAAACGCCATATTTCTGTGCGCATCTTCTTGTAACATAAATCCTGGGTGATTCCGAATGTAGTTTTTCTTTGGTCCACCTACTTCAATTTCACCAAACTGCGGGTGTTGTATGGTTTTCCAAGGCACATAGGCATCTCCGAACAATAGATACTTATCAAACTCATAAAACTCATTATTAGAGAATCTATTTTCATCACTTTTTTGGTTGAATAACTTATAAGACGTCATCAACTCGTTACTGAACGTAAAAATCCCTCTATTCAACGACATCCAATCAATTTCTCCTCCATAAACGGTGTATAAATCTTTGTGAATGACGAAGTAATTGTACCCAGGAATCATTTTTTCACCGAGTTTTCCGATAAAATCATACACAGCTACGTCTTCTCTCGTATAAAATACGTCATCTTCAGCTGCACCAGGCCCACGTAAGAACATCCCACCGTAGTTGTGATAACTTTGGGCACCAGCAATATTTGGATGCGAAACAATGAATTTTTTCACTGCTTTGGTTTCAGGCAATGTACCCGGATAATACAACGCACCACGCTGAATATAATCGGGCTGCCAACCCCACGCCCAGTCACGGTTTGGGTCATACGTTCCTGTAACATCCTCATTTACAACGCCGTCCCCGTCGTTATCAATCCCTTCATAACCCAACATCTCATATCCACCTACCTCGTCTTGTTTCGCAGGAATCATGCGCAAAGGGTTTTCAGGATCTACTTTCCAGCGACCTGTTGGAGACTTGCGGCGCATCATGACGATATTGCCATCACCGTCTAAATCATCCATCAAATCTTCGTCGATAAGCCCATCGCCATCGTCATCCAATTTCATACGACCTGTTCTGGATGAATTGGAATTGTTCGCATTGTGAATAAAATATTCTCTGGAATCTGGGCTAATTGTTGGCGCAATGTAAAAAACACGATTTCGAAGCATTTCTTTAATCGATGTAACAGTAAGTGCATTTTCTGCTAAATACCAAGCCGTGTACATCGCGATTTCAGAACCTTGTAACTCATTAGCATGGATATTTCCATCTATATAAAAACCTGGTTTGCGCTCAACGGGTCCACCTTCTTTGAAATTCGTGACCGTCAAAATCCAAATATCTCTTCCTTCCACTGATTTGCCAATCGACTCTAACTTGACCAAATCTGGGTGTGCTTTGGCTAAATCTTGACAAAAAGCCGTTAATTTAGCATAATCTGCGTAGCTATTCCACGCCATTTTTACTTTGGGATTTGCAGGAGAGCCAATCGCTCGCATCCCGGTCAAATCATCTGGATGAACTTTAGACGTTTGCTGCGCGGATGTTTCCAATGCCAGCATCGCCAATAAACCTAAAACTATTTTTTTCATTGAATTAATTCGATTCTGTTGATTAATTAATAGATACTTCTACGGTTTGCTCGCCCGCTGTTTGGCAACCTGAGGTAATTTTCACGGAACCACTTCCTGCAATTAACCAGCTAAATTCTACGGTTTCCCCTGCTTTTAATGCAGTCCCAAACGTCATTTTTTTGCCAGATACCAGCGTCTGATTTTTACCTAATTCAATCGTTGTCTTCATTTTTTTCACGAAGCGAACCTTATCTCCAATAGAAGCATACGTAGGCAATAATCCCTTATTCACCACTTGAACCGTTACGCGTGTTAATCCTGCTGAAACCACTTCTACTTTTGGTGTAGTCACCTGGATTGTCGGCATGGCAGAAAGCAAATCTGTTAAAAATGCTTGATGTTGCTCTGCTGTTTTTTCCAAATACGAAACAGGTGGATTGAGCAATGCATACGGTGCGATACCGCCTACTTCTACTTTTTTCCCAGGAAAATCTGGATGTTTTATTTCTTTCCAATCGACAAAAACGTTCGTTAGTTTTTCCGCGTCAGCCCAACGTAAAAAGTCGACTTCAGGTTGAAGTGGTGTTTTAGCAGCTGCAGCTTTTTTAGCGGTATCTGCTGGAACCCACCAACCGGGTGTTGAGAAGCTGAAACGCCCTGCATGATAATAAGCAGTTTGCGCAAAATTTCCTTTGGTCATCGGAAGAGTAGGTGCATTTTTATCGGAAACTTGCTTCGTGTACCATTTGGAAACTACCGCATTTACGTCTGCATCTGACTCCAACCAACCCGTAATAATTCGTTTAGATGCTTTCGCTTTATCGAATTTAATAGGTGAGGTCAGATTATTCGCAGGGCCGAATGTCAAGGTTGCGAAAATGGAGGGATGTAAGTATAAAAAATCCAGAATAGCTCTTGTTTCAGATTCGGATGCCGTGTAACTACCGGCACCGTCTTCGAAGATAGGATAATCGAATGTGAAGTTTTTATCGATGTTTACCCCACCAAGACCGTCTTCATTCCATTTGCCGTCTTTGTCGTTGTCCAAACCTTCTGAAAGGACGATGAATTTACCGACTTGCTTTTTCTCTGGATCTGCGAGAACCATGACTTTCGGATTGTCGGTACTTGGTACAAAAGTTCCGGTTGGGTCTTCGACACGCATGAGCGTAATGAGGCCATCGTTGTTTAAATCTTCAGCGGGGTCTTCGTCTATGCGGCCATCGCGGTCGTTATCTGTGGACGTTGCATTGGTAGAACGAGTTCCTTTTACTTTGGCAGCTACGGCATCAAGGATATCAGGGCTACCTGCTGGAATGACGTACACCGTTTTGGTTTTAAGTAATTCAGCGGCATTGGCCGAGGACATCCATTTCT
This sequence comes from uncultured Cytophagales bacterium, assembly GCA_964399465.1. GTDB lineage: Bacteria > Bacteroidota > Bacteroidia > Cytophagales > Spirosomataceae > CAYNRA01. The sequence continues at coordinate 13,050 of CAYNRA010000059.1, forward strand.
CGATGGTCGCTACGGCAAGTTCTACGCCGGCAAGGTGTTCACCATTGAGACCCGCAAGCACTAAAACAGCCGGTTTAGGAGAAGTGGTGTTTTCAGCAAGTGAAACAACCCAAATATCTTTCCCAGCAGCACTTTTACCGATGGAAGAGACCTTCATTTTGTCCGGATACTTTGCTGCAAGCCCCGTTAAGCGGCTACTTAGCTGTTCGTAGGTGTTGTAAGTTGCTTGTGCGTGCGCCCACAAGGAGGACGCCAAGAAACCAACCAACAAAACTATTTTTTTCATTGTTTTTTGAGGGTGTTTTATATAGATAAATTAAAAAGACAGCATCTAAGCAGATACCAGCCCAACCATACCCGAAAGCATGATTTGCAAATCTATCAAAATTAATGAATTGTAAAACTGAAAATTGTTAATCGAAAAAGATTGCGACGTAATGCCAGAAAAGCTAGATTTGTGTATTATAGGTTTTTATATCTTTTGGTTAACCGATGAAAAAACACGTATTTATTCTAGCTTCAGGCATTTTATTTACTTTTTGGAGTTGTCATTCAGACGATGATGCCAAGCAAAATCCTGTCTTGATAGAGGCAAATGAAATACATCAAGAGGCAATTACTTGGCAAAAAATAGCAGAAACGAAATTAGACTCTTTGGAAACGGTTGCGTCAGATTCGGTTTCAAAAATGCGTTTGACACAATTAAAAATGGAAGTTGAAGCGTGGGAAGAAACCCTTTTCGAAGTTCCAGGTTTTGAGCATACAGATCATTCCGGGCACGACCATCACCACCACAACGAAGCACCTCAGGTGACGCCCGAACAGATGCTGCTCATTCAGAAAGAGGCACGGGATACCATCAAAGAGCTGGTTAAGAAAATGTAATTCAAAAAAGACCACCAATTTGTATGTCAGGGAAAATATATTACAAATTTAACAGTCGTACATAAAACGTATAATCATCTGAAAATCAATCGAATCTTGGTAAAATTTCAAGTAAAAATGATACAATCTTACTAGATTCAAGTACTTATCCCAACAGAACATTCTTTTTTGTTGTTGACTAAAGTAGTTTCAAATACATATAGCTGTTTCTTTATTTCAACATAAAACAACGAAGCGTGTCGCATCTTTCTCCTACGGTTTCTGTCCTGATGGCAGTTTATAATACGCCACTACCTTTGATTCAGCGGGCAGTTCACTCCGTTCTTCGGCAAGATTTCAAGCATTTTGAATTACTCATCTTAGACGATGGCAGCCGCCCGGCTTTGTCTTCGCAGATACAATCTGTCTGTTTGGCGATGGATGACCGCGTACGGTACTTTCGACACGAAAACCAAGGTCAATCTCTTTCTATTAACCGAGGGGTTGAACTCAGCAAGGGAGCTTACATTTCCATTATTGACTCAGACGATGAGTACAAGCCAAACCATCTAACTACCTGTTTATCAGCCATGAAAAACGCAGATTTGGTAGCTACCTCCACGGAGACAATTGTTACATCCAACGAGGATTTCTTTGTTCCTGACAGATTCGATACTTCGCAGAATATTCATGTGGACGATTGTATTTTGTTTGCTACACTTTTCGGTAAAAAAGAGGTTTTTGTGTCTATTCCGTTCAAGCAAATGTATGCAGCAGATAGCCATTTCTTTGATGAGGTAGTCGCGGCACATTTCCGAACCAAAAAGCTAAATAGCCGGACTTATGTTTACTATCGAAACATTCCTACAAGTACCACTGCCCAACTTAAAAAGCAACAAATAACCTTGTAAATGCATACCCAAGAAGCTGTTTTTTCCTGTATTCTAACAGGTGTTTTTGATGTAAATCGACAGGAAAAATTACCTGAAGACGATTTTTCTAAAGTAGCGAAATGGTATCAATCTTTGGTTGAAAACCAAGTTCGGGGGTATCTTTTCCACAATACGTTTTCGGAGAAAACGGTTAAAAAGTATCAAAATGATTTTATTCAATTTGTTCGAGTGGACTATTCGGGGGAAATCAACCCGAATGCGTATCGATATATTGTATATGATAACTTTCTAAAAGCCAACCCTTCCTTGTTTTCCGCCTTATTTTTAACGGATATTTCGGATGTTGTGCTGGTTCAAAATCCGTTTCAGTCGGCACTTTTTCAGTCGAATCCAGGGAAAATATTTTGCGGAGATGAACCCACTATTTTGGCAAACGAATGGATGTTGGCACACGGAGAACATTTGCGAAATCAAGTAACAGATTATGCTGCGTATGAGACTGAGTTTGCACAAGAAACCTTGTTAAATTGTGGAATTGTCGGTGGTCAATTTCCTGTTATGCAGCAACTTATCTCAAAAATAGCCACCCTGCACAAAAAACATACACCTAGTAACAAGGCGCCGTTTACGTTGGATATGGGCGTATTTAATTACGTAGTACGTTCGTATTTTTCAGATGATTTAATACACGGTGCGCCAGTTAATACGGTTTTCAAAGGATATGAAAACGACCGAACAGACTGTTGGTTTCGGCATAAATAAGAATAAATTTTGAACGAGTGTCCTGAAATACACAAGAACCCGCGTGAGGGATTGCAGTGGAAATCCTTTTTGTGAGGTACGAACAAAAAGATTGCAACGGAAAGCCCGACCCGCTAGGGGCACGCCCAAAAAATAGTTCGTACGTTTCCGTCCAAATTACGCCAAGCCCTTTTTATTTTATTCTTCTTTACGAAAAAGCAGCGCGAAATTCATATAAATTACAGGATTAAGTAGCGACAAAAAACCATCCTATCGTGGTTTTGGATGAATGGATAGAGAGACCGATTTCATTTTAGTGGAAATATTTTACATTTGCTTGACTATTTTTCACTAAACCCTATCCAATTTATGAAGCAATCTTTGCTTACAATTGCTGCTTTTTGTGCACTGTCTTTGCCCATTTTGGCACAGGATGGAACACTATTGAGGTATCCGGCAGTTCATCCGACGGGCTCGACTGTCGCTTTTTCCTACCAAGGAGACATTTGGACAGTACCAACTACAGGTGGAAAAGCAACGCGCCTGACGATTCACGAAGCGTACGAGAGCAACCCAGTTTTTAGTCCTGATGGGAAACAAATTGCGTTTTCGGGAAGCCGTTACGGCAATAACGACCTATTTGTGATGGATGCAAACGGCGGAACGGTGAAGCGATTAACGTTCCATTCGGGCGCTGATAATATTTCGAGTTGGACCCAAAAAGACCAAATTGTCTTCTCGACGAACAGAGAATTTAGACAAATTGAGCGCCCAGCCGAAGTACACGCTATTTCTCCGAATGGAGGAACAGAAAAACGGATTTTGGATGCTGTCGGGCATGACCCCGTCATCTCCCCAACTGGTCGTTTCATTGCTTTTGTGCGTGGGGACATCAATCCGGTGGCACGTGAAGACTACCGAGGAAGCTCAAACAGAGAGCTTTGGATTTATGATACACAAAAGAAAACCTACCACACTTTGCCTGCATTTACGACCAACGATATTTTGCCGCAATGGGTGGGTGATTCGCAATTATACTTTTTGAGTAGCGAAGAAGGCGTCTATAATTTGTACAAGTTTACGCTAGATGGCAATGGCAAGACGACCAAAGCACCCGAACAAATTACGAAACTCAAAGACGAGGCAATTCGGGCATACAGCTTAACTGCAGATGGGAAAATGGCTGTTATAGAGAAAGATACACGGCTTTATACCTTGGATGTAGCTTCCGGAAAAATGCAGGCGATTTCAGTGGAAATCAGTGCTGACGACCGCCTAGACCCGTTTGAAACAAAGATATTTACAAATGGTGGCTCGGACTTCAATGTTTCTCCGAATGGAAAATTGATGTTATTTGCTGTCCGAGGGGAAATTTTTGTTTCGCAAACAGACAAAGAAAAAAGCCGGAGTGTAAACATCTCCAATCACGCTTTTCGTGACCAAGATGCCATTTGGTTGAATGATTCTACGGCACTTTATACGAGTGACCGAAGCAATGGGAATTTTGATATTTATTTGGTTCGGTCAGCAGATAGCAAGGAACGAAATCTTTACAAAACCTTGAAATTAGAGACAGTTCCAGTGACCAAAACTGCTGAGGATGAGTCAAGTTTGGTTTTATCGCCAGACGGCAAGCAGCTTGCTTATACACGTGGGCGAGGAACACTTGTTGTTGCGGATATTTCGGCGGATGGAAAACTGACAAACGAGAAAATACTAAGTGATTCGTGGAGTGCCGCGCGGGATGTTGTTTGGAGTCCAGATGGCAAGTGGTTGTCGTATTCGATGTCAGATTTGTATTTTAACCAAGAAGTTTTCATTCAGAAAGCGGATAATAGCGGCAAACCTGTGAATGTTTCGATGCATCCACGTCGAGATAGCCAACCGTATTGGAGTGCTGATGGAAGCAAATTGGGCTTTATTTCTGAGCGAAGCGTTGCGCGTACAGGAGATGTCTGGTTTGTTTGGTTGAAGAAAGAAGATTGGGAAAAGGCAACACAAGATTGGCAGGAGACAGAACCAGAAACGGAGAAAAAACCAGCCAAAGGAAATACAAAGGCAATCGTGATTGATTTGGAAAATATTCACGAGCGGGTTGTCCAAGTAACCAATGCGCCAGGAGATGAAAGCAACCTTCTTATTTCGAAAGACGGTGAAACATTCTATTATGTAACAGCCAACACAAGTACAAAAGGAACGGATTTGTTTAGCATCAAATGGGATGGCACGGGGATGAAAGTATTGACGCGAGGCGGTGCGAATCCTTCGAATGTTACGGCGGATAAAGACATGACGAATTTGTATTTCACAACACGGGGAAGTTTCAACAAATTTGCTATTAAGGCAGCAACACAAGAGGCGATTCCGTACCAAGCGAAAATGAAAATCGATTATGCACTTGAGCGTGAACAAGTATTTGAGGAAGCTTGGAGAACAATTCGGGATGGTTTTTATGACCCTAAATTCCATGGGTATGATTGGAACAAACTAAAGGCAAAGTACAAAGCTCGTTCATTGGCGGCATCAACTAGCCAGGATTTCAGAGATATGTTTAACCTCATGTTGGGTGAATTGAATGCCAGCCACATGGGTTTGACAGTGCCAGACAGAGCGGAAACGCAAAGAGAATCGACTGGGCTTTTGGGTGCAGAGCTCGTTCCGCAGGCTTTGGGTATGCTTGTCAAGCATGTTGTGCCAGAAACACCTGCTGATAAAACCGCCAGTAAACTCAAAGAAGGGGATATTATCTTGCAAATCAACGGGCAAAGTGTAACCGGGAATGCCAATTTCTATGAATTATTGAACGGTTTGGCCAATGAGAAAGTGGTGGCACAAGTACAAGGTGCAGACAAACAAACGCGGGAGGTTGTGATTCGATTAACAAACTCCATCTCGGACAATCTATACCAAGAGTGGGTAAACGACCGGAAGAAAATGGTAGATAAACTTTCAGGTGGTCGATTGGGCTATATTCATATTCGTGGTATGAATTTCCCAAGTTTTGAAGTAGTTGAGCGTGAATTTACAGCGGCAGGCTACGGGAAAGACGGCCTTGTCATAGATGTTCGTTACAACGGTGGCGGCTCAACGACAGATTACCTCATGACCATTCTGAACTACAAACAACATGCCTACACCATTCCGAGGGGGGCAGTTAATGATTTGGAAAAAGAGAAAAACAAGTACAAAGAGTATTACCCAATTGGGGAAAGATTGGTTTACGCGGCTTGGACAAAGCCTACCGTAGCACTTTGTAATGAGGGTTCGTATTCCAATGCGGAGATTTTCTCACACGCTTACAAAGGACTTGGCATTGGTAAATTAGTTGGTTTGCCAACAAATGGTTCAGTGATTTCTACAGGCGGAAAAGCACTTATGGATGGGTCGTTTGTTCGTTTACCAGGAAGAGCCTGGTTTACAAAGGGAACAGACATAAACCAAGAATTAGGGCC
>CAYNRA010000060.1:0-1063 GCA_964399465.1 uncultured Cytophagales bacterium
CGGTCTTGAAAACCGTTGACTGTAACAGGTCCGGGGGTTCGAATCCCTCTCTCTCTGCGAAAAAATCGCAATTTGCAAAATTTAGCCCATAACTTAAGTTATGGGCTTTTTGTTTTCATAGGCATTTGTTTTGTATATTGTAGGCCATCACTCTTCATCTTCTAAAATAATTGCACTTCTTATGTGGGAAAATAAAGAAAATAAACTTGTTCGCCAGTTTGTATTTAAAGATTTTGTGGAAGCTTTTGCCTTCATGACGAAAGTGGCTCTACTTGCTGAAAAAATGGACCATCACCCGACTTTTATCAATACATATAATAAGGTAGAAGTAATTCTTACAACGCACGATGCCGGTAATACCGTCTCTGAAAAAGACTTTAAGCTCGCTAATCTAATTGATGGTATTCTTTAATCATTTCATCGTATGCCCTTGACGCTCGTTCCGACACCCATCGGTAATTTAGAAGATATTACGCTTCGTGCAATTCGTGTTCTAAAAGAAGCAGACCTAATTCTTGCTGAAGATACCCGTACCACTGGTTTCTTATTGAAACATCTTGATATTCAAAAGCCTCTTCATAGTCATCATGCGCATAATGAGCATTTTACTGTTGAGAATTTACTTCTTCGACTAGCGAAAGAGGAGAAAATTGCCCTCGTGTCTGATGCGGGTACCCCCGCAATTTCGGATCCAGGCTTTTTACTCGTTCGCGCTTGCGTGCAAGCAAATATCCCCATTGAATGTCTTCCTGGGCCTACTGCCTTTGTACCCGCCTTGGTTAATTCGGGACTTCCAACTGATCGTTTTGTGTTTGAAGGTTTTCTCCCAGTTAAAAAAGGACGACAAACTCGCTTGCTTTCATTGAAAGAGGAGGAAAGAACGATGATATTCTATGAATCTCCGTTTCGTCTCGTAAAAACGTTGGAACAATTTGCTGAAATCTTCGGAGGAAATAGACGTGCAAGTGTCTCGCGTGAGCTAACAAAAATGTACGAAGAAACTGTCCGAGGTTCATTATTAGAAATTATTGCTAATTTTGCAGCTCGTACTGTCAAAGGCGAA
>CAYNRA010000060.1:1073-14062 GCA_964399465.1 uncultured Cytophagales bacterium
TTGTTGAAGGTTTAACCAAATCGAATCAAAAAAATGAAGTTATTGCAGGATAAAGTGGTACTCGTAACGGGTGCTTCTAGGGGTATCGGTCGCGCGATTGCCACGCATCTAGCCACTCACGGCGCCCATATCGCATTCACCTACCTTTCAAGTGTTGAAAAAGGAGAGGCACTTTCCGCTGAATTACAAGCCCTAGGTGTGAAAGCCAAAGGATATCGCTCGGATGCGTCTGATTTCCAAGCAGCAGAGTCTTTGGTGACAGATGTTGTCCAAGATTTTGGCCAATTAGATGTTCTTATCAATAATGCGGGTGTTACTAAAGATACACTTTTAATGCGTATGACTGAAGAACAGTGGGACGATGTGCTTAGAATTAATTTAAAGTCAGTATTCAACTTGACCAAAGCGGCAACAAAACCTATGATGCGCGCTAAAAAAGGATCGATTATCAATATTACGTCTGTCGTTGGGCTAATGGGTAACGCTGGTCAAGCGAATTATGCAGCTTCCAAAGCAGGTATTCTCGGTTTTACAAAATCAATTGCAAAAGAATTGGGTTCAAGAAATATTCGTTCAAATGCACTTGCTCCAGGTTTTATTGAAACCGAAATGACAGGTGAATTGAATGAAGCTCAATTGCAAGAATGGCTCAAATCTATTCCATTAAAGAGAGCAGGAAAAGGTGAAGATATTGCCAATGCATGTTTATTCCTAGCTTCTGACATGTCTTCATATATGACAGGGCAAGTACTTGTTGTTGATGGTGGAATGTTGATGTAACGAATTTTCCTTCCTTACGTTTTAAAAGGTACATGTTTGGCATGTACCTTTTTCGTTTACTTTTGTAAGACAAAGCTGATTAACTATGAATATCCCATCCCTTTTGCAATTTAACTTCGCCCAATTGGTGCTTCTTATTCTCATTCCTATCTCTGTCTCTGCTTTGTTGTATTGGAAGGACAAAGATACATCCCCAAATTTGAGATGGATTCTAGCCAGTCTTCGTTTTATCGCGGTATTCATTTTGGTTGTCTTACTTTTTAATTGGAAATGGTTTGGGCAGCAAAGTGTTGTTGTAAAACCTACAATAGCTGTTCTAGTGGATGATTCAGAATCAATGAAGGCGGATAGTACAGCTGTTTTTTCTTTTCTGACTAAGGATGTTGCAAATTTACAGAAGGCTGGATATCAAGTGGATGTATTCAACTTAGGACAAAATAAACTCAATCTTGATACGCTCACTTTTACAAGAAAGGAATCACCGCTTATTTCTGCGATGAATCAGTTGGTGGCTTCGTATGAGAAAGAAAGTCACTTATTTGGTTTGGTGAATTTATCGGATGGCATTGTAACATCTGGAATGAACGACGTCACCAACCAATCATTTTCAGTACCTGTTCATTCTATCGCTTTTGGAGATACAACAGTACGTAACGATATGCGTGTCGTGTCTGTCATTACTAATAAGTCTGTTTTAATTGGAAATAGTTTTGAAATTTCTGCTCAGTTTGCCTCTACTGGCTTCTCAAATAAACAAGTTGTGATTGTATTAAAGAAAGAAGGGAAAGTGATTCAAAAGAAAGAATGGTTTATCACGAATCGTTCAGATTATTTTCGGCTTTCATTCTTTGAAAAAGCAGTTGAAAAAGGAGTAAGTTCTTATCAGATTGAAATCCTGTCTCCAGCTGAGGACAAGAATAAACAAAATGATAGTAAGTCGGTTCTAGTCGATGTAGTGGAGGGAAAAAAGAAAGTGCTTATTTTGGCAAATAGCCCGCATCCTGATATTCGTATGTTTGAAGCAATTTTAGCCTCTAGTGAACAGTTTCAAGTGACAACTCATGTTTTATCTGTTTCCTCAAATAAAAGTACGCTTACTAAATTAACAGAAGAAAGTTACGAATGGATTATTGCCCATCAACTTCCCTCTTCGCTGACATATTCAGAAGATTTGATATCAACCTTTATCAAAAAAGGTACGCCTATATTTTTTGTAGTTGGAACACAAACATCAATTCCGCAATTCAATAAAATACAAGAGTCACTGCAAATCGCTGTAGCAAGTTCACGTGCTGATAAAGTGCGTGGTGTTTTAGCAAATGGGCAAGAATCACTTTTGATTGATGAAGAATGGGCAAAACTTTTACCTGATTTTCCAGCTGTACTCTCTCCTTACGGTACTTTTCAGATAGCACCGGCAAGTCAAGTTATTTTAGAACAAAGCATCGGAACGGTCAAGACGAACAAACCTTTGCTTTTTATTCAGACTTCTGGAGTTACCCCACTCGGTTTTTTTGTGGGAGATGGTCTTTGGCAGTGGAGGATGGCCTCTTTTCAAGAAAAGTCAGAATTTTCTGTATTTGATGCATTTTGGCTTAAAATGTTTCAGTTAATCGAGAAAAAATCAGAATCAAATCAACTGCGTGTTCGTCCAACCAAAGAAATATTTTATCAAGGAGAACCAGTTGAATTATTTTTGGAAACGTTTAATGTGCTGGGTGAGCCTATTTCTAATCAAGTTGTTCATATTGAAATTCAAAATAAGCAGAACTTTAAAAAGTCGTATGAAGCAAAATCTGAAGTTCCTGCAACAACCTTTCAGCAATCTGGTTTTAATGCAGGTCTTTATACTTTTCAGGCGGAGGCCATTCTAGACGGTAAGAAGGTAAAAACGGCGGGTTATTTTGAAGTAAGTCTTGTAAATAAGGAAGCAGAAATGAAGGAAGCAAACCACGATTTGCTTCGGACACTGTCAGTTGGTTCGAAAGGTCAATTTACAATTAATCAAAACAAAGATGTATTAGTAAAGAAACTTATTGAAGCAGTACCAGCAGGTAAAGTAATTACACGGGAAGAATGGATAGATACGATTGATTGGGCTTTCTTGTTCTTTCTATTGGTTATAAGTCTATCTATTGAATGGGGAATTCGTAAATATATTGGTAAATAAATAAATACAATGGCATTAACAATTGGTGATAAGGTGCGTCTTTTGCACGGTAGAGAGGAAGGAAATATTGTCTCCATTTCCGCAGGAAATATCGTTGAGGTAGAAATTGAAGAAGGTTTTTTACTACCAGTTCATGCGTCAGAGGTAGTAAAAATTGCAGATCATGAATTGACCTATTTCAAGCCAGAAGCAAAGCCAAGTTCTCCATCGAGTGGGAGTGGAATGAAAACGAAGCCACTCGCTGAAACAGGCATTTATTTGTCTTTCCTACCTATAAATAACGAACGTATTGTACTCTATGTCTCTAATAATACAGATTGGAATTTGTCATATATATTGACAAATGAGAAGAATGGACAAACGTTCGGTCTTTTGGGGGGAAGTTTAGCTCCAAAGGAGACAGCTAAATCATTGACAGAATTTAAGTTATCTCAGTTTGAAGATTGGGGAAGTTTTCAGTTTCAAACTTTGTTTTTTCGAGAAGGAGCAATGCCTATAAAGCCTTTGTTTGAACACAAGCTTCGGTGTCGTGCCAATTCGTTCTTCTCCAAGAAACAAGCCATCCCGCTGATTCATGAGACGGGATATGTCTTCCAATTGGATGCAAAACCTGTCGCCCAAGTTGATTTAACAGTTGATTCTGCACAAAAACTCAAAGATGCCATGTTGAGTAAAAATGTGGATGAGGTTTCCACTATTTCATCTGTAGAACAGGTTGTTGATTTACATATTGAGAAAATTACGCCTGTGGGTGTGACAATACCACAGAATGAGTGCCTGGGTTTTCAGCTCAATCATTTTATGAAATGTTTAGAGGCTGGTTTGGCGAAAGGATTAGATACGATGACCTTTATTCACGGGGTAGGAAACGGTGTGCTAAAACAAGAAATTCAACGCAAATTAACTAAACATAGTTCTGTAGCATGGTTTAAAGATGCACAAAAAGAAAAATTCGGCTACGGAGCAACACTGATTAAATTCAAATAAATACATGAGATTCGTACATTATCTTTTACTAGGTGGGTTACAAATTGCGACCATTTCACCTGTTTTAGCCCAAAAAAATATCAAAGTAGATGCGCCTACAGAAATCCCTGCGGTTTCAAATGTTCCTTCGTTCCGGCTTGTTTCTACAATTGCATTACCTATTGATATATCGTTAACGGATTTAGAAAAACAGATTAATCAATCCATCGGGACTGAAATTTACAAGGACGATAGTTTTACAAATAATAATAACGATGATTTAAAGGTGTTGATTACCAAAACCAAAAACATGGTCTTTACATCAGCTACCAATAATATCTTTGATTTTGCTGTTCCTATCAAAATTTGGGTACAAAAAGGATATGGGGCATTTGGAATCAAACAATACGGAGAAACTTCATTCGAAGTGATTATGCGTTTTTCCACAGCATTTAATTTACTTCCCGATTGGAAAATTAAGACGGTGACTACTCCGAAAGGTTTTTCGTATGTAACCAAGCCCACATTAAAAGTAGGAGGAGTTGAGATTCCCATCGCAGCTGTTGTAACAAAATTAATGCAAGCTAATTTGCAAGACATCGCCTCCACGATTGACGAAACCATCTCCAAAGAAATTACCTTGGATAAATATGTTGTTCAAGCTTGGAATACCGCACAAACTCCTTACTTATTGGACGAAGAATACCAAACATGGTTGCAGTTTACTCCTTTAGAGGTGAGTACAACACCTATCACATACGATAAAAGAAAAATAAAACTCACAGTCGGACTAAAAGCTTACACGGAAACATCCATCGGGAAAAAGCCACAGCCAGCAGCACCAATTACGAAAGCTCCTCCATTTAAAAGTTCTACAACCATCGCTGAAAGTTTTAAGGTAAGCCTTGTGAATACAATAGGGTATGAGGAGGCTACCAATTTAGCGAAAAAGAAATTTATCGGTACGGAATACTCGTTTAAAGAGGGAAAATATAAAATTTCGATTGAAGATGTCTCTGTTCTTGGCTCAGGAGATAAATTGGTTTTTCAAATTCAATTGACTGGTAGTTTAAAGGGAACGATTTACCTAAAAGCATTACCTATATATGACCCCACAACCCAAGCCATTGTTTTGGGAGAGCCAGAATTCGATATTAAGACAAAAAATGTATTGGTGAAATTAGCCGCTTGGATTTTTGATGGCACATTGGAAAAGAAAATTCAAAAAGACTTTCAAGTTCCACTCGCTACCATGCTAGCTGACGGACAAAAAAGTGTGGAGGAGGCAATAAATTCAGAATATCTGAAAGGAGTAAAACTGATGGGAAAAGTGATTCACATCACACCAGACCAGATTTTTGTTACTTCTGACGGAATAACCGCTACAGTTCTTGCTGAAGGAAAATTACAACTTCTCATTCAGGGCATGAATTAACAATCAGATTAACTATCTTTGTGTCAAGAAAAGGTTGCCTTATCGCTGGCTAGTAATAGCAAGAGGAAAGTCCGAGCAACACAGAGTACCATGCTACCTAACGGGTAGGCGCTCAGAAATGAGTGACAGCTAGTGCCACAGAAATAAAACCGCCTTCGTAAGAAGGTAAGGGTGAAACGGTGGTGTAAGAGACCACCGCTATTTTAGTGATAAAATAGGCAAGGTAAACCTCATGGGTTGAAAGATCAAATAAACCGGTACGCGCAAGCAGGAGGTTACTCGCCTTCACCGGAGGGTAGATCGATAGAGAAATAAAGTGATTTATTTCCTAGATAAATGATAAGGGTGGATTTTTTTCCATACAGAACTCGGCTTATAAACCTTTTCTTGTTTCTATTTTATTGGAATGCCATTTTTTTATTTTAAATTTGCATTCTAAATTTTTAACCGCAGGGACGGGTTCCCTCTTAATTTTCATTTTATGTCAGTTAAAATCAGATTAGCTAGAAGAGGTCGTAAAAAAATGCCTATTTATGACATCGTAGTAGCCGATTCAAGATCACCACGTGATGGTAGATTCATCGAAAAAATTGGTCAGTACAATCCACATGCAACTCCTGCTGGGATTTCACTTAAATCTGATCGTGCAATCTACTGGCTTATGGTAGGTGCTCAACCAACCGACACAACACGCAAAATTTTATCGGTATCAGGAATGATGTTGAAAAAACACTTGCAAGTTGGTGTTGAAAAAGGAGCTATCACGCAAGAAACTGCTGATGCGAAATTCAACGCTTGGTTGGAAGAAAAAGAGCGCGCTCGTATAGAGAAAATCTCGAAACTTAGCTCAGATAAAGATGCAGTGAAAAAAGCTGCTTTCGAAGCTGAACGTAAGAAAAAACAAGATATGGAAGCTGCCAAAGCAAAAGCTTTGGCTGATGCTGCCGCTGCTGAAACAGCAGCAGAAGAAGCAACTGAAGAGCCTACGGGTGAATCAGAAGCACCTGCTGAAGAGTCAACAGAAGCATAAGCTTGTATTGAATCAATTTATCTTATTAAAAATCCTCGCCCAAAGCGGGGATTTTTAGTTTTCATCCTCGCTAATTTCTTGTAATATGACGAAAAATGACTGTTTCCAGCTCGGAAAAATAACAAAAACACACGGATTAAAAGGTGAAGTCATCGTTTGGCTCGATGTGGACTTCCCCGAAGAATACGAAGAAATGGATTCTGTTTTCCTTGATGTGAAAGGGGAACTCGTTCCTTATTTCTTCGAAGAATTGCAACTGAAAGGAAAAAAATCAATTGCAAAATTTGAAAATATCAATACGTTCGAAGCGGCTCAAGCTATCGTTAATCTCGATATGTATTTGCCATTGGATACATTACCTGACCTAGACGATGACCAATTTTATTACCACGATGTAATTGGATATAAAGTCTTTGACGAAAATAGCAATCAGATGCTCGGTGAGGTAAAAGCTATTTACGAGGCCGTTCAGCAAGATTTAATTGCTGTTATGTTTGAAGGAAAAGAAATTCTGATACCTATCGCAGATAGTATCGTTCTACGTGCAGACCATACAGAAAAACAAATAGTGGTATCTCTGCCAGATGGGCTTTTAGATGTATATTTAACCGATAAGTAAACGATGTTTCGAATAGATATTATCTCTTGTGTTCCCCGCTTGATGGATAGCTTTTTTGCTCATTCCATTTTACATAGAGCACAACAAAATAAATTGGTGTCCATTCATATTCATGATTTGCGTAATTATGGATTAGGTGCAAGTCGCCAGATTGATGATTATGCCTTTGGTGGTGGGGCAGGAATGGTAATGATGATTGAACCATTAGTGAATTGCATTCGTGATTTACAAACTAAAGTGAACTATGATGAAGTAATTTACATGACACCTGATGGTGAAAGATTGGAACAGAAAACGGTTAATCAACTTTCTTTAGCTTCTAATTTACTGCTTATCGCTGGCCATTATAAAGGAATTGACGAACGCGTCCGCGAACATTTCGTGACAAAAGAGATATCTATTGGCGATTATGTTTTATCTGGAGGAGAATTACCTGCTGCTATACTCACAGATGCGATTGTTCGACTTCTTCCAGGAGTATTAAACGACGAAACATCTGCTCTAACCGACTCCTTCCAAGATAATCTTCTAGCACCACCTGTATATACCCGTCCTGCGGATTTTGAAGGGTGGAAAGTGCCTGAAATTCTCTTATCAGGCCACGAAAAGAAAATCAATGATTGGCGTTTGGAACAATCCATTCAGCGTACACAAACTAGACGTCCAGATTTGCTTGATTAGCCCTTTAAGTTGGGTTAACCTTATAAAATCTTCGATAAAATATGTATTTTTGCTTAATATTGATTTTTTACTAAAATTTCGCTTGACTAATAGTTTATGGCAGAAGAACTTGAAAATCTGGACAACGAAGGTGTGAATCAAGGAACCATTATTCCGATTCATATCGAAGATGAAATGCGTGGTGCATACATCGATTATTCCATGTCCGTAATCATCTCAAGAGCATTACCTGATGTAAGAGATGGTTTTAAACCTGTACACCGCCGCGTTTTATACGGAATGTCTGAATTAGGCGTGTACCACAATAGACCTTATAAAAAATCAGCTAGAATCGTAGGAGAGGTGTTGGGTAAATACCACCCACATGGTGATTCATCTGTCTATGAAACTATGGTTCGAATGGCTCAGGAATGGTCTCTTCGTTACCCTTTGGTGGATGGTCAAGGTAACTTTGGTTCAATTGACGGTGACTTCGCCGCTGCAATGAGATATACAGAAGCACGCTTGAAAAGAGTTGCAGAGGAAATGCTCGCTGATATCAATAAAGATACAGTAACGTACCAACCCAATTTTGATGATTCGTTGGAAGAACCTTCCGTATTACCTGCTCGAATTCCTAACCTTCTACTAAATGGTTCGTCAGGTATTGCTGTTGGTATGGCTACTAACATGGCACCCCATAACTTGTCAGAAGTTGTTGACGGTATTGCTGCATACATAGAAAATCCAGAAATCGAAATAGCCGAGTTAATGGAGCATATCAAGGCTCCAGATTTCCCAACAGGTGGTATTATCTACGGGTATAATGGCGTTAAATCTGCATTTGAAACCGGCAGAGGTCGAGTTGTTATTCGCTCTGTAGCTAATTTTGAAGTTAGTAAAACAGGAAAAGACCAAATTGTTGTGACTGAAATTCCGTACATGGTGAACAAAGCAGCCATGATTGAGAAAACGGCACAATTGGTTAATGAGAAAAAAATAGAGGGAATCTCTGATATTCGGGATGAATCTGACAGAGACGGTTTACGTATTGTATATGATTTAAAGAGAGATGCTGTTCCAAACGTTGTTCTGAATAATCTATATAAATATACGCAACTCCAGTCTTCGTTTAGTGTCAATAACGTGACATTGGTGAATGGTCGCCCTATGTTGCTGAACCTAAAGGAGTTGATAAAGTATTACGTAGAACACAGAATGAATGTGATAACGCGTCGTACTAAATTTGAACTTCGTGAAGCAGAAAAAAGAGCACACATTCTCATTGGTTTGTTGATTGCCCAAGATTTTATTGATGCAGTTATAGCTCTAATTCGCCGTTCAAAAGATCCAGATGAAGCTAAATTAGGTTTGATGAAAGGAGATTTTATGCTCCCTGACCAGAAAGCTGATTTTGTAGCTAATGGTCTTAATAGACTCGGAATAGCTGATATCGTAAACGAAATTTCAGAGGATTCTATCCTTAGCGATATCCAAGCAAAGGCAATTCTTGATATGCGTTTGCAAAGATTGACAGGTCTAGAAAGAGATAAAATTCTTGGTGAATTTGAAGAAATCAAAGCGACGATTATTCGTTTGAATGAAATTTTAGCTTCTGATGAACTCAAAAAAGGCCTAATTAAAGAAGATTTGGCAGACATCAAAGCAAAATTTGGTGACGCTCGTAGATCCAAGATTGAGCTCGCATCTGGTGAATTTAGTATTGAAGATATGATTCCAGATGATGAAATGCTCGTTACAATTTCAAATCAAGGATACATCAAAAGAACGTCTCTGCAAGAATACCGTACACAATCACGTGGTGGAGTCGGCTCTCGTGCTGTAAAAACCAAAGATAATGACTATACAGAGCATTTATTTGTAGCTACAAATCACAATTATCTATTGTTCTTTACAGAGAAAGGTAAATTATTCTGGCTTCGTGTATTTGAAGTACCTGAAGGTTCAAAGGTTTCAAAAGGACGTGCGATTCAAAACTTAATCAATATCGATGCTGATGATCGAATAAAAGCAGTTTTGAATGTAAAAACACTTTCTGATCCAGACTATATCAACAACAATTACATTGTAATGTGTACAGAAAAAGGAATCGTGAAGAAAACGCTTCTTGAACTGTACTCAAGACCAAGACAAAACGGTATTATTGCCATTTCCATCAACGAAGGAGATAATTTATTGGATGTTGCTTTGACGAACGGAGACAATTTTATCGTTATTGCAGGTCAAGAAGGAAAAGCAGTTCGTTTCCACGAAGCAGGTATTCGTCCGATGGGCCGTGGAGCTGCAGGTGTAAAGGGAATTACGTTGGAAAATGAGACGAAAGCTATCGGAATGATTTGTGTATCAAGATTGGATACCCAACTTCTTGTAGTTTCTGAGAATGGTTATGGGAAAAGATCAGATTTAGAAGAATTCAGAGTTACTTCAAGAGGTGCAAAAGGAGTGAAGTCTCTCCAAGTTTCAGATAAAACCGGAAAGCTTGTTGCTATCAAAGAAGTAACTGATGAGGATGATTTGATGATTATTACCGTAAATGGCATAGCAATTAGGATGAATGTTTCTGATTTACGTGTGATGGGTCGTGCTACACAGGGAGTGAGATTGATTAAATTAAATTCGAATGATGCCATCGCTTCCGTTACTAGAATAACACGTGAAGAAGAAGTAGAGGAAACATCAGAAGGATCCTCGGAAAGTGTTGAAAACGATGTCGAACCTCAAAATTAATTTTTGCAAACAACTAAATTAAAGTACATATATGAACAAAAAAGTTTTTTTAGCCTCTTTGATGGGTATTGTTTCAGCACAAGCAATTGGACAAGATGCGTTACAAGATAAAATCAAGGAAGAAACGTGCATTGCACTTGATAAAGCAATTACAGCAAACTTAAAAAATGCGAACGACCCTAAAAAAGGTATTAAGTCTGCTACATGGGTTAAATTAGCTGATTCTTATCTTAGTATGGCTCTAGAGTGCGGTAAAGATTCTGTTGCCGCAATCAAAGCGTATGATACCTATAAGAAGGCGATTGAAGTTGAGGCAGGCGGGAAGGCCGCTTCAAGTCTTGTTGCAAAGCTATCGGATCCAAAATTATATTCCGGCTTGATGTCACAAGGAGCAGCCTTTTATACTGCACAAAGTTATGGCAATGCTGTTGAGATGTTCAAATTAGCAAACGAGGTAATGCCTAATGATACAACAGCCAGTTTATACACTGGTATCGTTGCTCAACAAAATCAGGATTATGCAACTGCAAAAACTTATTTTGAACGTTTCATTGCGAATAATGGCAAAGATCCAGCTGTTTTTTACAGTTTAGCTATTTTAGCTAAGAATGAAAAGGACTATGACGCTGCTATTCAGGTTTTGAAAAAAGGTATCGCTGCATCACCTGCGGACAAAGATTTGAAAGGAGAATTAATTAATACGTACATTGTTGCGAACAAATTACAAGATGCAATTACTGATTTATCTAAGTTAGTTGATTCAGATCCTTCAAACATTTTAAATATTCTAAACCTTGGTCTGCTTTATGATAATTCTGGTGATAAAGAAATGGCTATGAAACAGTATCAAAGAGTTTTGACAATTGATCCTAATAACTACGATGCGAACTTTAGTATGGCAGTTATTTATTTCAATGAGGCTGTTGAGATTAAAAAAGCTGTAGATGCAATGGATATGAAAACGTACAGAGCAGAAGGCAAACAAGTAGAAGCTAAGGCGTGTGAGTCATTTGCTAAAGCTAATCCATTCTTTGAGAAATGTAATCAAGTGAATCCTGGTCAGGATGAAGTTGTTAACAACTTGGAAACATTAAAGAATATTTTAGCACAGTGTGGTAAGTAAATCTTAATTTATAAGATAAAAAAAGATACTAAAAAAGAGACTACCTTAATGGGGTAGTCTCTTTTTTTATTGCCGCAAAGATTGATTAGAGAGGTGTAGTGTTAACGTTATATTAAGAATATAATACATCTATTTAACATAATATAAATTATATAACATTCATTTTATGCCTTTGGAACAAATTCTACAAAGGTATTGTCACTATAAAAAACGAGTATCTTCTGTACTCTCTTATCATTAGATTCTGAATGTATATTCAAAGATGATGTGGAATTTGGAGTTGTTTGACTTTTTCCTTTATCGTTTTCAATTTGCTTTTCTTCTTTTGAAACCTCGGGTGTTCTTCTTTCAATCACTATATTCGTCAACATATTTATTGGCAAATCTTCATTATCTAAATACCACTTGTAACCAAGCTCAGGAAATCGGGTAATTATTTTTTGAATCACCTCTAAACTTGGTTTATTTCTGCCAGTAATTATATGTGATAAGATGGGTCTACTCACTGAAATTTCATCAGCAAATTGTGAATATGGTATGTTTAATGCTTCTACCAATTGTATAATTTTTTGATTTAGGTCTTTTACTTTTGTTAATGACATGATTGTATATATATTAACTATGTATCGTGATACAAATGTAAATATACATATCTATATATACAAATATAAATCCACATATACTTAAGTTAATTAACAATTATAACTTACATATAGTATTGTTAACATTGGTCTATTCTACTTAAGTTTAAGTATGTTAATAAAATAAAAAGGCACTCTTAACATTTGTTAAAGAGTGCCTTTTGGAGGATAATTAACTTTAATAAACTGTTACACAGTTACATTGTTATCACGTAAAGCTTGGTTTAGTGATGTTTTCAGATCTGTACTCTCTTTTCTTTTTCCAATAATTAATGCACAGGGTACTCCAAAAGAGCCTGACGGGAATTGTTTTTGTATTGATCCTGGAATCACAACCGAGTTTTCCGGAACAAAACCAGTATACTCTATTGGTTCATCACCGGTAACATCAATTATTTTAGAGCTACCAGTAATTGTTACCCCAGCCCCTAAAACAGCCCTTTTACCGATGTGAGCCCCTTCTACTACAATACATCTGGATCCAATAAAAGCCCCATCTTCTATAATTACAGGAGATGCTTGAGCAGGCTCTAAAACGCCACCTATACCTACACCCCCGCTCAAGTGAACATCTTTGCCTATTTGGGCGCAACTACCTACCGTTGCCCATGTGTCAACCATAGTTCCAGAGTCGACGTAAGCACCAATATTTACATATGAAGGCATCAAAATCACTCCACTTGCTAAAAAAGCACCGTATCTTGCAACTGCTGGAGGTACAACACGCACCCCAAGTTCGTCGTAGTTAGTTTTTAGCAACATTTTATCATTATAATGAAAATAACAATTTTCTATCAAAATAATTTAATAATTTTTA
>CAYNRA010000060.1:14116-18877 GCA_964399465.1 uncultured Cytophagales bacterium
TGAAAAATACCTACTTCCTCTACTTTCATTTTACGTAAAGGGAAATAGAGGATAATGGCTTTTTTGACCCATTCATTGGTAATCCATTGCCCTGTATCTGAATCAGGTTGAGCAACTCTCAGTATGCCTTTATCAACTTGTTCTACAACCCATTCAATTGCACTGATAACATTGTTTTCAGCCAGAAGTGACCTCTGATCCCACGCTTTTTCTACTAATTCTTTGATTTCGTTCATTAGACTTTTCTAATAAATTAATGATAAAATAATTGTTTATATAAAATGGTTCAATAATTTGATAATAAAGCACTTACCTACTAATTTTTATAATTATATGAGATTATTATAAATTATATTATTCTAATCCAAATATTATATTGTAAGAAAAGTAACTTAATGATTATTATTGTTCCTTAGACACAAAGATATATGATTTCAGATTAAAAATTATTGGTATAAAAGGAATAGGTACTTTATTTTTTATATACTTGATGATATAAGATTAATACTCCTCTCCCCCATTTCGTTTATTAGGTACGGACTTCTCAAATTGATATATGGCGATTATTCTGGAAGCATTTTAGCTTACATAAACGGTAGTTTTACGATTATCTCAATGATCCAGTATTGTTTAATAAGAGGTAAACGCTATAATAGCAGTATAATGTCTACTATTTATTTTAGTAATTTACTCAATATTACTAACTTATTTACCAATTTTGCTAATAAAATTACCAATAATATCCAATTTTAGTAGTTAGCAATATGTAATTTATATTAGTTTAGTATTAGCTAAATATACTATTTATTAGTAATATTAGCATTTTATTAACTAATACCAATTCTCACTTTTTATGTATATTTGTGGATTAATTCACCATTTTTAATCAATCTACATGTCAAAAGTAAAAGTAGCAATTAACGGTTTTGGACGAATCGGTCGTCTAGTATTTCGACAAATTTACAATATGGAAGGTATAGATATTGTAGCAATTAATGATCTTACTAGTCCTTCTGTACTAGCTCACCTACTCAAGTACGATACTGCACAAGGAAGATTTGAACAAACAGTAACCTCAACAGATTCTTCAATTATAGTTAATGGAGAAGAAATAGTTATCTATTCGCAAAGAGATCCTAAAATGATTCCTTGGGGACAACACCAAGTAGATGTAGTTCTCGAGTGTACTGGATTCTTCACAAGCGATACTTCAGCACAAGGACATATTGAGGCAGGAGCTAAGAAAGTAGTTATCTCCGCTCCTGCTACTGGTAATCTTAAAACAATCGTGTTTAATGTGAATCACCAGATACTTGACGGTTCAGAGACAATCATTAGTTGTGCATCATGTACTACTAACTGTCTTGCACCAATGGCTCAAGTATTGGAAGAGCAGTTTGGTATTGTTAATGGTTTAATGACTACTGTACATGCATATACAAACGACCAAAACACTCAGGATGCACCACATCCAAAAGGTGATTTAAGAAGAGCAAGAGCAGCAGCGCAGAACATAGTACCTAACAGCACAGGAGCCGCTAAAGCGATTGGATTAGTACTACCAGCGTTAAAAGGAAAATTGGACGGATCAGCTCAGAGAGTCCCTACGCTAACAGGTTCACTTACAGAATTAACTGTAGTACTTGGAAAAAAAGTGACAGTTGAAGAAATCAATGCAAGTATGAAGAATGCTGCTAATGAATCTTTTGGATATACAGAGGATGAAATTGTATCAGGTGACGTTATTGGTATTTCTTACGGGTCATTATTCGATGCAACCCAAACAAGAGTACAAACAGTCGGAGATACTCAATTAGTTAGAACGGTTAGCTGGTATGACAACGAAATGTCTTATGTATCTCAACTCGTAAGAACAGTAAAATACTTTGCAGAGCTTATCTAATTTATTAATTACTAATAAGCAATAAAAAAAGGGCTGTAAGCCCTTTTTTTATTGCTTATTCAATCTACACTTAATATAGCTTATCTTATGTCCCTTAGCAACAAAAAAAGTCTCATAGTATGTCTTAATTTCATGATGCTCTGGAAGTAAATCTGACGTATAAAGATCTGTAGTTTGATCTAGTACAATTAAATCTGAATCATTCTTTATCACTTCAAATGAATACTCATATAGAAAATCGCTATCTGTTTTCAAATGAAACAAGCCTTCAGGTTTTAAAATCTTTTTATACAGTTTTAAAAATCGGGAATTAGTGAGTCGTCTCTTTTCTTCTTTATCTCTGGGTTGAGGATCAGGATGGACTAGCCAAATCTCTGAAACTTCCCCATCTTCAAAAAACTCTTCAAGAAACTGTATTCCACACCGCAAAAAAGCGACGTTAGTCAACCCATTAACTTGAGCATTCTTAGAACCACGACTAATTCTATCACCTTTGATATCAATACCTATAAAATTCATTCCAGGAAAAATTTTGCCGAGTCCAACCGTATATTCTCCCTTTCCACACGCAAGTTCTAAAACAATTGGATTGTTATTTTTGAAATAAACATCATTCCATTTCCCCTTGATTTTTGTATATAAATCTTTACCTTTCTCAATAACATTTTCCGCTTGGCGATTATGTTCAAATCTCTCTAATTTTCTTCTCACAACACTTTTTCTATATAATTACAAACTATTTAACTCAGCAACTAAAAAAGTACTACCACCGATAAAAACAAAGTCATCTTTACCCAAAGAACCTTGTAAGTGACTAAGCAATTCATTTACATCAACATGAACCTCGAAATTAAGCTGATGTCGCTCCCCTAAGGAAATCAAATCATCTTTCGAGCAAGACCGAAAATTTGATTTGATTTCACAGAAATAATAACGGCTCCCAGATGGTAACAACTTGATAATACTATCTGCATCCTTATCCCGCATGAATCCTAACACAAAATGAAGACGATGCTCATCCCATCTTGCAAAAAACATACTATGTTCTTCAAAAGCATGAGAATTATGACCTGTATCAGCAATAATGAGCGGATTTTCTCCTAAACATTGCCACCTACCCTTCAAATTTGTCAAATTTATCACCTCTTTTATGCCATTTTCAAATGATACCCTAGATAAAGAGAAGCGAGTATGTTCATTCAAATACTGATAAATTCCATACACACCAATGAAATTTTCACGCTGATATGAACCAAGTAAACTAGAAGATAGGCTAAATTCTAACCCTCTATTTCTATCATTTAAATTAAACTCAACAATCCTGGAGTGAATATTCACTCTCATATTCTTAACTTTTATATAATCTTTTAGAAATGATATTTCTGAATTAACACAATCAGCAGCATTTTGAAAAACAGGTCGAGTCTCGGTCAATGCATCTACGACTAAAATACCCGAATTCTCCTTAAAAATTCCAGCTTTTTCTTTTGCAATAG
Source organism: uncultured Cytophagales bacterium (assembly GCA_964399465.1). Classification (GTDB taxonomy): domain Bacteria; phylum Bacteroidota; class Bacteroidia; order Cytophagales; family Spirosomataceae; genus CAYNRA01. Next base: position 17,516 of record CAYNRA010000060.1, read on the forward strand.
CTTCTTTTGTATTACCTAAAATATCTGTGTGATCAAGTCCAACATTGGTGATTAAAGTAACCAACGGTTTAATAATGTTTGTCGAATCTAACCTTCCACCTAAACCAACTTCAACCACAGCAATATCAACCTTCATATCTGCAAAATAACTAAATGCTATCAGGAGAGTCCATTCAAAAAAAGAAGGTTGAAACGTTGAAATTAAATCCTTATTTTTCTCAACGAAAGAAACGATGTAATTTTTATCTATTTCTTTTCCATCCACCTTAATACGCTCAGTAAACGACTTTAGATGAGGTGAAGTGTACATACCTACGTGATAACCAGCAGATTGTAAGATTGCTGAAGTCATATGAGAAGTACTGCCTTTACCATTGGTTCCACCAATATGAATGGACTCAAATTTATCTTGCGGATTCCCCAATAGCGCACACATTTGCCGGATATTGTCTAATCCTGGTTTGTATGCCTTTTTACCATCGCGTTGAAAAAATGGCAATTGTTTGTATAAAAAATCAATAGTTGACTCGTAATCAGACATAAAAAAGGGCTTTCTTAAGAAAGCCCAAAATTAATTAATTTCCTGATTTTATTACTATAGTTATCCTACCTTCTGACCTTGGAGGTGGATTCCCATCGGCAATTAATGATTTACTTAAATTTCTTGTAATATAATCTTTGTAGAAGTTCTCAACCGATGGTGAAACGGTTGAACGAATACGTGATATAGCAATCACTTGTCCTAAATCATCAACTGTTACTTTAAATACTATTTCTCCAGTTTGTGAGCTATTATCCTTTGGTAGAGTAAGGTTTTTATTCCTCCATCCCGAAATACTTACAGAAGCACCTCCACTTGTACCACTACTTGTACCAGGATAGTATACTTTACCATTTGGTGTTCCTTTGGTACTACCTTTATCTCCCACTTTACCTACATCGTCTCCATTATTATTTCCACCTTTTCCAGCTACAGTACCAACAGTACCATTAGAATTCGGTTGACCTGGTTTGTTATATCCACCAGAAATGCTTGGCTTTTTACTAACGGGCTCAGATGTACTTGTAGGACTTGGAGAACTAACTACCTTAGTCTCTTTAGGAGCCACTGAAACAGGTGACTCGGGTGAAGAGGTAGTGATAACTCTTGGATTTTCCGAAACTTGTTTAACAGGTCTACTCACAGTCTTTACAACGTCTACCTTCACATCGTTTGTTTTTGCAGACGCTGGTGGTGCCATCTCACGTGAATCTGTATATTTATCATTAGCTTCATTCAATGTCTGCAAATTACCCGAACCAACAAGATCTACTCCATAATTCAAGTCTAATCCCATTTCCATACTCTCTTGCGGAGGTGTA
>CAYNRA010000061.1:0-5349 GCA_964399465.1 uncultured Cytophagales bacterium
GCATCTTTACCCCACTTTAAATAGGCTAACCCTAAAAGTTCATAATCTGAAATAGATGCTGTATTTAGATAACTACCAAGTTCTTTTTTATTATCAACTCTACCACTTCCTGCAAATAGAAAACGACTATCACGTAATTCAAAACATTCGAATAAGTTCACACTCTCATCGGTAATTGTACCAAAAAATGTACTTTGCATAAGTTGTTGATTCAATAAAAATTTTCCAACTTAATATCATGGACGTTTGAATGAGCTGGTTGTAAATTTCTATATTCTGGAATATTGCTGAAACGATTACTAATATTAAATTATCTAAATAGTTAAAAAAAGAGTGCTTGGTAAGATAATTTTACCAAACACCCTTAAATTTAAGAAAGATTATTAACTCACATAATCGTTTCCAGCATTCAATACAAAATCATTTCCACTCGGGTGGGGGTCATTATTGAGAATAAGAGCCTCAATTTCAGGTTCAATCCATGCTTTTTTTAAATTTTCTTCTTGTACTCTGTTCTCTGAATTTGACATGTGTATTTTGTTTAAGTTAAGAAATTAATCATTGATAGAAAAATAAACGTATGCAGCGCAATGGTATAATTAATAACGGTAAGATAATATTTGAAAAATGTATTACTCTTTTACATAAATCAACTCATAGTCTATTTTACTATATGACAAAACAACGCAAAATTCAAAACCCAAAAAATACCTGGTATCAGGTATTTTTTGGGTTTTTTTACCGAAAAACAACCGTTAAATCACTTTTAAACCCATATTTTAGTAAATTTTAACGGACAGTGCTTACCGTTGTAGTTTTTTTTTGCAGACAGAAGCTGCCTGTTCCGTTGGCATATTTTCAATTGACGAACCAAGCAACCAGCAGGCGATGGGTGTACGAAAGTCAGATACCAAAAAATGGAGGATTGGGAAATAAACTAAGCTACGATTTGTTTGAATTGCTCGGCTGTAATAACGGCTATTTTAGGGAAATCTAACCTATTTATTTCATTTGGGTATCATCAGAATATCCTTTTTCTCCTTTAATCTTGTCAGCAGAACTACGCATTTTGTTCAAGAAGAACATTGTCCTCATTTGCTTTAATTCTAAAAGAGTTTCATCTTCTATATCTGTGGCATATCGTTTTACTAATTCCATCTGGACTTTCGAAAGCAGGGAATTTACAACTCGACTCATTGCCTACTTCTATTTTCTTTGTAAATATCTTTTTTGTGAAACAGGCAAAACAAAACGTGTAATTGTGATTTCCTCCCCAATCAACTCATACGCAAACTTCGTTTCCAAAGTCATCCAAAAGCCATTCATCCCCTGAAACGGGTGCGCCAAGCGATACAAATCAAAAAACTACACACAAAAAAGAAGGCATTTTTTCCCTGAATACTTGCCCAAAAGAAGTAAACTTCTATCTTTGCAAATGTTATGCAAGCATACTATTATGAAACAAAAAGGAAATACACAGAAGGCTATAAACAAAAAAACCACACTCGAAAGTGTGGTTGTGGTGATGGACGGAATCGAACCGCCGACACAAGGATTTTCAATCCTTTGCTCTACCAACTGAGCTACATCACCTTGTGTTTCCCTACCGAAGGGACTGCAAAGTACGTGAATCGTTTTTGAATTTCCAACTGTTTTCTATTCATTTTTTTAAAATTATTTTTATAAATTCCCTAATCATCTACTAATCAAATCATTAAAACAACAAATCTAAAAATACCAAACCCTATGCTAAGTATCTTATCTCAACTTTCTTTTGTCATGGCACTCGGTCTAACTGCTTATTTAGCGACCAAAAGGGTGCTGCTCATCAAAAAAACTATTCAGCTTGGTCGCGCGGAAGACCGCTCCGACGCACCCAACGAACGACTCAAAACAATGCTCCGTGTCGCTTTCGGACAGAAAAAAATGTTTGACCGCCCTATCGTCGGTCTTCTCCATTTTATCGTATATGCAGGCTTCTTGCTTATCAATGTTGAACTCATCGAAATCGTTATCGACGGACTTTTTGGAACGCACCGCGTCCTTGCCCCGCTACTTGGTTCTTTCTATCCGTTCATTATCAATACGTTCGAAATCCTTGCTGCGCTCGTCATCGTAGCCTGCGTCGTTTTTCTGATCCGAAGAAACCTCACGAAAGTGCCTCGCCTAGATACACAAAAACACCGTGAACTAGACAAATGGCCAGCACTTGATGCCACCATTATCTTGGTCGTAGAAATTATCCTTATGTCTGCTTTCTTAACTATGAATACCGCAGATAGACTTCTACAAGTACAACAAATAGGTCATTTTGCCGAAGTCCAAACCGGTGATTTTCTGATCAGTAGTTGGTTTACTCCGCTCTTTGAAAACTGGTCGGTCGCTTCTCTCCAACTGTACGAAAGAGCTACTTGGTGGGTTCATATTTTGGGAATTTTTGCCTTTGCCGTCTATGTGACGTATTCCAAGCATTTACACATTATCTTGGCTTTCCCAAATACCTATTTTGCCAATCGTGCCAACATAGGAACTATGAAAAACATGCCCGAAGTGACCAATGAAGTAAAAATCATGCTGGGCTTGGCAGAACCAACTGAAACACCCGCTGAAGTAGGAAGATTTGGGGCTAAAGATGTCCAAGACTTGAGCTGGAAAAACCTGATGGATGCGTATTCTTGCACAGAATGTGGCCGATGCACGTCTTCTTGTCCAGCAAATCTAACAGGCAAGGCACTCTCTCCACGTAAAATCATGATGGATACCCGCGACCGCCTGGAAGATATTCAAAAAGGCTGGATTGCCAACGGGCCAGATTACAAAGACGACAAAACACTTTTGGGCGATTACATTTCTCAAGAAGAAATTCTTGCCTGTACTACCTGCAATGCCTGCGTAGAAGCCTGCCCAATTTTGATTAGTCCGTTGGATATCATCACACAATTACGCCGCTACCAAGTCATGGAAGAGAGCCAAGCCCCTCAATCTTGGAATATGATGTTTCAGAATTTGGAAACCAACATGGCTCCTTGGAAATTCTCTTCAGCTGACCGCATGAATTGGACCGAATAAGCCTATACGTTCTCCGAAACTAAAAAATCTTTGTTCACGAACCCAACAGGTTTCTACGAACAAAGATTTTTTATTTAATACAATCAACGGGAAAACTTACAACCCAAATTGAGCGGATATTTCCAACATTCGCTCAATGGGTTTGCGCGCATCTCGGATAATGTCTGCGGACAAATGAATTTCGGGGGTTTCGTCACGCAAACACAAATATAGTTTTTCGAGGGTATTCAATTTCATGTGAGGACAGTCTGAACAAGCTAGGCACGCGTGTCCGTTGCGGGTAGTTGGGGCAACCCAAAACTTTTTGGAAGGTGCGGCTTTTCTCATTTGATGCAAAATACCTGACTCTGTGGCTACAATAAACTCTTCGTTAGGACTTGATGTCGTATATTTCAATAATCCTGTTGTAGAGCCAATGTAATCTGCTTCTGCCAAAACGGCTTGCTCACTTTCGGGATGGGCAACCAACTTAGCATTCGGGTGTTCCGCTTTCATTTTTTGAATCAAGTCAGCAGAAAACGTTTCGTGAACCATGCACGCGCCGTCCCAAAGAATCATATTTCTACCTGTCACGCGATTGATATAACTACCCAGATTTTTATCGGGTGCGAAGATAATAGGTTGGTCTTTGGGCAAACTTTCCACGATTTTTACAGCATTTGTACTTGTACAAACGATGTCCGTCAATGTTTTAAGTTCTGCCGAGCAGTTCACGTACGAGATAACGAGTGCTTCCGGGTGCAAAGCTTTGAAGGCTTTAAACTCATCTGCGGGCGCTGATTCTTCCAAAGAACAACCTGCTGACAAATCAGGAAGGACTACTTTTTTTTCTGGAGATAAGATTTTAGCCGTTTCAGCCATAAACCGAACACCAGCAAAGACAATCATGTCCGCATCTGTTTTTGCGGCTTCTTGCGAGAGCCCAAGACTGTCGCCGATGTAGTCAGCGATGTCTTGAATATCACCTGTTTGATAATAATGCGCGAGAATAACCGCATTTTTTTCCAATTTCAATCTTTTGATTTCCGCGACCAAGTCTGCGCCAGTTGGTATTTCCATGAGTATTACGTATTAGGTGACATCTAATTTGTTACCCAAAGTTCGAGATATTCCTCAACAATCCGAAATATTTCCGAGTTGCATAGCTAATCAACCGTCATTTGTACGCAACTACATTGCTCGGCATCGTGTAACTTTGTATTTCTTTCATTCATTTGACGAATCCTAATTTTCTATAAAACACCATGTTTAAACCGTTATTTCCATACAAAACTAGCCTTTTTGCTCTTGGTTTGTCGATACTTGTATTCAGTAGCTGCCAAGATGCCGTTACGATTCAAGAATACATTTCTCCTGACGAGAAATTTCCTGGATTATTTGAAGACATTCAAAAATCTTCTTTTTTTCCGACAGACTACCACTTCGCCCATGCTATTCCACGTGCTGAAGCCAAAGATATTTTAGCAATTTATGAAATCGAAAAGGTAAAACCAGGATTTTCATTGGATACTTTTCTCACCAAAAGCTTTGAACTTCCGAACCCATTTGTTTCTTTCCCGAAACCCAAGACAAATGAAAATTTAGCAGAGTTTGCACCTCGTCTTTGGTCTCAACTTTTGGTGAAACCTTCTACAAATAAGGGTTCGCTTATCCCCTATCGCAAACCCTATATTGTTACCAACGGACTGACAAACGAAGCCACGTATTTGGATAACTTTTTCTTGATGCAAGGACTTTTTGCCACTCAAAAAGACTCGTTGGCAGAGAACATCGTTATTAATACAGCCCAATTTATTCATGATTTCGGGTATGTTCCTTTGGGAAACCGGAGTTACTATCTTCAGCGTTCTCAACTTCCATTTTTTGCGAATATGGTAGAGATATTGGCACAAAAGAAAAAAGACGACCAAGTGTATGCCCGTGCCTTGACCCAATTGCAAAAGGAATATCAATTTTGGATTTCGGCGGTAGATAAGGAAGAAATTGATGCACAAAATAAAGCCCGAAAAGCAGGTGAAAAAACATTCAAAAAAGCAGTATTTTTTGCGAATAATTTGCAGTTGAGCCGCTATGCTCCCTCCACACCCAAACCACGCCCCGAGCTGTACAAAAAAGACCTTGAACTCGTAAAAAGATGGGGGAATAAAGCAAAAAACGGATTTATTTCTATCCGTGCGCAAGAAGAATCTGGTTGGGAAAACTCCGTTCGTTGGACAAGCCCACAGCAACCTTTACCAACCCCCACAGACTTTGTTCCGGTAGATTTGAACGCGCTGCTTT
>CAYNRA010000061.1:5359-15960 GCA_964399465.1 uncultured Cytophagales bacterium
GTTAGAAATTACGTTGGCAAAAGCATACACGGCTACAGACCAGCCCTATTATGCTGAAAGTATGAAAAATTTGGCAGAAAAAAGAAAAAAAGCATTTGCCAATTATCTTTGGAACAACGAAAAAGGCTTTTTCATGGATTACCACATACCCACAAAAAAGTCGGCAGAACAGCTGACGTTAGCAGGCGTTTTTCCGCTGTATGTTGGTTTAGCGACACAAGCGCAAGCTGACCGCGTGGCACAAACCATTGAACAACAGTTGTTCACTTCCTCTGGACTTATCTTGGCACCAAATGAACAAACTATCTCGCCTAAAAGACTTGCTGAATGGCATTGGATAACCATTCAAGCATTGCAAAAATACGGACATCAAAAATTAGCAGAAGAAATTCGGAAACGGTATTTAACCACATTTACTGCTATGTATCAAGCAAAAGAAACATTCTTTTCAGAGGATAAAAGAGCAGATATTGTTCCTATGTTGGCTGTTTGGATGGCACTTCAGAAGTAATATGCGTTTGATACGTTTGACCTATAACTTGGCTCGTTTCCACAAGAAAAAACCTCATCGACACAAAGATGAGGTTTTTTCTTGAATTACCTTCTTTTCTTATTTTTAGGTGATTTTCCAGCTTTTTTTTGTCCAGACGGAAACGGTCTTCCCCCTTTCCGTTCCGTTCTTTTTCGGGTATTTCCTCCGCGTCTGCTGAACGTGGGTATGGAGTTTGCGAAGAGCAAATCAATACTTCTACTTTGCATATCAGTACCTTTGATTTTCACTTCGACGACATCACCGAAAGTCAATATTTTCCCTGAATTTTGTCCGACAACGCGGTAATTATCTGGTTCAAATGAATAGAAATCGTCGTTTAAGTCAGCGAGACGCACCATACCTTCGCAGTTGGTATTTTTAATTTCGACGAAAATACCAAAATCTGTTACACCCGTAATCACGCCTTCGTATATTTCATCGAAGTCTTGCATAGACATAAATTCGACTTGTTTGTACTTGATGGAGGCACGTTCGGCTTCGGAGGCAAGTTTTTCTCGTTCAGATGAATGTTTGCATTTCTGTTCGAGTGCTATTTTATCTGCGGAGCTTCCACCGTCTAAATAATGCTGCAAAAGGCGGTGAGCCATCATATCTGGATAGCGACGAATGGGCGATGTAAAATGGCTGTAATGATCGAAAGCTAGTCCAAAATGGCCACTTGTTTGGGTAGAATATTTGGCTTTAGACATCGTCCGAACAGCCAGTGACTCCAAGATATTTTGCACAGGAGTGCCTTCAATTTTTTGGACGAGTGCATTCAAAGATTTGGACAAAACGTCTGAATTTTCTGTCTTCACGGTAAAACCTAACTTCGAAGCAAATTTGGCAAAAACCTCCACTTTTTCTGGATTGGGTGGTTCGTGAACCCGATATACCATCGTCGGAGCTACCTCAGCGGCATTGGCTTTTTTAGGTCGTTTGGAAGTGGGCAAAAAGTGTTGGAAGAAAATAAATTCAGCGACCCTTTTATTCGCTAATAACATAAATTCTTCGATTAATTTATGTGCGTCCTTCCGAACTTTGGTATAAATACCTATGGGTGTACCGTCTTCGCTGAGCTGAAATTTCACTTCGGGCGTTTCGAAATTAAATGCTCCTTTCGCAAAACGTTTTTCACGGAATGATTTAGCCAATGTATTCAAATGCGTAAGAACGGGCTCAAATTGTGTCTGAACGGATTCGTCAGCAAACGTTTTTTCCAATATTTCTTGAGCTTCTTCGTAGGCAAACCGTTTGTCGGAATGGATGACGGCACGCCCAAACCATTCCTTGACTAATTTCCCTTCGGGGGTCATCTCAAAAACAGCGGAAAAGACCAATTTATCTTCATTTGGACGAAGAGAACAAAGCCCGTTCGAGAGTTTTTCGGGCAGCATGGGAATCGTTCTATCCACCAAGTAAACCGATGTTGCACGTCGGAAGGCTTCTTCTTCCAATTTCGAACCAGGCTGTACGTAGTGCGTAACATCTGCGATATGAATCCCGATTTCGACGTTTCCATTTTCTTTGTATTCGTAGCTTAATGCATCGTCAAAGTCTTTGGCGTCGTGTGGATCAATAGTGAAAGTAAGCACAGAGCGAAAATCTCTTCTGCGGGCAATTTCTTCGTCGGAGATGTGTGTAGAAATTTGTTCTGCCTCCTGTTCTACTTCTTCAGGAAACTGAACGGGCAAGCCAAACTCTGCCATGATGGCGTTCATTTCTGCGTTATTTTCACCGACTTTTCCTAAAATATCCACGATTTTCCCGGTTGCTTGTTTGGGGCCTTGCGGGTAAGAGAGAATCTCAACGACGACGATATCGTCGGGGGCTGCGTGAGACAAATTAGCTTTGGATATAAAGATTTCTTGGTGAAAACTTCGGTTATCTGACTTGAAAATACCGTAGTTACCAAATATTTTCACTTTCCCGACGATTCGCTGTTGCGCTCTTTCGAGGATACGAATGACTTTACCTTCTGGGTTATTTCCTTTTTTACGCGTAGTTGGGAGGATTTTTACTTCAACGGTGTCTCCATTCCATGCTTCGTTGAGGTCTTCCACTTCGACGAAAACATCAGGTTCTCCTTCTGTATGCCGAATAAATGCAAAGCGTGGGTTCACAAAATCAACTTTTCCGACGACGGTTTGTGGAGCAGGAACAGCGGGCGTAGTGGCTATATATCGGTTTCGACCGACGGATTTCAGGCGGCCTTTTTCCTGCAATTCTTCAATCATGAGTTGAACAAAAAGCTTGTCTGCCTCATCGTAAATATCAAAAGCATTGAGTAAGTCATTGAGTGTCAAGGGGCGCTCTACCTTTTGCGCGTAGAACTGATAAATTTCCTCTTTTTGTAGATCTGAGGAGGACTTTTTCTTTTTGGGCATAAACAAATAATAAAAATAATCTATAAATATAGTAACAAAAGCGACGAAAAGGCGAACAGTATTACAGAAAGTTACCGAACTTTGTCGGATTTATTTTCCTATTTTTTCAGGAAAACATACCTATTCAATTAAGAAGTTACCCATGTATTGGAAAAAAATTCTTTTAAGCATTGCGCTACTAGTAAGCAGTCATGCATTCCTTTTCTCACAAAACACGAAGGCGGTTTATCACATCAAACGTACGACAGAGCCCATTCGTTTAGACGGATTGATAGACGAAGTTGTTTGGGAATCTGCGCAAATAGCTCAGCAATTTTTCTTGGAAAAACCGTACGATACTTCGTATGCCACAGGACAAACAGAAGTTCGTGTTCTTTTCGATGACCAATTTATCTACGTTGCTGCCAAAGCGTATCAACCAAGAAATGCCTATACAGTTTCTTCTTTCAAACGAGATTTCCAAGGTGGAACAAGTGATGTTTTCACCGTGAATATTGATACCTTCCGAGATAGGTTAAATGGGTTCCAGTTTGGGGTTTCTCCGCTCAATGTACAACGAGAAGGTCTGATTTCGAACGGGCAAGACGTGGATAATTCATGGGATAACCGCTGGTTTTCAGAAGTGAAAAATTACCCAGACTATTGGACAGTCGAGATTGCCATTCCATTCAAAACTTTACGATATAAAGTGGTGGAAGGAGAAAACACGTGGCATATTAATTTTGGGCGCAGTTATATGCAAATCAACGAAGTATCTAATTGGTCTCCTGTTCCGCGTAATTTCCGTTCCAATAACCTTGGGTTTGCCGGCACATTAGTTTGGGATGATACACCACCTACACCCTCCAAAAACATTGCCTTCATTCCATATGCTTCCTCTGGAATCATACAAGATTTCCCGCGTACCAAATCAGACTTACAGGAACTTCCCAAAAGTACAGACCGAAATCTAGGTTTTGGTTTTGATGCAAAAGTAGCCGTAACACCTTCCCTTAATTTGGATATAACGGTCAATCCGGACTTCTCACAGGTAGAAGTAGATCAACAGCAAACCAACCTTTCTCGATTTGAACTATTCTTTCCTGAGCGACGGCAGTTTTTCATCGAAAATGCTGACTTATTTGGTAACTTTGGTTTCCCAGATACACGGGCATTTTTCTCTCGCCGCATTGGTATTGCCCGAAATCCTAGAACAGGGCTAGCACAACAGGTTCCTATCCAAGCGGGTTTGCGTTTGAGTGGAAAACTAAATAATGATTGGCGAATTGGTGTTTTAAATATGCAAACACGCCAAACGACCATCGGTTCTGACCAACTTCCTGCTGCCAATTATTCTGTAGTTACAGCACAACGAAAACTCTTTACGCGTTCCGCTATCAGTGGATTTATCGTAAACAAGGAAACTTTCTTAAACGGCATTGACCCCTCTCAGCAAGTTGGTTTACAAGCATTTAATCGCGTAGCTGGATTAGAATTTAACTTTTTCACACCTGATAACCGATGGGAAATAGAAAGTTATGCCCATCAATCCATTTCACCAGAACAGCGCCCAGATGCAGCAAGTATTGGTCAATACATTGGCTATCATCACCCGAATATCGACTTGAACTTTGCTATCAGCCGTATCGGTGAAAACTACCAAGCTGAGGTCGGCTATGTACCAAGAAATGGGATTTATTCTCTATTTAGACCTTCCAAATTGATTTTAAATCCACGCAAAGCAAGCATCAATAAATACATTAACTCATACGGAATAGGTACAGGTGGAAAAGATATTTTCGACTTATCTGGCAAGCGATTAGACTCTGAAACCGCATTTTTCCTCTTTTTTACCTCTCCAGATAGATCTGAATTTTCCACGGGTTATTTTAGAGGATTTACCTATTTGTTTAACCCATTTGATCCGACGAACGCAACCGACAATCCTGACCCTCGATTCTATCAAAACGTCATTCCGTTGCCAATTGGAGGATACAGATACGAAGCATTTTTCTTAAATCTTGAGACAAGTTCACGCCGAGATCTTCAAGCAAAAATTGATTGGTTTATTGGTGATTATTTCAATGGAAAAGGAACAGGTCTAAACAGCAGTCTAGCCTACCGCGTACAACCGTACGGTACATTTACAATTGATGCCAATTTTACCGCGATAGATTTACCCAAACCTTACAATAGTGTGCGGTATTTATTGATTGGGCCACGCGCGGAACTAACTTTTTCACGATCCGTATTTTTAAGTACCTTTTTTCAGTACAACACACAGACAAATAATACGAATATAAATACGCGATTGCAGTGGAGATTCAGGCCCGTGAGTGACTTATTTTTGGTTTACACAGATAATTACTTTGCAGAACCAATTGCTCATTTTCAGGTACCTGCTTGGACACCAAAAAACAGAGCTCTCATTCTTAAATTCACGTATTGGTTGAACGTTTAATTGCTAAAATTGACCACTCAGTAAAAATCAGACTATTTTTTTTTGATTGTAAATCAATTTTTGTACTATTGGCAAAAAATTACCTTCATTATTTCTGTAGAGATAATAAAGGTAATTTTTTTTTATTAATTGTCTATTACACCTATATCATCAAATGAAAACCGCTACCTATGTCATAGACGGGCAACCTTGCGCAGTCTCTATCGTTGGAGCTCCTCCATTTCAATTTGGACGAGATGAAATACTTTCTTCAGCAACTACAGATGTAACCTATCATCAGAATTGGTACTCGGAAGGTTATACAGAAGTTCCTTTCTTAAATCAGGCTGAATACAAGTCTCTACATGAAGGATTAACAAGTAGTATTGAAGCAATTGTCCAAAAAGAATTGGGTATAAATACCAATGGATTCACGTTAGAAAAGTACCATCACTTTGTAACGCGCACCGAAGACCATTTTAAGGTTGTAGGAAAAACGAGGGATTTATTCGCGGACGACTTTAACTTTCCCATTTTGGAACTCATTCCAAGATTAGAGAAAATACTAGGTTTTAAATTAAATGATATTGATCCGTATTTAGGGCATAAAGTGCACATCATCGTCCGGATTAATCGGCCAAAATCAACTGATTTTAATCCGCCACACAAGGACATTTACGAGGGAGTTGATATAGACAACTACATCCCTCAATTTTTAAATTTTTGGATACCAGTAGCTGGCGTAACTGAAAAGTCATCACTGCCTTTAGCACCAAGAAGTCACCGAATCAAAGAGTCTGAAATCCTGCGTACGTTTGATGGGGGCGTTGTAGAAAACAATAAATACCGAGTACGAATGATAAAATCTTGGGCAGGTAATACTACGCTCTCGCGCTCTCGCGTAAAGTATGGAGAAGTTCTTCTATTTTCGTCCCATCTCATTCATGGATTAGCTACCAATGACGAAGAGGACACTACTCGTGTAGCCCTTGAATTCAGACTTTTCAAATGTGATTAAACTCAATCAGAAACGGGTCAATGAAAATTGACCCGTTTCTGATTTTACAATATAAATGGTTTGTCTCCTGCCATCACTTCTTGCGTTTTCTCATCAAATGTAACTCGTAAGCCAGTTCTGTATGCTGCATTGGACATAATTGTTGCAATAGAATGTTGATAGCCAGCTTCTATTGGTGCGTTAGGTTCTTTCCGCGAACGAACACATTCCATCCAATTTTTGACATGGGCAAATGTGAGGTAATCGCCTCCTGTGTTCGCTCCAGTCTCAACACGTGCTCCAGTTAATTTTTGAGGAATCAATAAGTTAGGCTTCATTCCCATTTCTTTCGCTTCCCATTCAACCATACCTCCGTTGGCAGATATTTCGTTTGTATCTAGATTAATCATTCCTGCATTTGAATAGTACAATTCTTTTGTTCCACCTGCGCTATTCGAGAACCGAGACGTAAATTGTACTTGGAAACCACTCGTTGGGTCATTTGAAGGACCGTAATCGAAGACAACCGTGAGCGTATCAGCATTCGTTCGTCCGTCTTTCCATTGATAAATTCCACCATTAGCGACGGCACTTCTCGGATGTGTAAGTCCGCTAAACCAGTTGACAGTATCAATTTGATGACTCATCCATTGACCTGGAATACCGGATGAATAGGGCCAGAAAAGACGATATTCCAAAAACTTTCGTGCGTCAAATGCCTCATACGGCCGATTAATTAAAAATCGTTTCCAATCTACATCTGTTTCACGAACATCCGCAACAAGTGCAGGTCGCCGCCATCTTCCCGGCTGATTTACGTTCCACATTAATTCAACCATCACGATTGGGCCAAATTGCCCCGACTTGATAAATTTCTCAGCTGCAAAGTAATTCTCACCGCTTCTTCTTTGTGAACCAATTTGTACAATTTGATTGGTTGCTCGTACCGCCTTCAACACGGCTCGATTATCCGCCATCGTTTCTGCCAACGGCTTCTCTGTATAGGCATCGCACCCTGCCTGAACAGCTTCAATGGTGTGAACCGCATGTTGAAAATCAGCTGTGCTAATGAATACCGCATCCGCCATTTGTGAGGCATATAATTCTTCATTATTTACGAATGCTTTCACGTTTGAACCTAACTGACTATCAATAAATGCTTTACCCTCCTCTCTTCTTCGTTTCCAAATATCTGACACAGCAACCATTTCAAAGTTTAAAGACTTTGCCAATGCTTTAAAAGGTGGAATATGTGAGTTCTTGAACCGATCTGAAAAACCGACGCATGCGACACGCACACGATCATTTGAGCCAATAATCTTTGCATAACTCGCTGCTGAAAATTGTGTAGCTATACCTGCTAATACTGATTTTTTTATAAACTCTCTTCGATTATTCATTTGTCTCTAGGATTAATTTGTTTTTATTCGACGGACTTTTACATTTCTGAAAGCGACAGCATCGCCATGGTCTTGGAGTAGAATATGTCCTTCCTTCGCAGTACCAAAGCCAACAAAATCTTTGTATTTTGAGCGAGCCACCAATGCCTGATAAATCGGGCTACCTCTTGTGTATTCAACGACTTTATGGCCATTTAACCAATGTTGAACCGTCTCATCAGGTAAAACCAAAATACGTCCTTGGTTCCATTCACCGATGGGCTTTTGAAACCTTTTTTCCACTTTTACAGAGGGAATTAAGTCGTACAAACTTCCCAATGTTCGATTTCCGACAACGCCCATTTTCGCATCTGGGTGACGTTCATCATCCAAGATTTGAAACTCAAGCCCAATACCTGATTTCCCACCTGAATGATACGTTTCATCTACAAAATACTTGACACCTGAATTAGCACCTGGAGTTAATTTAAAGTCAAATACGAGCTCAAAATAGGCGTATTTTTCACGTGTCACGATATCATTTCCTGTTTCAGAACCATCGGAAGGGTCAACTTGAAGTTCCCCTTTTTGTACAGACCATCTTTTATTTGGAGCATCCTCACTATAAACACCTCGCCATTTGGACAGGGAAGTGCCATCAAAAAGTAGCTCAAAACCTTGTGCTTTTTCTTGTTCGGATAAATTATTCTTCATTAAATTCACAACAGGTGTATCATCTAATGGCGAAAGTTGTAGGTTTTCTGTTTTTATACGGATGTTCCGCCAACGAATACGCGTACCTGATTTTTGCCCTCCATAAATGGCATGTACTTGAAGTGCGATAAAACCCTTGGCCGTCATGTCATCTACGAGATAAGCGATGGGTTGCCCATTGACAAAAGTCCGAATAGTTGAGCCCAGGGCTTCGATGCGATAGGTATTCCAATCGTTTACACGAAAAGCAGTTTTGGCGCGTGGGTTGTTGGCAGGAATATACAACCAATCGCGTCGCGCCTCATCATAAATACCTCCAGACCAAGCTCTTGCAGAGGGATCTATTTCCATTTGATACCCATGTACACGCCCATTTTGATATTCAGGAAGAGATAAACTCCGAAACTGAACACCTGAATTCATGGACGGATCTACCTTCAACTCCAGTTCTAAAATAAAATCACCGTATTCTTTGACTGTAGCAAGAAAAGAATTGGGTGTGTTGGCGACGGTTGTACCAACAATTTCTCCATTTTCTACGTGGTATTGGGCTTGTCCATTGAGTTGTTTCCAACCCGAAAGGTCTTTTCCGTTGAAGAGCGACTTCCAGCCAGCTGTCTGACAAATACCCACTAGTGGGAGAAACAGACAGAAGAGTCCTATGCGTAATTTTTTCATATATAAGGGGTAAGGTTGAATAAAATAATCAGCATATACTTATTCTAAAATGCTGATTAGCAATTTATAAAAAGAAAGGGAAGGGACAAAATGAAGAAGATAAGCAGGTATCTATTTGTATTGATTGATGACGAAAAGGAAAATTTTCGAGATGGCATGCATGAATATCAGGAGCTGTATCAAAAGATGGAAAACATAAAACTGAGTTGAGTAAAATACATATAGTTGTGAGCACAGCCAAAGAAAGGAAGTATCAGATTCCGTATCGAATGATACAGTAGAGTGCTCTAAACCCATCTTTCCAATTGATTTTTTTTCCTTCTTCGTATGTACGACCGTAATAGGAGATTCCTACTTCATAAATTCGAATCCCTTTTATTTTAGCTATTTTGGCGGTTACTTCGGGCTCAAAACCAAACCTTTTTTCTTTCAAATCAAGATTTTGAAGCAATTTTGTATTAAATAACTTGTAGCACGTTTCCATGTCCGTCAAGTTCAAATTAGTGAATAGATTGGAGAGAAAGGTAAGGAATTTGTTTCCTACCGTATGCCAGAAAAAAAGGATTCTATGTGGTTTGCCACCGACAAACCGGGAACCGAAAACAACATCAGCGTAGCCATCTAGGACGGGTTTGAGTAGAATAGAATATTCCTCGGGATCGTATTCCAAATCAGCATCTTGAACGATTACGTATTCTCCCGTTGCTTTTTTGATACCTGAATGCAGTGCAGCTCCTTTGCCTTTATTTACTTCGTGTTTGATATATATTACCTCGATGGAATTATCTGTTATACAGCGAAAAACCTCTATCTCGGTTTCGTCACTCGAGCAATCATTGACGACAATAATCTCTTTTTGAATACCCCATGGCAATGGAACACGAGAAACTTTTTCTATTACCTTTCGTATTGTTTTTTCCTCATTATAGGCGGGAATAATGACAGACAGCGTTTGGAATGCAACCATTTGATTCGTTAGATATATACTTTTGTGTCGTTAGAAAACTAATTCACCTTGTTTTCAGTTTGAACGACGAAAGCTACTAAAATAGCACCAGACTCTATTTATTTGGCGGTGTTTCTCTTGGTTTACTTCTAGAAAATCAACATACTTTTTTCAATTAAACGCTTACACATTCATATAATAGTTTTGCTCCGATTTTAAAACTTTCAGCATAGTATAGAAAGGTATTTATGCAAGTAACAAAAAGTCCTTCCGCTGTATAATTCAACACGATACAACGGAGGGACTTTTTCTTATCAAATCGAAGAATCATTACAAAACAATAAATTCTACACGTCTATTTCGCTTTTTATTGGCTTCTGTATCGTTTGGTGCAATGGGTTCTAGAGAGCCAATGTAATCTTCCCAAAAAAAACAACTACGCTAATTGATGTACTATTTTTAATTTAGGAATAATGCAAAGAGGTAAAAATGCCCAAGATCTGCCCGTAGTAGGGGAAGTTCTTGGGCATCTTCAAAGCTGATTTTTTA
>CAYNRA010000061.1:15970-18445 GCA_964399465.1 uncultured Cytophagales bacterium
ATCGTTTGGTGCAATGGGTTCTACGGAGCCACGACCCACGGCAATTAGTCGCGAAGCCTCAATTTTTTTAGCAAGTAGATACGTTATCACAGACTCACACCTTGCTTTAGAAAGCTTCACATTCTCATAGAAATCACCTACATTGTCTGTATGCCCCCGAATTTCGATTTTCAAGGCTGGATTTTCTTGCAATACTTTCGCTAATTCGTCTAATTGCGTGAAAGATTCTTTCCGAAGGACAGGGCTACTTTGGTCAAAGTAAATATTTTCCAATGTCACACGCGTGCCTTTTGAAATCGTACCAAATGCAACTGTCCGAATGACCTCCGTATTTTTTTCAGGTACTACCGCGGCTACGTCTTGTTTTTCGGGAGTCAATAAAACCATTTTTTCAAATTCTCCTTCTTGTATCCATGTCATGGCACTGATTTTCTGAGAAACAGACTGGTATCCGGTGGCACTCACTTGAAATGCATAGAATCTATCTGGACGTAACGATGCCATAAATTCACCTTCTGTAAAACTCTGCACCTCCGATTTATCTGTCAAATCAATCATTTTCAGTGCGACTGAAATAAAAATCATACCTTACCCGCTGTGTATATAAAACAGTACTGACTTTGTTCATGAGCGAGTCAGTAAAAGCCAACTTGTATTTTTCAGATGTGAAATCCTTATCTTTGATTTCGATTGAGAAAATTTGCCCTTCTTTCCCTTTTAAGAAAAACGGGGCTTTTTGCGTAACCGTTTGGTCAATCAGTACAGAAGGCAGTGCGTTTTCTTTTGTATATCTATCAATGAACACGACCTTAACCTCATTCATAGAAACTTTTTCCTTGACAGATTTGAAGAGAATCGTCGTGGTTGGAAGTAATTCAGCGATGACCTGCTCAGCTAGATTGAATCCATCCGCCAAACATTGAACTGTGAATGGCCCTTTAGAAGTTAATCTACCGTTTACTTTTCCTGAGTTATCAGCTAATAATTCCAAAACCTTATTTCCTTGTGCGTCTTTCACATAGAAAACAGCACCCGCGAGGGGCAATCCTGTTTCTAAATCAATCGACTCTAACTGCAAGAGATAGTCATTTCTCACCAACTTTAGCTCCACTTCCACTGTTACGCCACCTGCCTCTGTCAGGACAATATCCACCTCTTTTTGCAGAGGTAAATATCCTTGCGCTGCGCCAGTTACAACCCACTTTCCTCCTTTTGTTAAATCGAGCTTTAATTCACCTGACTTTACCGAATATGCATTTACTTCTTGACCAACTTGTTTAAGCTGAACTTCACCTGCCAATAGCTGCCCGTCTTCTTGCGAGAGTAACCGAACCAAGAGCGTATTTTTGAGTT
Source organism: uncultured Cytophagales bacterium (assembly GCA_964399465.1). Lineage (GTDB taxonomy): Bacteria > Bacteroidota > Bacteroidia > Cytophagales > Spirosomataceae > CAYNRA01. The sequence continues at coordinate 17,324 of CAYNRA010000061.1, forward strand.
TAGGAGCGAGTTTAATTGTAATTTTTTTATCAGACTCCAGTTCGGGCAAGGGAGCTGTGAACGGTAAAAAACCATCGGCCTCCACTTGAACTTGCAGGGCTACTTTTTCAGCTATCTTGAAAACATACTCCTGCCCATTAAACTGTGGATTTTCAGGATATGCTTCCCCACTTTTTTGCACCAAACGAAAGGTCGGTTGATTGATTAGTTCTCCTGTTTCTTTGTTCACGATTTTCAGGATAAGCGCATAATTTTGAATAAGCTTGGCACCGACTTGTTTCTCTCCCTCCGCAGCGAACTTCACTTGCTCCTCGACGGGAGAATCTGCAATAAGCTCTATTTCTTCGATGGGTTTGGCTTTAGATATTGGTTGATTTATTGAAGCAACTTGAGTAGGGTTTTCCAGTATTTCTTTTGGAGGAGTTATAGCGCTTATAGGCATACGAACAGGAGGCACAACAGCCAGAGCCGTTTGTGGACTTGTAGCTCCCTCAACTTTTTGAAGCGATAAGTTTACGCGCAGCGGAGTACAATTCACCATTTCGCTATCCAAAACCACAACCTTCTTTGTTTCATACGCAGGATGATTGACACTCAGCTCATACGCATTACCAAACGGAACAATCGCAGTGTATCGACCATCTGACGCATTATTATCAATAACCGCGTAGGTCTCACCCGTTTCTTTATATTTAATAACCACTTTACTTGAAACAGGTGCTTTCGACATAGAATCAAGCACAAAACCTTGAATAGTTGCACTTTTAACGGGTCTTAGGCTTTCAGGAACAACCGTTTCGTAAATATCCCCATTGGAGACATAATACATTTTATCACCACATGGACTAATTGACACAAATAAATCTGATTTTTTGGTATTCACAAATTCCAATGCTTGTGGCTCAGACCATGTTCCATTTTCTTGAAAAGAAGACTTATACAAATCGAAATCTCCTTTTCCACCTTCTTTGATAGAAGAGAAAACCAATGTTTTACCATCCGCTAAGATTCTTGGTGCTTTCTCACAGTTCATGTTTACGGGAGCAGGCAATTCGTAGGGAGTCCGCCACTGGCCATTTCTCCCTTTCTCCGAAACCATAATTCTATAGCATTGCTTATCTT
>CAYNRA010000062.1:0-18302 GCA_964399465.1 uncultured Cytophagales bacterium
TCAAGCCAAAATAAAATACCAAGTTCAAGATGAACAAGGACGCCAAAAGGCGATTGCAGAAGTATATCTTTTCGACGCAGTATCTTATACAGATGCTGAAACGCGACTTTACAACTATGTAGCACAGAATATGCCTGATTTTCAATTAACAGGTTTGACAAAATTACGGATTCAGGAAGTTTTTTTTGAGGAAGAAGGTGCAGTGACTTGGTACAAAGTGAAAGTCAACTACATCGAATTTGATGAGAAAGCGCAGAAAGAAAAGAAAATTCCTTACACAATGTTAATCAACGCGGAAAACCCAAAAGAAGCGTATGAAAAAATGATTGAACGGCTTGGGACGGTGCAAGATTACCAAATCACAGACATCAATCTGACCCCTATTTTGGAAGTTGTCCCGTATGAAAGTGAGATTGAGCAAAAGATAAAAGATGGTAGGTTAACACCTATTTCTGAACTTCAAAATACGGAAGAGCATGTCTAAAAAAACGGTTATTACGGGCGCTACTTCAGGTGTTGGTAAAGCGACTGCCATTGCGCTTGCTCGGCATGGACATGAGCTTTTTCTTTTGGGTAGAAACCAGAATAAATTGCAAGAAACCCAGCAAGAAATACAAAATGCCTTACCACAAGCGCGTGTTCATTGTATCGTAGCAGACCTATGTGACTTAGCAAGTGTGAAGGCAGCCGCAGATGAAATTAGTACACATACAGATGGCATAGATGTATTAATTAATAATGCGGGAGGGATTTTCGGGTCGTTTTACCGAACAAATGACGGGCTCGAAGAAGCATTTCAAGTCAATCATTTGAGTCATTATTTATTGACGAGAAAGTTATTTCCTTTATTAGAAAAAAGTGGCGCAGGGCGAATAATTTCTGTTTCGTCAGAGGCTCACAAAATGGGAAAAATAGATTTCGATGATTTATCAGCCACGAAAAATTTTAATGGTTGGCGGCAATATGGTGCCACCAAAATGATGAATATTTTATTTGCTTTCCGTTTGCATCACTTATACTACAAACGAAATGGCATCGCTTCTTTTGCTTTACATCCTGGAGTTGTACGAACAAAATTTGGGGCAAATAATGGTGGATATTTATCTTTTTTCTCGTGGCTACCTTTTCTAAAAACACCAGAACAAGGAGCAGAAACAAGTATTTTTTTAGCTACAGAACCCATGGAGAACTTAACAAGTGGAAGCTATTACAAAGACAAGAAAATCGCTTCACCCCACCCAAAGACACTTGATTTGAGTTATCAAGAGGCTTTGTGGGTTCAATCAAAAGTAATATTGAAAAGAAAGGGATTTCTGTGAACTAAGAACGATAAGCAAACTTATCTTTCAATTGATTGATAGGTTTCTCAAATGCATACCAAGACAAAGTTGCCACTACGAGTGTCAGTATATACAATAGACCAAATTTGAACGCGACATTCTGTAAGAGAGCGGGAGAAATTTGGTCTATTTTCGTAAATACCAAATGGAGTGGATGAGTTTCTGGGAAATAGTATTCGTTGTAAATAAATTGGTGATACACGTATATTCCGTAGCTTACTTTTCCGATATAAACCAAAAAAGGTAATTCAAAAAAGGAAATAAACCGATTTGAAAACGTATGTTCGGTAGGTTGAGAGACGAAAGCAATGAGAGAGAGTGAAAAAAGTGCCTCAAAGAAACGCAATGGAACGATAGAATAAAAATTGTGGTTTTCCGCTTCCATTTTGGATAAATAGGTAATACATCCAAGGAAAAAGAGAGAGAGAAGTAAGGTAGAGAATTTAGAAAGCAAGCGATGAAATGTCCAATCGTATCTACGAGCCAAAGCCAGAAGCGCACCCAAACCGAATGCATCGAGACTTGTTGGCATCCAAACATAAGGCGTAACCCATTCATATCCAGATAGATAAAAGTACAAACGCAGGGCAATCGCGAGAGGAAGGAAAGAGAGAATAACACGACTTACCCATTTCTTAGGAACAAAAAAGATAATAAAAGGAAAGAAAAGATAGAATTGTTCTTCAACAGCCAAAGACCAGAGGTGGTCATATGAACCCATCCAATGTTGATGAAATGCCATGTAATTATTGGTCATGTAGGTTACTAACCAGCCTACTTTTTCACGGGTAGTTGACACATCAAACAACCAAAGCAAGGCTATTACAAGATAATAAAGTGGGAAAATACGGATTGTTCTACGGATATAGAACTGTTTCAAGGAAAACCAATGTTTCTGATTTTTAGCTTTGTCGGACTCTTTGGCCTTGAGAAGGATACCTGAAATCAGAAAACCACTCAGTACAAAAAACATACAAACACCTAAATAACTTGGGTAGAATCCTACTTTATCATCACCAATCCAATGGGCAATTAAAACAAGCGTTACAGCCAGAAAACGAATACCATCAAGTGATTTTATGTAGGGAGTTGATTGATTCATATACAGAATGTGGCAATTTGAACTAGGGAAAATCCCAAGCGATTATCTGACAAAGAAAGTTTAAAATCTATTTTTCAAATTTTTTGATACAATACTTCTTGGTAAAAGTACGATTGAAAAATGACTTTTTCCAAATTTGATACCCACGAAGCAAATGAAATAAGCAGATTCATTTGAAAACCAACCTCGCTTAAAAAAGCATAAATATTACTAAATACGCTTTTTTTATACGAAGTCGTTTATTTTTCGTTTGTATTCTATATCTTTAAGTATAACATATATTGAAGAGTCCTAAAAACTAAAGTTGTCCTATTTCACACATTTAATTATCCCAATGAAGAAAACTACTCGTGCAAAAGTAGATGTATCCATCACTGCTTTTGGAAAGCCGTTCATGACAGCAGTAACGATATCCTCTTTACTTAAATATTCAGGAAAACATATCGACAAAATTTACCTCACTCTAGAGCGAGTACAACCGTATCAAGCCAATTTTGATTTTATTAAACAAAGACTTAGCAATAAATTAATTCTACATACCCCCTTCTTCTTTTTTGGATTAAAACCTGCCCAAAAGTCACTCTTATGGTTCCCGTCCTACAGAAAATCAATCCGCTACCAATACTCTTTTGAAGAAAGTAAAAGTGATTATTTATTTGTTGCTCACAATGACGTACTCTTTCACAAAGATATTATCGGGCATTTTTTGCAAGAATTGCATAGTGAAAATTTTGTTGGGGTTGGCCCAATAGGTCAATGTTGGAATTGTCCAGCGAATACAGCGTCTTATTGTTCTGGAGATGATTATGAAAAATATCAGCCTAACTGGGAAAAATTTTGGAAACTTTGTGAAGAAACTCCCAGCCCTAGAAAACAATACTACGCTCAATTTATTCAAAATAAGCGGGTTTGGCCACTTCCTGAATGTCGGTTAAACGAATGGTCAGCACTAATTCATTTAAAGTCAATTCGCCATCTTATCAAAAAGCCTTACAAACTCACTCCCTTTGGCCAGATGAATTTAGATATTGGAACAAAATGGTTTAGTGATTTAAACCATTTGGGATATCGCTTTAAAAATTGTCCAATAGAAGGTTATGGTACCCATGTCTGGACGGGTAAAGTGGGTGAATCCAACTCGGGTTTAGATACACAGAATAATTTCCAATTGTACCAAAGGGCTGAACGTGAAGCATACACTATGCTTATTAATGAATTTGGATATTCTCCTTCAGACTTATACTCAAACTACATGTTCTAAATGAAAAAAGGAAAATGGGATTACCTATCATTACCATTCTTGAATGGCACATCGAATTTTGTCTTAGCTGCATTTAGAAGCAATTAGACACAGTATAAGTTACCACAATATCTCAATAAATCCAGAAAAGTGAAACGTCACATATTCATCCTAATTGGGCTAATTGCCCTCGTCTTTCCTACTTTTGCACAAATAACAATTGACTTTCCCTTTACACGGATGGTCTTCCAGCGTGACCTAGAAAACAGAGGGAAAATTCTCATTACCGGTTCTACCATTCCTAAAATAGATTCGGTTACAGTTCAATTCGTTCCAATTGCGCCAGAGACCGGTCAACTACAGCCAGAAGAAAGATGCACTAATTTCCGGAATGAAAATAAACAACTCTTTTTCTCGATAATAGACGCACCAAGTGGATGGTATAATTTAATCATAAGAACGTATCGAAACAATCAACTTATAGATGTGAATTCGCTTGAAAAAATTGGAATTGGAGATGTCTTTCTCATAGCAGGTCAATCCAATGCTCAAGGGAATGGTTTTAGAAATCCTCCACCATCCGTAGACCCTTATGAACGAGTAGGAACTATTTTAGACTATTCCATGGAATTGACGCAATTAAGCACATTTAACTATCAAAGATTACTTGCCCATTTCAACTTATATCCGACGGGAAGTTCAGCTTGGTGTTATGGACTATTGGGAGATCTTCTTGTTCAAAGGAATAACGTTCCTATTATGTTTTTAAATGCAGCTATGGGATCCACAAGCTCCACGGATTGGGCGTTAAGCGTAGAAAACAAAGCACAACATACCGCTAACCGAGCAGACTTTCCTTATCATCTTCTAGCAAAAACACTTCAATTTTATGGGAATATCACAGGATTTAGAGCAATTTTATGGCATCAAGGAGAATACGATACTTTATTCCCTCCGATTGATTCATACTTTACAAATGTCTCGAAAGTAATTCAAGAAACTAGAAAACTAGTTAATTTTCCACTTCCTTGGGTAATTTCAGAAGCTTCCTATTTTTTAGAGAAAACAAGTCCAGCAGTTATTGCAGATCAAAGGAGATTAGTGCATGAAATACATCAGGTTTATGCTGGACCTGCAACCGATGGATATTTGAACGCAAGAAGTGATGGTATCCATTTTTCCAATGAACCCGGATATAATGGACTTTCCTTACTCGCTCATAGTTGGGAAAAAGCACTTTCACCCTCCTTCTTCGAAAATGCGAAACCACTTCTTCCAACATTTACACTTCCGACAGTTTTGTATAAAAATAAAACCATTAAGTTACCTTCAACCTTTGCGATTGCTCCCTATAAGACAATATTTGACAGCTTTCAGTTTATTAAATCTCAAAATGGCAACCATTATGTCTCTCCAAAAGTAGTATGCCCGGAAATCATTTCAATCACAAACACGGGTGAACATCCAAGTGATAAAACAAATAAGTTGTATGCTCAGACAAAAATCGAAATAGGTATTCCAATACAAAGAAAGAAATTCTCCGTTTTTGCAGAAGAATTTATTCTACTAAGCCCTGGTTTTACTACAGAATCCAACTCACTATTTGAAGCTCATTTAAAAGGATGTTACGAAGGATGGGAATAATCAATTACTACATCCTCCAATTCGCGCTTCAAAAGTGGAAGAGCCCGTCACTTGAAAGCCAGGTTGAAAAGTAACACTCTTTTTTGCCAAGACTTTGATATCAGATGGTGTTCCAAGAGTAGATTGTAGTGTTACTTTATTACCTAGAAAAGTTTGAGTAACACCTGCCTCAATAGTTGTTGTCAAGAGCAAATCTTTTTCCTGTCCTATGGTAGCAGTGAATGTTTTCGGCTCGGGGACTTGGCAAATCCCCCAATCTCTTTCACAAGTTACTTGCCAGCTTCTACTTTCATTCACCTGAACGATCTGAGCATCACCCACAAATCCATTACTCCAACGGATCTTTCCAGGGCAACCTGTACTCGCCAATATAAATATATCGGGATTGCATATAGTAACTGTATTTTGTTGAACCTCTATTTCCCGAATAGGGTAGCTAAAAACTTTATTCCCTTTGTAAATAAATACAGAAGGGGTTGGTAAATCAGCATAGCGCACACTGTCTGCAGGGTACAATAATGAGGCATCAGCACCTGCTAATTCCGACAAAGATGCTGCAAAAATAAAAGGTACATCTCGGATACGAACATGCGTTGCCACTTTCTCACTTTCACAATACCCTGGATTCCGTGCTGTGACCCAAAAGGGTTGAGTTCCTGACATTTGAGTAATTAGGGGAAAAAATGGGTTATCAACTGCTAAAGCAGAGTCTGCCATTTCCGATGCATACCATGAGAAAAGAGTACCAGACTGGCTATTGTTACTTTGAGTCTCTAGTGTAATGGAAAAACCAGAAACGCATAAGGGGTCATAAAATGAATCATCTGTAGGTAAGAGCGTCCATGTGCCAACTGGCTTTTCACCATATAGTTTTCCAAAAGATTCTTGTGGCAAAAAAAGACCATTTGAAGGCTTAGAACCTTGCGCTATTGCAATACCATTCATAGCAAAATCCATGGTAAATAACTGACTATCACCCGAAGTACCCCGTTGGTATTTCCCAATAGGAATTAATGTCACAAGAGTACCTGAAGGACTTTGTAACTGAAAGCCCACTTCATCAAAAAAAGGAATTCCTCCCCTATCTGTCACATCACAAAATGCTTCTGTTGTTCCATCTATTTTTTGCCAACTTATACGTACACGTAAATTAGATAAAGTACCCCCTATCCCATTTACTACAACCGACGGATTTGCGCTACTTTGTTTGAAATTATCGTAGCCAACCGTGCCACCTGTATATGTGGAGGTAAGCGGCCCATAGAATGCAGAAGACGCTAAAGTAGCTTTTAAAGCATTTCTATCTGTACAATAAAAAGCGGTAGTAGGTGTAACAGTAGGTTTTGGAGTTTTTTGAAGATTTTGATAGATATGTATAGTCTCTGTCTTGACCTCACAAACACCTTTTCTTGCTATCAAATGATAAGCTCCCTCAAGGTTAGTTTGGAGATGAGGTGATTCGCTAATCATTACTCCATCTTTATACCATCTGTAGGATTCTACTTCGTTTATGGATGGTTTAAAACGTACAATATCTGTCGAGCAAATATAGAGTGGATCGTCCGTTTGAATAGTCAACGAAAGTAACGGTGAATTAAAACATGTAACCGCTTTGTACAGATTTAGGCGACCTGCACCCATTTTTCCAGCAAAACTTGGATTTATCTCGTCTATTGAATCTGATGTTCTTTTTAAAAATTCTTCTAGTTGGTTTACTGATAAAGACTGATTTACATGTTTTAGAAAACCCGCTGCAGCCGCAACAAGTGGTGCAGCCATAGAAGTACCACTCAAAACAGCATAAGTTCCAGATGGTACGGTACTAAGTATTTGACTTCCTGGTGCAGAAAGATCTACTTTCTCCCCATAACTCGAGAAATTACTCCTATTATCATTGATATCTGTGCTTGCTACCGACAATACATGTTCATAACTTGCTGGATACAGAAAATCTTCATCACCAGCATTTCCCGCAGCAGCTATAATTAAAACCCCTTGCGCATGCGCTTCATTGATAATGTCTTGTTCAAATTGATAGTATTCGTAACCTCCCCAAGATAAACTAATAATTTTTGCACCATTCGCAACTGCCCACTGTATTCCTTCGTACCCAGAAAAAATAGAATTGGGGTCTGCATCATCTGGTGTTACTTTAACGGGCATTACCTTTACTCGATTTGCCCCTGCCCCAGCTATACCAAGAGCGTTATTTGAAATCGCATTAATTATACCAGCAACATGTGTTCCATGATTGAAAAAATCATTTGGAGGACTTGGATCGGAATCGTTATCAGACACGTCATATCCTGCAACAAAATTTCCCTGTAAATCAGGATGATTTACTTGGAATGCATTATCGATGACTGCCACTAGTACATCTGAGCTAGATGCTGACTGAAAAGCCCACGCTTGTTCAGCCTGAATTTTTTGTAGATGCCATTGTTGACTAAATAGTGGATCGTTTGGTTGTACGAATAATTTTCTGACAGGTATTTTTTCTACATATTCCACGGCAGCATCTTGCTTCAATAGTTCAATCATTGTATCCAACTTATCAGCAGAAACTTCAAGTTTGTAAATCCGCTTCACATCATCTGACTTACCTAAGTAAAAAGGTCTTGACGCATTTCGAACAATCGATTTTGATTGGCCTTTCGACAAAAATGGTAGTTCTAGCGACATGACTACCTGGTTTGTATTCGCACGATTAGTTCTTCTATAGTATTCTTTTTTTACTTTTACGTAAATTTCGTTGGGTACAAATTCTTGCTTTTCTCCTTCCTGTCCAAAAGATTTTCCGACAAAGAGTAGAAAGAATATAAGTACACACCATTGAATTTTCATCTCTTCACCCTTTATTTCTATACAAATTTATGAAAAAAATCCTACTATTCCTGCTCTCTATCTCGAGCTTTGCCCAGCGTATGCCTCAAGGAAGTCACGAGATTTTACACGAATTACAAAAGTTTCAGGTTGTTGGTAATGTAATGTACGTAGCTGCCCATCCAGACGATGAAAACACATTATTTATTACGTATCTAGCCAATGAAAAAAAGGCAAGAACAGCTTATATCGCCATGACTCGTGGAGATGGCGGTCAAAACTTAATCGGTAACGAACAAGGTGAAAATGTAGGTCTCATTCGTACACACGAACTTCTCGAAGCTCGTAAAAGAGATGGCGGCGAACAATATTTTACGCGTGCTGTCGATTTTGGATTTACCAAAACAACCGATGAAGCGCTTACTACTTGGGGAAAAGAAAAAGTATTGCACGATCTCGTTTGGGCAATTCGCAAATTCCAGCCCGATGTCATGGTAAACCGTTTTCCACCAGACTCCCGAGCTGGTCACGGACATCACTCTGCCTCCGCAGTACTTTCTTCGGAAGCCTTCGATGCTGCCGGTGATCCTACTCGATTCCCTGAACAATTAAAATACGTGAACATTTGGCAACCTAAACGCCTCGTATGGAACTCCTACAGCCCTGGTTTTCAAAACAGTACACCTGAAGAGCCTACTTATATAAAAATCCCTTTAGGTAATTTTAATCCACTTCTTGGAGCTTCCTATTCTGAAATCGCAGCGGAGGCAAGAAGTATGCACAGAAGCCAAGGTTTTGGTTCAGCAAAAACACGTGACCAACGCACGGATTATGCTCTCCATATTAAAGGAACTCCTGCTCAAAATGACCTTTTTGATGGCATCGACGTATCTTGGAATAGAATTCCAGGAGGTGCGCCCATCGGAAAAGCAATGGAAAATGTAATTTCTTCTTTTTCTATCTTTAATCCTGCCAAAAGCGTTCCTGCCCTTCTTGCCATTTACGATGAACTAGATAAACTTCCTAAATCGGTACATACGGAGTACAAAAAAGAACAACTTAAAAATTGTATTTTAGCCGCCGCAGGTATTTGGGCAGAGGCTACATCTACGCAACCTTTTGTAGCACAAGGAGAGAAAGCAAAAATATTTGTACAACTCAATAGCCGGAATTTGGAAGGTGTAACTCTTGAAAAAATTTCTTTCCAGAATATCCAAAAAGATTCTACCCTCCAACTCTCTCTCGATTTGAATAAATCTGTTGATATTCCTTTTGATATTTCAATCCCCTCTGATTTTCCAATTTCTCAACCGTATTGGTTACAAAAACCAAAAGAAAAAGGCTTCTATACCGTAGATGATCCCACCAGAATTGGTCTTCCGATGGCACCCGAGGCCGTTTCTTGTACCGCCTTTTTACGCATAAATACGACCCTCATACCTATTCATTTACCCGTAAAAAATAAATATGTTGAACCATCTATCGGAGAAATCTACCGTTATTTTGAAATTCATCCACCTGTTACAGTAACTTTCCAAGAAAAAGTTTTGGTCTTTAACGAGAACAAACCACGCAGCATCTCTCTTCTTGTTCGCAGTAGTGCCAATGCGTTCAAAGGAAATGTAAGTATATCTTTACCAAGTGGTTGGTCTATATCCCCAAAACAAATCCCTGTGTCTTTCTCGAAAAAAGAAGAAGAAAAACTAGTACGTTTTGAACTAATCCCAACCTCAAAACCAACGCAAGAGATTCGGCTAGTAGCGCAAGTGACACAAGAAAACGGGCGCGCGTTTGCGCAAGCATACAATACGATACAGTATCCTCATATTCCCATTTTACATACATTTCCACCTGCAGAAGCACAAGCAATAAAGCTGGATTTGAAGAAAAGTGGATCTAAAATTGGGTATATCGCGGGCGCGGGCGACGAAGTTCCAGCAGCATTGGAACAAATCGGGTATGAAGTAACTCTGCTAAAAGAGGCAAATTTTAGTCAATCACTTGCTTCTTTTGACGCCATCGTCATCGGTGTACGTGCTTATAATACCGAAGATTGGCTTCCAAACTATGTCGATGCACTAATGAATTACGTAGAAAAAGGAGGAAATCTAGTTACGCAGTACCAAACAAATGCCTTTTATGGTGTACCTAAAGCACGTAAATTAGGCCCCTATCCTTTTGAAATTGGACGTGGACGTGTGACAAATGAGGAAGCCGAAATAAAAATTTTAGACGGAAAACATCCCATCTTTACAACACCAAATAAAATCAATGCCAATGATTTTTCAGGCTGGGTACAAGAAAGAGGACTGTATTTTGCCTCCAAATGGGCACCTGAATACCAAACATTGATGTCTATGAAAGATGACAACGAAAAGAGTACAGAGGAAGGCGCTCTTCTTTACGCGCCTTACGGAAAAGGAAACTTTGTATTCACAGGACTTGCGTTTTTCAGACAACTACCTGCCGGCGTTCCCGGTGCTTACCGTCTCTTTGCCAATATGTTATCTATCCCAAAAAGATAATTTTGAAACATAAAAAGAGGGGAAATGACAGAACCATTTCCCCTCTTTTTTATTTATTATCATCTTATACCAATCAAGTTTCTATTATGAACTTATTCCGCGCCAAAAGTACGTAGAACTTTTCTCGGACTAATCAGATAACTTTTCCCTACTTCAAACCACCATCCATCGCCCATAGAAACATACATACCCGTTTTATTTGGTTCTGTATTTGTTGCCTCTTCATAAAGCATTTCACCGGAATAAATCTGCTTCAATAATTTGTTTAATTCTTCCCACGTAAGTTCCTCACGCACGGGTTTTCCAGAAGTTTGATTATGTACCCGCACCAAGGAACGTTCTACAAATGATGCCTTGATTTGATGTGTCTTTTTCAGTCCACCATCTATGCGTTGAAGCGTAATTTCCATTGGTTTTTCCCGATTACTTGCCTCAAAAACAGCTTGTACCAACTCATTTAAAAATGCTTGCCATTCTTCTTCGTTTGCGGGATAGAAAGCCGGTTGATTATCCACCTGAATTTCCCAATAAGCTTCAGATTCGGCTAAAAATTGTTTTTCAACTGATTTTGTTTTTTTCAAAAGTTGTTCCAAAACTGCTTTCCAAGCGGTTGGTAACGAAATATTCTCTTCCAAATCATCTTGCCCTGTATAGCCTTCTTCTTCCAATTCTTCTTGTGTAAAGTCTTCTCTATCAAGAAAGTACATCCCAATTTTGAGTTCTAAACTTTGACTTTGAGTTACAGATAAGCGTAGTTCAATGGCTTGTGCATGAGGTGGTGGAACTAGTTCAGACGTTTGGTATTTAACGACTATTTCTTGCATATTCTACTGTTTTATTTTTATCAATTTTAGCCGTTGGAGTTTCTTTGAAAGGAGATATACAAATCCACTCTTTTGGTTTTTCATAGGTTTTTAACCGTTGAGAGGCAAACGCCCAAAAGTCTGCGATGGTTCCGGGTTGTTGTTGTGCCTCCACATAAACAACTAATCGTTGCCCCAACACGTCATCTGGCTCTCCCCAAGCAAAAAAACGATGCGAAATTCCGTTTGTAGCAAACCAATTTCCTACTTCAACGTCTATTTTGCCTAATGGAATTTTTACACCTCCACTATTAATAACCTGATCTTTTCGACCAACGATTCGAAAAGAATTTTCAGCCCACATTTCTACTAAATCATTCGTTATCAACCAATTATTTCCTGACATTTTCGAATGTATCTCCAAACATCCTTCTTTATTTTGACGAACCTGCACACCAGGCAGAGCAGTAAATAAATCAGAAAAAACCGGAGAATATGCCTGAATAGCCACATGGCTGACCGTTTCTGTCATACCGTATGTTGCCCAAATTGGAAAGGCAAATTGACTTATTTTTTCTCGTAAAAGGGCAGAAATCGGTGCACCTCCAACGAGGATTGCTTTGGCATTATTTAGTACTTTTCGGGCCAATTCATCTTCCAAAATATACTGCAACTGCATAGGAACAAAAGCAAAAAAGAGCTTTCGTTTGAATTTCTTATGAATAAACTTGTCATAAACTTGATTATCAATGGGTTGTGTACTTGGCGGCACAACATATAAATCCAATTGGAGATGACGCGCACGAAAAACCATCATCATTCCGGCAATATATGAGGTATGAAGACAACAAAAAATACAATCTCCAGAAGCTAAATCAAACGCAGATTGCGTGGTTTCAATGGAAGCAATGATTTGTGAACGGGAAATCGTAATCTGCTTCGGGTTGCCTGTACTTCCTGACGTTTCTATGCAAAAAGAAGTTTCACCTGCATCCCACTTTTGAACCAAATCGTACACTTTTTGTGCATACGCATCATCGTTTTTCGACGGCAAAAACATCCCGGTATGGTCAATATAAAGCATAAAATCCCATTAATTTTTTGCAAATTAATGGGATTTACACGAAATAGATAGAATTGATTACTCAAAAATCCGTAAGATATTGGAAGTTACATCGAAGGAATACTTATACTGACGAAGTGGGCTACCCGCCGGCCCGTTTTTAACCGTTCCATCCAACTGAAATGCAGAACCGTGTGCAGAACAGTAAAAATCATTCTGGTTGGCACGAAAAGCCACTGTCACGCCTTGGTGCGTGCAATTGGACTGCACCGCAATAAACTCATTATTTGCTAACCGCACGACAATCACACGTTGGCTATTGACCACCAAAAAACCGTTGGGAGAACGAAGAGCCGAGTTCGTATTTTGATTCAAGTCCAATGAAAAATCCAAACGTGTGGAACCTGTAGAGGGATTTGTTGGAGTAATAGGCGTAACCTCAGTATCATCAGAACAAGCTTGAAGACAATTTAAAAGGAGAATACCTCCAATGCTCAAACCCGCTTTTTTCATAAAATCACCGCGAGTGATGAAGTTTGTTTCATTTGTCGTGTCAGTCATGTTGATTTATTTTAAAGATTAAGGATGAACTCAATATACGTAAAGTACATAGAAAAGGTTGAAGCTTGCTATACAAGAAAAGCTAGGAATACATGTTGAATTTTAGCAATATCTTGTAATTTTGCGCGCGCTAATTAAGATGCATAACAAACAAGTTGTCATTAGAATTGTTTAACGAAGAGAGTGACTCGCAAGAGAAAAAAACACACACAAAAACATAATTCTGATACCAACAAGCCTTTACAAAAATGCAGGAGAACCCGATACAAGATTTCAAAGTTGCTGAAAACCCAGGGCTAATGACCTATGCGCACTCAGCAGGGGGCGCGGTTATCAAACCCGAAGACATGGGTAAGACCAAAGGGCGCGCACAACTTGCCATGCGTCAACAGACGAATGAGCAACTCGATAAAATCTATAAACAGATGGAATTGCTTGCCAAACAAGCAACGGAAGTAAAGCACCGAATCGATGTTTCCGAGCGCATTTATGACGCGGACATGAACTTTGAACCTATCATTAATCATGTCTATTTTTTATATGAGAAAAAAGATGGTACGGACGTGCTGTCTATGGTTGCACCAAGCGAATGGGGCAGAAAATTTCCTTTCAACCAATTCCTAGCCAAAGTCTCTTTACTCGCTGACCATACCTGGAAAGTAGAGTTTTTCCAAGAAGAAGACCGTTCTTCTTTTATTCAAATGGACGAAGAATAATTTTCATATTTTAATATATAAATACATATCTCGATTTTATGGAACGTAAATTAGACTGGAAAGTCATCAAAGAATACAAAGAAATTAAATTTCTTCTTCACGAAGGAATCGCAAATATTAGTATCAACAGACCTGAAAAACACAATGCTTTTACACCGCTGACAGTCCAAGAAATGATTGACGCCATGCACATTTGCCGCGAAAATCCAGAAATTGATGTCATCATTCTTTCAGGAGAAGGCGGTCGTGCTTTTTGTTCGGGTGGAGACCAGTCTGTTCGTGGGCACGGTGGATATGTCGGAGACGATTATACACCAAGACTAAATGTACTTGACTTACAAAAAATGATTCGTTCAATACCCAAAGCAGTTATTGCGATGGTAGCAGGTTGGTCGATTGGTGGCGGACATGTTTTGCACGTAGTCTGTGACTTATCTATTGCTGCAGAAAACGCACGTTTTGGGCAAACGGGACCTGTAGTAGGTAGTTTTGATGGCGGCTTTGGTGCGTCATATCTCGCACGTGTCGTCGGACAAAAGAAAGCCCGTGAAATCTGGTTCTTGTGTGACCAATACGATGCGCAAGAAGCACGCGAGATGGGGCTAGTCAATAAAGTTGTTCCTTTGGAGCAATTGGAAGAAACTACAGTTGCTTGGGCGAAAAAAATTCAACAAAAATCTCCGCTTTCAATTCGAATGTTGAAGTCATCGTTCAATGCTGAACTAGACGGACAAGCCGGAATCCAGGAGCTTGCTGGAAATGCTACATTGCTGTATTATTTATCAGAAGAAGCCAAAGAAGGACGTGATGCATTTATTGAAAAAAGAAAGCCCGACTTCAGTAAATTCCCTAAATTTCCTTGATATTATTTCACTTAAAAAGTACCAATATACCACTTATTGGTACTTTTTTTATTTAAAACATTTGGTATGAACTACTGGCTCGTAAAATCAGAACCCTTTAAATATTCATGGGACAAGTTCGTTTCTTTAGGTAGAGACCACTGGGATGGAGTACGGAACTTCCAGGCACGCAATAACCTTAAAGCGATGACTGAAGGAGATCTTGTTCTTTTTTATCATTCCAATGAAGGAAAAGAAGTGGTTGGAATCGCTAAAGTTGTGCGTGAATTTTATCAAGACCCGACTACAGAAGACACGCAATGGGTTGTGGTGGATTTAGAACCTGTCGAAAAACTTCCCAAGCCTGTTTCATTAGCAACGATAAAAAAAGACGAACGGTTGGCGAATATCTCGCTCATCAAACAATCCAGATTGTCTGTAATGCCCATTAAAAAAGAGGAGTTTGACATCATTTTATCCCTATCTTATGCGTAAAATCACTTTGTATTTTAGTTTCTTTTTACTCTTTGCATCATTGACGGGTTTTGGTCAGAGTTTTCGACGTATTGAGCTTCCCATTCAAGGAAACCCAACGTCTTATAATCTCATGCCCTTGAAGGAAAAAGGATTCATTCTTGCGAATATGACGGAGCAGCGCGTCCTTCAAGTCTCGAAATACGACTCCCTTCTAACTCAAGTTTGGCAATTAGAAACGGACATTGAGCCTGGTTTTAACTACATCGACCAATATGCAGATGACACCCATGTTTTTTTGCTTTTCGGGAACCGTTCGGGAGATCAATTTACACTTGTTCGTATCGCTGGTTTTCTTGGAGCTATTCAAAAAACTCGGTTGACGAGCCTACGAAACTTTGAACTTAATCAGTTTCGAGTTATTCAAAATACTATTTATCTGGCAGGTGTAGTAAAAAGTGAACCCGTGCTTATTTCTTATGCATTAGGCCAAAATACCCCTAAGATTTTAAACTCTGGTCTTGGGAAAAACGCCAATTTACAATCCATCGAAGCAATAGACGAAAACCTACTCCTCACCTACTCTATTCGAGAAAAAAAATACGCTACTCTGGTTTTAAGAGAAATTACGGCTGACGGGAAAGTCGTCAAGCAAACGCCAATTAAACCCAAAGACAATTTTTCCTTATTTACAGGGAAAATATTTCCAACTGGCGAAAACTCCTTCCTCATTGGCTCATACGGATACGGTGGAACAAATACAAATTCACGAAACAACGCGCAAACGCTTG
Source organism: uncultured Cytophagales bacterium (assembly GCA_964399465.1). GTDB lineage: Bacteria > Bacteroidota > Bacteroidia > Cytophagales > Spirosomataceae > CAYNRA01. The sequence goes on from CAYNRA010000062.1 coordinate 15,925, forward strand.
GTATTTATATTGCCCGAATTGGTGGTATAAATGGTATTCAATCTATGGAATATTTACCATTTAGCGACTTCAAAAACTTCTTTAATTACCTTCCTAACAGACAAAAAGGACGAGTGGAACGTAGTGTCGAGAAGCAAAAAGGACGGGGTAATTCCTATACAGTAACAAGTCATGTTTTTGTACATGATGTTTTAGAAACAGAAAAAGGATTTTCATTGGTAGCTGAAATTTTCACACCTGAATACGTTTCAAACTACAATAATTTTGGGATGATGAGTCCGTTCAGCCCTTTTTGGGGCTCCCCTTTTGCTATGAGCCCTTTTTACAGAAATTACTGGGGTTTTAATTCGTGGGCTTGGAACCCTTGGTTAATGGGATCACCAGGTAACGCACAGACTTTCAACGGGTTTCGATATACACACGGGATAGTCGTTGGATTTGACCAAAATGGAAAAAGACAATACGATTATTCCGTCGTTTATGAAAACTTACGTTTGTTCGAATTACAAGAAAAGTTATCTGTTTCTATCCGGGAAGGTAAACAATTAGCTGCTTACACGAAGCAAAATGAATTAATCATAAATGAATTCAGTGACGAAGAACAGCAAAATAGACAAAGAATTTTTGATATTGTGACGGGTAAAGAAAAAGAACGCATAAAAGAAACAACATTTGAAAACACCGCTCATTGGTTTGACAATTACTTTTTAGCTTGGGGGATACAAAAAATAGCTAGTAGCACGGAACGAAATCGCCAGGTTTTTTATGTTCATCGAATAAAATATTAAAAAAAACGATTGTAAACATACCTATTATTCGATTCTAGAAAGGTAGATTGGGATAATAGGTATTTTTTTTTGAATTTTGTAATCTTAAAATACATTCGAACAATAATGACTTCACACAAGTCGCTTTTAGGTTTTCTTTTTGCAATCACATTTTTTTTGAGTTGTCGCTCAGAAGAGAAGGAAGAATTTAAAATTCCAGAAAACCTACCTATTGATTCACTCTACAGCCAAAAAGGAGATATTGAATTTTTAACAGAAGCAATAAATAGTAACCCGAATATTGCCACCAATTATTTCAAACGTTCCCTTTTACTTGGTCAGACTGGTAATTGGTCGCTGGCTCAAAAAGATATCAATAAGGCAGTTTCATTAAAACCGAATATTGATAGATTTTTATATCAACAAGCACTTGTATATGCAGAATTAGAAGAATGGGAAAAGGGATTAGCTGCCATTCAAAAAGCGGAATCTCTTGGATTTAAGGAGCCAAAACTTTACCTATTACAAGCTAGACTATTTCTTGGTCTCAAGGATACATTCAATGCCCAAAATAATTTGAACATTGCAAAAAAAATGGCTCCATATTCACCAGAAAACTACTATTATCAAGGAATTTGTTTATTACTAAAAAAAGATACAAGTGGTTCTATCACACAATTCAGAAAAGCGGTTGATGTAAATCCTAGTAATTTACTTTCCTACAAACAGCTCATTCAATTATACGTTGGGAAAAATAAAATCGATTCTTCACTTCGGTTTAATCAACAAGCTTTGCAACAGTCTCCTAGTGATCTTTCCCTGCAAATGTCTAAAGCGACCCTCCTAACTTCCGCGTATTTATTAGACAGTGCCATTGTTGTCTACAACTCAATAATTAGACGCAATCCAACATATAGAGAAGCTTACTTAAAATTAGCAACTATATATATTCGTAAAGATCATAAAGAAAGAGCACTAAATACATTCAAAGCATTGACAAAAGTAGCTCCAGAAAATATTGAATATATTATGAGTGCGGGTAAAATAGCGGAGGCTTTGGGTAAATTAACAGAAGCAAAACAAATTTACCAACAAGGTTTTGAACAACATCCTGATAACTACAATTTAGAACTAGCAATCGATAGACTAAACAGAAAAAGTTCCTATCTTGCCTCTCCACCTCCTCAAACGGGAAGCGTGCAGAGAAGAAGAAAATCACCTGTAAGTACTTCTGTTGAAGAAGTAACACAAGAGCCCACCCTACGTGGAACAGAAATCCAACCTATAAAAACAAGAAAAATTTCAATAAGAAAAGATTCTACATCCAATTAATTGAGGCACAACAACATGCATATCAACATTACATTGCCAGATGGCAGCATTCGGGAAGTACCCAAAGGAACGACACCACTAGAAGTTGCACAGTCAATTAGCGAAGGACTTGCCAGAAACGTACTTGCGAGTAAAGTAAACGGACAAGTTTATGACGCACACAGACCTATCGAAGAAGATGCTACACTCCAACTTTTGACTTGGGCAAACGAAGATGGGAAGTCCACCTTCTGGCATTCTTCCGCACATTTGATGGCTGAAGCCGTGGAGTCTCTTTTC
>CAYNRA010000063.1:0-14508 GCA_964399465.1 uncultured Cytophagales bacterium
GAAACCCAGATCCTATCGCAGCAGCACGTGACATTCGCGAAACATTTGCCCGCATGGGTATGAACGATGAAGAAACTGTTGCACATATTGCCGGTGGACACACGTTCGGAAAAACACACGGAGCTGCTGATCCAAGTAAATATGTAGGTGCTGAACCAGCGGGTGCGGGCATCGCGGAACAAGGCCTAGGCTGGAAAAATACCTACGGAAAAGGAAACGCTGAACATACCATCACCAGTGGTTTGGAAGGTGCTTGGACAACAACGCCAACGAAATGGAGCAATAACTACTTCGAAAACTTATTCGGTTTTGAATGGGAATTGACCAAAAGTCCTGCAGGTGCTCACCAATGGAAACCAAAAGGAAATGCTGGTGCAGGAACCGTTCCTGACGCGCACGATCCTTCTGTAACACACGCACCTTTCATGCTGACAACAGATTTAGCACTACGTTTTGACCCAGCTTACGAAAAAGTTTCAAGACGTTTTTACGAAAATCCAGCCGAATTTGCTGACGCATTTGCAAGAGCTTGGTTCAAATTAACACACCGTGACAGGGGTCCTCGTGCACGTTATTTAGGCCCAGAAGTTCCAGTTGAAGAGTTAATCTGGCAAGATCCAATTCCTGCACCAACGTATCAAATCATTGATAACGAAGATATTACAAGTCTAAAAGCGACTATCTTAGCTTCAGGATTGTCTGTTTCAGAGTTGGTTTTCACAGCATGGGCATCGGCTTCTACATTCCGTGGTTCTGACAAACGTGGTGGTGCAAACGGAGCGCGTATTCGTCTAACTCCACAAAGATATTGGGCAGCAAACAACCCAAGTCAATTGGCGAAAGTATTGGATACCTTGGAGTCAATCCAAGCAACATTCAATGCCGCACAAACAACAGGTAAGGCTGTTTCTATCGCAGATTTAATCGTATTAGGTGGTTGTGCAGGTATTGAAAAAGCAGCAAAAGACGCTGGACATGACATCGTGGTACCATTCACTCCTGGTCGTACAGATGCCTCACAAGAACAAACAGACGTTGAGTCATTCTCTGTTCTTGAGCCAACTGCTGATGGCTTCCGTAACTATTTGAAGACAAAATATACGGTATCTGCTGAAGAACTTTTTGTAGATAAAGCACAATTATTGACATTAACCGCGCCTGAGATGGTCGTTCTATTAGGCGGTATGCGTGTATTAAACACAAACTTTGATCACTCAAATTTAGGCGTATTCACAGACCGTCCAGGTGTATTAACCAACGATTTCTTCGTTAACTTGCTCGATTTGGGTACAACTTGGAGAGAAGCAAACGGTTCTGATAGTCTCTTCGAAGGTCGTGACCGCAAGACAGGTGAAGTAAAATGGACAGGAACACGCGTCGATTTGATCGTAGGTTCTAATTCTGAACTTCGTGCAATCGGTGAAGTATATGCTTGCTTCGATGCACAAGAGAAATTCGTGAAGGATTTCGTAGCAGTTTGGAATAAAGTGATGAACTTAGATCGTTTTGAACTTGCCTAAATAGGACATCTAGATAATATCTAACATAAAAACGGGATAGCTTCAAAAGTTATCCCGTTTTTGTTTGGTTTTTCGTTTCCATAAGCTGTCTAATTTATGTCATTTTTAACAATGAATTTCTTTGCTTTACTTTGTGTTTTACAAATGAATAAAAATAGACGTTTAGCGCGTTTTTATACGTTTTAAGATGAACCAAGACAATAAAACAACGTATAAAAAGGCATTCAAACGGAAAAAGGAAAGGCACAGGTCTTCCAAGTAAAGTAAAAACTATGAAAAAAACAGCTGTATTATTTCTAGCCATTGCTGCGGCATTTGGCTGTGAGTCCCCCTCTCAAGCGTCCGAAAAGCTCCCCGTAGAAATTACAGGCAAGCTTAATTTAGTGTCTTCCGGTATGGTGTATTTTGAAAAAGTGAATGAAAGAAATGCTGTTACCAAGCTAGATAGCGTTGAAATCTCGAAAGGAACTTTCTCTTTTAAGACAAATATTGATGAGCCCGGTATTTATCAAATTAATGTAATCAACGATCAAGTGATTGGACTTATCCTTGATGGTGGCGAGAAACTGACCATTACAGCAGACGGTATGGTTCCCGAGCAAGGTGCACCCAAAGCTGAAATCAAAGGTTCTCCAAACATGGAGGAGTTTCTAAAAGTATCGGCACAAATGCAGACTTTTTCGAAACAAAGCAACGAATTGCAAACTGCTTTCAACAATGCCAGAACGGAAAAAGCAAAAGCAGAAATCAGAGAAAAATACTTGGCAAGCATGGCGGCAAACCGAGAAATTATCCTACCGTCAATTCAGAAAATGGGCACAAGTTTGGCTGGTATTTTAGCCGCCAATAATTTTTTGAATCCAGAAACTGACCTAGATTATCTGAAGTCCCTAGCAGAAAAAGTACAAGAAGAAGGCAAAACACACTATTTCGCCAAACTTTTCGTGCAACAAATGAATAGCCAAAGCGCAACAGAAATCGGAGCATTGGCACCTAATTTTTCTCTCAAAGATTTGAATGGAAATACAGTACAATTAACCGAGCTACGCGGTAAAACAGTCATCATTGATTTTTGGGCAACTTGGTGTGGGCCATGTATCATGTCTTTCCCTGGTATGAAAAAAGCAGTGGACAAATACAAGGACAATCCAGACGTGAAATTCTTATTCGTAGATACATTTGAGCGGGTGAGTGAGGATAAATTAAAAGATCACGTTCAGAAATTCATCACTTCGCGTGGTCTTGAGTACTTAAATCCTGTCCTAGATGCAGGGAATAAAACAGCACTTTCGTATGGAGTTGAAGGTATTCCTGCGAAGTTCTGTATCGACAAAGAAGGTAAAATAAAATACAAAAGCACAGGCTATTTAGGTAGTGCCGAGGCCGTTTACGAAGAAATGGTAAACTGGGTTGAAGGAAAATAAAAATATCCTAGCTCATTAGACAAAAAGGGGAATCACCAATTCGGTAATTCCCCTTTTTTACGCAGATTCCTTTGACAATTCATATCAATATTGCTCATACCAACTGAATTTTTCTTGTACAATTCGCTCTTTTTCTAGCTCCAAATACGCAAGAAAAGCCGCTGCTACGGGCGAATGTTTTTTGCCCTTGTGCCAAATCAAACGCCAAGTTGTCTTAATTGGCAATCCTTCCATTGGTATTATACGTAACTCTTGGTGGTTTAACTCGGTTGAAATTCCTATCAAGGGCATAATTGAATAGCCCAATCCTGCCAAAATAGCCTGTTTGACTGCTTCGTTAGACGTTAACTCCATTTTTTTCATAACGGAAATAGAGTTTTTGGCGATAAATTGCTCCATTGTCTGACGTGTCCCTGAGCCTTTCTCCCGAAAAATAAATGGAATTTCTGAAAACAATTCCTTCGTATAGCGTTCGGGTTCATTCCGAAATTTTGCCGAAGTCGAACCCACCAAATACATTTTATTTTGAAGTAAATCCATTTTTTCAAAAACCAAGTTCGTAGGTAGAACTGAAACCAAAGCCAGATCAATTTCATTCTTTTCAAGACTTTCCATCACTTTGTCTTTGTTTGTCACATCCATCAACAGCTCAACCCCTTTGTGTTCATGTATAAAATCGCTCAAGAAATAAGGCATTACATATTTCCCTGTCGATACCACTGAAATCTTCAATTTACCCGTCAATTGCCCTTTATATGCTAATGTTTTGTAGTTGATAGCATGTACTTGGTTCAAAATGTTTTCTACAGACTCCGCAATCTCTCGTCCAAAGTCCGTAATATAAATTTTCCTTCCAACTACCTCTGTTAAAGGAATATCAAACTGGTCTTGTAAATTTTTTAATTGAATAGAAACCGCTGGCTGTGTCAAATGCAATTCTTCCGCTGCTTTGGTGACACTCTGTGTCTGTACAATTTTCAAAAATATTTGTAATTGATGAAGTGTATAATTCATTAAAATATTTTATAATTAATATAGTAAATATAAATAAAAAATTATGAAATTTTGATATCAATTTTGTACTATCTTCAATCAACTTTACTAAAATGACACGTATAACATTAGCAAAAGGGGACGGTATAGGCCCTGAAATCATGAACGCTACCTTAGATATTCTGTTTAAAGCAGGTGCACAACTCGAAATCGATGAAATTGAGGTAGGTGAAAAACAATACTTAAGTGGTAATACAGCGGGAATCTCCGCGGAATCGTGGGACATTATTCGTAAAAATAAAATTTTCCTCAAAGCACCCATCACAACACCACAAGGAGGCGGCTATAAAAGTTTAAATGTTTCAACGCGTAAATTTTTAGGACTTTATGCCAATGTTCGGCCGTGCGTAAGTTTATCTCCTTTCGTTGAAACCAAGCACCCCAACATGGATTTAGTCATCATTCGAGAAAACGAAGAAGATTTATATGCTGGGATTGAACACCAACAAACAGACGAGGTAATTCAGTGTATAAAACTCATCAGTCGGCCCGGATGTGAAAAAATCATTCGCTATGCCTTTGAATTTGCCCGCCAACAAAATCGTAAAAAAGTGACATGTTTCACCAAAGACAATATTATGAAGCAAACCGATGGCTTGTTTCACCAAGTTTTTGATGAAATTGGAAAAGAGTATCCAGAAATTGAGAAAGAACATTGGATTATTGATATTGGTACCGCCAAATTGGCCGATACGCCTGAGGTTTTTGATGTCATCGTGACGTTAAATCTTTATGGAGATGTCATTAGCGACGTGGCAGCCCAAATTACCGGGTCAGTGGGTCTTGCTGGTTCGTCTAATATTGGCGAAGAATGTGCCATGTTTGAGGCCATTCATGGTTCTGCACCGGATATTGCTGGAAAAAACACAGCCAACCCGTCTGGACTTTTGCAAGGTGCTATCATGATGCTCAACCATATCGGGCAAAGTGAAGTAGCCGAAAAGATCCAAAATGCGTGGCTAAAGACTTTGGAAGATGGTATTCACACTGCTGACATTTACAAAGAAGGTTCAAGTAAAAGAAAGGTAGGTACAGATGAATTCGCAGCAGCTGTTATAGCGAATTTAGGACAAAAACCTACATTATTTAAGCCTGTTTCTTTCTCGAATAGTTCTAGTCTTGTTTTACCCAAATATGTGAAAAAACCAGCCGCCCAGAAAGTATTGGTAGGGGTCGATGTATTCGTACATTGGGATGGTACGGACGCGGAGGTTCTTGCTGAAAAATGGTTGAAAGCAAAACCAGAACAAGTAAAACTAGAAATGATAACAAACCGTGGTATCAAAGTTTGGCCAAATGGTTTTTCAGAAACGTTCTGTACAGATCATTGGAGATGCCGCTTCAAACCAGCAAACGGAGAGTCATTGACCAAAGAGGATATCCTCTCACTCTTATCAGCAGCTTTGTCCGAAAATATTGATACCATTAAAACTGAAAATCTCTATTCATTCAATGGAAGAATGGCCTTCTCTTTGGGTCAGGGTCAATAAGTAATTTTGTACTAAATCGACACAATTTGGGTGAGAAAATGTGACTTTAAATGCTATGAAGTTAATTAAGTGGCGTTTTCTCACCCTGCTTTTGGTTTTTTACTCTGAAAAAGTAAATCAGCCAAACATTTTGAACAGCCGTGAGTTATTCGCTTATGGACAAGTGTACGTAAGGTGCGCATGTCAAAGTCAGATTTCCAATTGATTGAAAATTAATGTTAGTTAATTGATAAATCATCGCATTGACATTGCCTTTTCCTAGAATGTATCGTCTAGAAACGGAAGGTGTAAATGACGAAAAGTTATTACTTTTTTTGTTGTACTCGTTAGAAATGGCTGGGATCCCTTAAACCAGGGTACTTCGGTCATTTTCTTTTTTTAGATGAATAGCGACAAAAAAGCTTCATTGAGCTGCAAGTACTGTGGTTGCTCGGTACTATAGAAAATATGGTAAAGAAAAGAGGTGTTTGTCGATAACCCGATTTTGGGGTTCGAAACTTTCCCTTAATTCGGTATATTTGCTCGGACTTTTTCTCAATTTATACCAATTATACCAAATTTATCCAATTTTAAAATGAAAATAGCCATTGTAGGTTGCGGCAATATGGGAATGGCTTTTGCCCGTTCGTTCATTCAATATGATTTAGTAAAAAAAGAGAACTTATTGCTTATTGAAAAAAGTAAAGAGCGTTGCGATGTTCTCCAAGCAGCACGTGAAGGCGTGGTTGTGAGTACGATTCATGCGCAAATTGGTACAGCGGACTTAGTCATACTTTCAGTCAAACCTCAAGATTTCTCAAGTGTTGCGAGCGAGTTAGCTGTTCATTTACACTCCGAACAAGTTGTTTTGTCGATTATGGCAGGGATTCCAATGGAGCGAATTCAGCGTGAACTAAACCACGGTTTGGTCGTTCGTGCTATGCCCAATACGCCTGCTATGATTGGAATGGGAATTACTGGATATACAGCGGCTGAGGGCATCAGTTTTGCTAAATTATTAAAAATAGAAAATCTTATAAATGCTACAGGAAGAGCCGTTTATCTTGAAAACGAAGATATGATTGATGCCGTAACGGCTGTCAGTGGGAGTGGACCTGCCTACTTTTACTATGTCGTTAAACAGATGGTAGAAGCAGCAAAACAAATGGGCTTTGAAGAAGGGATGGCTCAATTGCTCGTGAAACAAACCATGCTCGGTTCCTATCATTTGATAAATAACGCGGAAAAAAGTCTGGATGAACTGATTCAGGCGGTAGCCTCAAAAGGAGGAACAACCGAAGCCGCTCTCTCTACTTTTGAAAAAACAGGCGTTGCCGAAGGTATCATAGCAGGAATGCACGCCGCAGAAAATCGCGCAAAAGAACTCTCCAAATAAATCTATCAACCCACCATATAAAACAATGAAAAAAACAAATTTACTTTTTTTATTCCTTCTCTGTACCTCACTCGCTTGGGCACAAACTCCCTTGACGATTGATAAAATCATGCAGAATCCTGCCCAATGGATTGGGACATCCCCCAGTGCTGTGGAATGGTCTGCGGATAGCAAAACGGTGTATTTTCGTTGGAATCCAGAGAAAAACAAAGCAGATTCCTTATACAAAATCAATGTCAATTCCCCCAACTCAATACAAAAGGTAACAAATAAAGAAGACCAAAGCCGTGTTTCTAGTTCTGTTGTATACAACAAGGATGGTTCATTGGCTGTTTTCTCGAAAGTTGGAGATTTATTCCTCCTCTACCCAAAAACGCAGCAAATACGCAGGTTGACCCAAACAGTTGATAATGAAGCAAATCCGCGTTTTAGTGCCGACGAGCAATCTGTCTTTTTTACCAAACAAGCCAATGTTTTTCAACTAGAAATTACTACCGGATTGGTAAAACAAATAACAGATTTCCAAACGGGTTCCAAGCCAAAAGATAAGAAAAAAGGAGAACAAGCTGCTTGGTTGGAGCAAGATCAATTGGCACTTTTTGATATCTTGAAAGAAAGAAAAGAAAAGCAAGACGCAACAGAAGCGTATCAAAAAAATAACCAACCCAAAGGACCTAAAAAGATTTACCTCGACGGGAAAAGAATCCAAAATGCAACGATTAGCCCAGATGGAAGTTTCGTAACGTATACATTGGTTGAAAACCCCAAAGAAGCTCAAAATACGATTGTTCCAAATTATGTAACGCAGTCGGGTTATACAACAGACATTCCGGCGCGCACCAAAGTGGGTTCACCTTTACCTACTTATACCAGTTTTGTCTATGATATTGCCCGCGATACTGTTTGGACAATTCGCACGAATAAATTGCCTGGTATCCTAGAAAAGCCAGCCTATTTAGCTGAATACGGAGACACCGCCCGTTTATTCAAAACACCTAGAGAAGTTGTTATTTCTGATTTTTCATGGTCTCCCCTTGGTACGTTTGCTGTTGGCATTGTTCGTTCACAAGATAACAAAGACCGTTGGATTGTCCGTTTAAACCCAAAAACAGGTGACATTACATCATTAGACAGACAACGCGACGAAGCATGGATTGCAGGCCCTGGCATCGGTTGGTCGATGGGGGGCGCTACTTTTGGTTGGATAGACGAAAATACCTGTTATTTTCAATCGGAAGAGTCTGGTTATTCGCATCTCTATACTATGAACGTTGCCACAGGTGAGAAAAAAGCAATCACGTCAGGTAAATTTGAAGTACAAACAGTTGAACTTTCCAAAGACAAGAAGTTCTTTTACTTAACGACCAATGAAGTACATCCCGGACAAAAACATTTTTACAAAATGTCTGTGGAGGGCGGCGCACGGGAACAACTCACAACAGGAGTAGGCGGAAACGACGTCTCTCTTTCGCCAGATGAAAAATGGATGGCTATTTTGTATTCAGAAACCAATAAACCGTGGGAATTATTCCTTGCCTCTGTAACTAATCCTATCCAACGAGTGCAGATAACAAATTCATTAACAGACGAATTTAAAAAATATCCATGGCGTGCGGCGAAAGTAATTACGTTTAAAGCACAAGACGGGCAAGATGTGTATGCACGGATTTACGAACCAGCCAGCAAGGTAAAAAATAAAAAAGCAGTCGTGTTTGTACACGGTGCAGGGTATTTGCAAAACGCCCATTATTGGTGGAGTAGCTATTTCCGGGAATATATGTTCCATAATTTATTGGTGGACAAAGGCTATACTGTTTTGGATATAGATTACCGTGCATCAGCAGGTTATGGCCGCGATTGGCGAACTGGAATTTACCGCCACATGGGTGGAAAAGATTTGACTGACCAAGTAGATGGCGTGAATTATTTGGTAAAAAATCATGGAATTGATCCGAAAAAAGTGGGTATTTACGGTGGTTCTTATGGTGGATTCATCACATTAATGGGTTTATTCACCACACCAGACGTATTTAAAGCAGGTGCAGCTCTTCGTCCAGTGACTGATTGGGCAGCTTATAACCACGGTTATACCGCCAATATTTTGAATGAACCGCATACAGATTCCTTGGCATACAGACGTTCATCGCCTATTTATCATGCAGCTGGATTGAAAAATAATCTATTGATGTGCCACGGAGTAGTTGATGTCAATGTTCATTACCAAGATGTTGTTCGTTTATCCCAAAAACTCATCGAATTACGCAAAGAAAACTGGGAATTAGCAAGTTATCCCATGGAAGACCACGGTTTTGTGGAGCCAAGTTCTTGGGCAGATGAATACAAACGAATTTTAAAACTGTTTGAAGAAAAATTACGTTGATACGATGGGCTCAAGATTTTCTTGAGCCCATTTTTTTAGGTATAAAGAATATGGCGATACCCGTAACAATTATTACTGGATTTCTAGGCGCAGGAAAAACCACCTTCTTGAATGCACTTCTTGCTCATTTGTCCACCCAAAAGTTAGCCATTATTGAAAATGAATTTGGAAAAGAAAACATTGATAGTGAGCTAATTATCGGAAGTAAAGAAGAAATAATGACCCTGACGCAAGGGTGTATTTGTTGTACATTAAATGAAGATTTTTATCTCCTTTTGCATAATTTACATAAGAGAGAAGCAGAATTGGATGGACTCGTCATCGAAACGACGGGTATTGCAGATCCGAGCGGTATTCTTACTCCTTTTCTTGTTACGCCCGCCTTGCGCGAGGCATTTCCCATTGCTCGTGTAATCTGTCTGGTAGATGCCTCATTAATTAACCAACAACTACAAGAAACAGAAGAAGCTATCACGCAAATTTCCTACAGCAATCACCTACTTCTCGTGAAAACTGATGTAGTTTCGCCCGCTGTAGTTAAAGAATTACAACAAATGCTTGCTGAGATAAATCCAACGGCACACATCTGGACGGGACAAAAAGGTGCGTATCCACTCAAAGAAATTTTGGAAAAAGGAAATGTATTCACCCTTCCCGAACCATTTTTTGAAAATAAACCTTCTGAAAAAAAACACGGTAAAATTACCTCTTTCACCTTTCAGTTTACGACTCCCTTTGATGCTTCGGTTTTGCACTATCGCTTGGCGGCTTTCCTCGTTTTTCAAGCGAAAGGCGTGTATAGAATGAAAGGTATTTTGGCTGTTCAGGACAAAGAAAAACAAGTCATTTTACAAACAGTTGGTACACAACTTGTTTGGGAAGATGGTAGAGATTGGCAAAAAGAGGAACCCCGAAATTCGCGTATTGTATTGATAGGTAGAGATTTAAAGAGAGAAGGTTACGAAAAATTATTTAAACAATGTTTGGCTAAAATATAAAATCATGGATGTAAAAATTGGTATTCTAACAGTATCGGATAGAGCAAGCGCCCAAATTTATGAGGATATTTCAGGACAATATATTTTGGAAACACTCAAGGAGTTTTTAACTACGCCTTTTGAAGCTGTTTACCATGTAATTCCTGACGAGCAACCTCTTATCGAGCAATATTTGCGTGAGATGGCAGATGAACATCGCTGTGGACTTATCGTAACGACAGGCGGGACGGGTCCTGCGCTTCGAGATGTTACTCCAGAAGCAACTGAAGCCGTTTGCGAAAAAATGATGCCCGGTTTCGGTGAATTGATGCGCAAAGTAAGTTTCGAGGAAGTCCCAACAGCTATTCTGTCCAGACAAACAGCCGGTATTCGGAAAAACTCCCTGATTATCAATCTTCCAGGCAAACCCGCCGCAATTCGAACTTGTCTCAAAGCTGTTTTTCCAGCCGTTCCTTATTGTATTGATTTGATTGATGGCCCATATTTGGAGGTCAACCCGGAGGTGATTCCTGTGCCCAGTCGGAGAAAAAAGAAAGAATCTTCTTGACATAAATCGAGATTCCTCTCTGCTACTTTCTGAGTCATTGATAAGATATATGGATAAATTTAGTGGATTTCCGGACAATTTGCATTAAAATCGGGTTATATCGACAAGCACATAAATAGATGTACGTGGATTCAATGAATACATACCAAGAAATGGAACAAGCGGCTCATGCCTTTTTGGATATATTTTACAAAGAAAATCAATTACCGGGTTTTGATTCCCGTTGGCAGCAGGTAAAATCGGACATTCAAGCGACCGGAAAATATGAATTAACTACAGAAGAACTTGCATACGGTGCCAAATTGGCTTGGCGAAATAGTACGCGTTGCATTGGTAGATATTTTTGGAAATCCTTGCAAATCAAGGATGTACGCCATATCCGAACCATTGAGGAAGCATTCCAAGCCTTGTGTGAACATCTTCGTTTTGCGACAAATAAAGGGAAAATTCGCTCGCTTGCTACCATTTTTTCCGCTGAATCTGGACTACGTATTCTGAACCGTCAATTGGTACGCTATGCAGGATACCAAACAACAGAAGGAATTGTTGGCGACCCGATGGAGGTTGAGTTCACGGCGTTTTGTCAATCGCTCGGTTGGCAAGGAAAAGGAACAAGATTTGATGTTTTACCACTCGTCATCCAACAATTTGAGCAACCACCCGTCTGGTTTGAAATTCCCGCGGATTGCCAACTTCATGTTCCTATCGAACACCCAACACATGATAATTGGACATCTTTGGGGTTGCAATGGTACGCTGTTCCGGTTATCTCTAATTTAACACTTTCTATCGGCGGGCTCTCTTTTCCGTTTGCACCCTTCAACGGCTGGTATATGTTGAGCGAAATCGCAACGCGAAATTTCGGGGATATACAACGGTATAACCAACTCCCAAAGGTGGCTGAATTATTGGATTTAGACACGAATAAAAACAAAACACTCTGGAAAGACAAAGCACTCCTAGAGCTGAACATTGCCGTTCTTCACTCCTTTGAAAAAGCGGGTGTCATGCTCGTTGACCCTCACACCGCTGCTGAGCAATTCATGAAATTTGTGGAAACAGAAGAAAAAAATAACCGAACAGTTCAAGCAGAATGGTCTTGGATAGTTCCACCGACGGCTGGCTCAACAACAGAAATTTTCCATCGTGAATTTTCCAATGTTTGCAGTTTCCCCAATTTTGTGTCTCAACCCGTCTCGGAAGAGAAAAAAAAGACTTGTCCATTTACGCATGTTTCTGTTTCTGAAAATTAATATTTGATTTGCATAATATTAAAATTAGATTAGTCTAAATATTTGAAATGCACTATATTTGTGACAAAATAACAACCTTATATGTGGAAAAAAATACAAATGAATGTGCTTATTTTAGCACTAACTAGCTTTTGCACGTTTTCTTCATTCGGGCAGAAAGCCATCACAGGACGCATTTTAGATACGCAAACTCGCGCTGCTATACCCTTCACAACTGTTGCAATAAACGAGACAAAGACAGGAATTTTAGCCGACTCATTGGGTCGTTTTTCACTAGATGCTTCAACGTTACGTTTTCCTTTATCCATTCAGTTTTCAGCTGTTGGTTCTATGAAAAAAGTGGTCACATTGTCTGCATTACCGGTGCAACCATTGGAAATATATTTGGAACCTTCTTCTCTTGGTCTGCAAGAAGTAGTTGTAACGGGAACGATGAAAGAAGTACGAAAAGACGATAGTCCCATTCCGATAGAAATTTATTCACCGCGTTTTTTTCAGAAAAATGCTTCCTCCAATTTGGTTGAAAATCTGACGTTTATCAACGGAATCACGCCACAAGTTACGTGCAATGTATGTAATACAAGTTCGATTAGTATCAACGGAATTGAGGGCCCTTATACCATGATTTTGATTGATGGAATGCCAAATGTAAGTGGTTTGGCAACGGTATATGGTTTGAGTGGCATTCCCAATTCAATGATAGAACGCATTGAAATTGCCAAAGGTCCTGCCTCTACCTTGTATGGTTCTGAAGCCGTAGCAGGAGTTATCAATGTGATTACCAAACGGGCAAATACAGCGCCTCGCATTAGTTTTGACCATTTTTCAACGTCAGAAGGCGAGTTTAGTACCGATGCGTCTGTTTCTTTCCGAACTAAAAAAGCGTTTTCATTACTTGGTATAAATCATTTTCGTTACAATACAATTCGAGATGTAAACGAAGACAACTTTACGGATTTATCTCTTCAAAACCGTTTTTCTGTTTTTAATAAATGGGATTTTACACGTCAAAATAACCGCGTTGCTTCTATTGCCGGACGTTATTATTATGAAAACAGATGGGGTGGAGAATTAAATTGGACACCTGAATTTCGGGGTGGTGACCAAATTTATGGAGAAAGTATTTATACCAAACGAGCAGAAGTTTTTGGAAAATACCAATTGCCAACTACCCAAAAAATCTATTTTGACTGGTCTTTCAATGACCATGACCAAAATTCTGCCTACGGAAATACCCTCTACCTCGCCAAACAACGCGTCGGATTTGGGCAGTTGTACTGGGATAAAAAAATAGGTACGAGCCATGATGCACTCATCGGGATTGCCTACCGCTATACATGGTATGACGACAGCACACCCGCTACTATGAACGCGATGACTTCCGAAAATCAGCCTTCTGTGATTCATCTTCCCGGTGTATTTTTCCAAGATGAAATCAGTATTCGGGAGCGACACAAACTCCTAGTTGGTTTGCGTTATGACTACAACAGTAACCACGGAAATGTCTTTACGCCTCGTATTAGTTATAAATTTTCGAAAGATCCGTCCAATATTTTTCGTCTGACGATGGGCAATGGTTTTCGTGTCGTGAATTTATTCACAGAGGATCATGCTTCTTTGATTTCAGCACGTGAAGTCGTGATTGCTTCTGAGCTCGAGCCCGAACGCTCGTACAATATCAATCTGAATTACATTAAAAAGTTTGTTGTTGGTGATGGTTTCTTAAATCTGGATGGCTCTTTGTTCTACACGTATTTTACGAACCAAATATTGCCTGATTATTCCGATCCAAACAAAATCATGTACGATAATTTGAATGGATTTGCAGTTACGCAAGGTGCGTCTTTAAATGCAGATTGGGAGCTGGCTTCTGGGCTTGATATTACGCTCGGACTGACTTACGTAGATACCTACAAAATGGAGCCTGATGAATTTGGCGTCGAGACACGTACCCCACAAATTTTGGCTTCACGTTTTAGTGGGACATTTAGTCTTGGTTATACGTTTGCCAAACCAAACATAACCATTGATTACATTGGGTTGATGAAAGGGCCGATGTACATGCCTGTTTTTCCGAACGACACACGTCCAGAGCAGTCACCGTTTTATTCATTGCAAAATGTACAAGTGACCAAACGCTTCAAAAAAGGATTCGAGGTATATGGTGGCGTGAAGAATCTACTCAATTTTATCCCACAAGAAGAGGTTATTTTACGTGCATTTGACCCGTTTGACCGTATGGTAGATATAAATAATCCGAATAATTTCTCTTTTGACCCAACGTATAGTTACGCACCCATCCAAGGGCGTAAATTCCAGTTAGGGCTTCGACTCGTGTTGTAAATAGGTAAAACCCAAAACGAGTAAGTCGGTTCGTCTTTGACAAAAGAAGAACCGACTTTTTTATATGGTACGCGCACGGTTTTATCGTAGCCCATGGTTTTAACCATGGGAATTTAGGTTTTAAC
>CAYNRA010000063.1:14608-17756 GCA_964399465.1 uncultured Cytophagales bacterium
TGGGAATTTAGGTTTTATGCATGAAAAATGGAAATAGGATTTCAACCAAGGGAAAATTTCATCGAAAAGAAAAACAAGTTCGTCGAAGAATATCCCGAAAAATACGTCTCTCTTTTGGCATACCTCCAAAAAATACATTTCTTGCCTATTGATTGACAATCACCTAAACAAACTTCCAATGAAACGTACTTTTGTCGGGCTTCTTGCTTTCGCCGTTTCCTCAGCGGCATGGGCCCAAAATTATTCGGGTTATACACCGGCTTCTCAAAAAAAACAGGAGGAAATCGAGAAAAAATGGCTTACAACCACAGACTTTTCTCGTTTTCGTACGCACCTGACCGCCCTTACCTCTGTTCCGCACACCGCTGGTTCAGTCCAAAATGAGAAAGTACGCGATTACCTAGTCGAGACCATGGAGAAAGCAGGCTGGAAATCAACTGTTTATCCCTATGATATTCTTTTGCCCAAAGAACCTGGCTATTCCTCCGTTTCTGTTGTAGCTCCCGTTCGAATTCCACTCAATAACCAAGAATATGTATTACCCGAAGACCCTTACTCGGCACATCCTGACTTATGGCCTGGTTGGAATGCTTGGTCGGGTTCAGGAAATGTTACGGCTGAAGTCGTATATGCCAATTATGGTACAAAAGCAGACTTTGAACGCCTCGAAAAGGAAGGCATTGATATAAAAGGAAAAATCGTCTTGGCACGATACGGTGGAAATTTCCGTGGGTACAAAGCCAAATTTGCCGAACAATACGGTGCAGCAGGTCTCATCATTTACACAGACCCCGCCGATGCTGGTTACATGAAAGGACTCGTCTATCCACAAGGGGTTTTCTATAATGAAAGCTCTATTCAACGCGGTTCCTTGCTTACATTGGATTTTACAGGCGATGCCCTAACACCCTTTGAGCCCGCTTTGCCACTCGACGGCGCAAAGAAAATCAAACGCTTGAAACCAGAGGAGGTTGGTCTGCATACTATTCCTGTTACTTCGCTTCCGTATGGCTCGGTGAAAGAAATATTCGCACGCATGACAGGAAAACCTGTTCCGGCTGGTTGGCAAGGGGGACTTCCTTATACGTATCGCCTGACAGGTGGCGCCGATCTCAAAGTCAATCTGAACGTTCAACAGAAAAAAGACATGGTACGCGTCTATGACGTGATCGGTAAATGGGAGGGAACAGAAAATCCTGACGAATGGATTATCATGGGTTGTCATTACGATGCTTGGTCGTTTGGTTCTACCGACCCCAACAGCGGTACTGCCATGATGCTCGCTCTAGCGGAATCCATGAATAAACTAGCGCAACAAGGGATAAAGCCCAAAAGAAGTATCTTGATTGGTCACTGGGATGCCGAAGAACACGGGGTCATTGGCTCAACTGAATGGGTAGAACAAATGCACGACGAACTCAAAGCCAAAGCCGTGACGTACATCAATCTGGATGCTGCGGTCTCGGGTAGAAATTTTGGCGCGTCGGCTTCTCCTTCCATGAAGCAAGTAATTTTGGAAACCACGCAAAAAATCAGTTTTCCGGATTCGTCCAAAACATTGTTTGAAGTCTGGAAAGGAGCGAAGAAACAAGAGCCAAATATCGGAAATCTTGGCGGAGGCTCAGATCACATTGCTTTTTACATGCACGTAGGGGTTCCGTCATTGAATGCAGGGGTGGGTGGACCGACCTTGTATCACACCAATTACGACAACCTTACGTTCTATGAAAAATTCGCGGAACCTAGTTTTCAAATGGGTGGAATGATGGAGCAGTGGGTTGGTTTACTTTCTCTGCGTCTTGCCAATGCAGACGTTTTGCCGTACGATATTCCGAGATATGCGACCGATTTAAAAACTCATTTTGAAGCAGCAGAAAAGCAAATTAAGGGGTATTCTCCTGATTTTAAGGGATTTGTCAAAGTGCAAAAAGAGATAAAAGAGTTAGATATAATTGCGCAAACATTTGACAAAGCTATGGCGGCTCAATTGAAAAAGCAGACAAAAACAGCAGCACAAATGCAGCAAATCAATGCGAAGTTGCGGGCTTTGGAAAAAGCGTTTATCGACGAAAAAGGCATGTATTTTGGAAGTTGGTACCGCTCGTTGTATGCGTCCTCTGATCCATTCAGTGGTTACGCATCGTGGGTATTGCCGGGCATTCAGTACGAGATAGAAGGCAAGAAAACAGATAAGTTAACCGAGTGGGACGGACGGTATGCTGGTGCGATTCAGCAGCTGAAAAACCAGATTTCGGAACTAAACCAATTGTTAAAATAGTTCTAATCAAGCCTACCTTTGGGTAGGCTTTTTTTATGAAACAGATTTCAAAAGCCATCGGATTTGTCCTGATTTTATTTGTACGCCTATATCAGGTCGCAATTTCTCCGTATTTCCCGAACGCGTGTCGGCACAGCCCGACGTGTTCCCAATACATGATTGAGAGTATTCAGGAATGGGGATTTCTGAAAGGCACGTGGTTGGGCTTGGTTCGTTTGTCCAAGTGTCACCCTTGGGGTACACACGGGTTTGACCCAGTAAAAAAACGGGCAGATGCGTCTAAAAAATAGGATTTACTCAGAAGGCGCAAGGACATAGACGGCGTCTAGGTTTCGTCCGTGTCCGTCATAATCGAGGCCATAGCCAACGACAAAGCGGTTTTCGATTTCGAATCCTACGTATTTTAATTCGAGGGGTACTTTTAGGGCAGCTGGTTTGTGGAGGAGCGTGACGATTTCGAGCGAAGCGGGTTTTAGCGCTTGAATTTGCGCGATGAGCTGCTGCATGGTGAGTCCTGTATCCACGATGTCTTCCACCAAAATGATGTCTCGATTGCTTATATCTTCCTGTAAACCAATGATTTGCTTAACGTGCCCGGAGGAGTTCATTTTCTGGTAAGAGGCAACCCGAATGAAAGTCACTTCGCAATCAATTTCTAATTCTTTGAACAAATCGCTCAAGAAAATGAAGGCGCCATTGAGGACTCCGATGATGAGCGGGTCTTTGGTGGCATAGTCCTGATTGATTTTTTGGGCTAATTCTTTGACACGTTGGGCCAATATCTCTTTGGATAAGAAAGGTACGAAGTGTTTGTCCTTAACTTGGATCATAGTGGGGGATAGAAAATGAGAAAACAAAGATACAAAAAGC
>CAYNRA010000064.1:0-17491 GCA_964399465.1 uncultured Cytophagales bacterium
GTTCATTAGCTCAATGGAAATTGAACTTGGAAATGGGAAATATGGCTTTGGTACTTCTACTCCTTTTGCATTTGACCGCTTTATAGAAAATGGACAAGGACAATCGTTGATAGATACGACACTTTTCAAAAACCCTTCCACTCAATTACGTGACCAACTAACGAGCAATAATCTATTTTTTAACTCTCCTTTAGCAAAAAGTGTAAATAACAATATTTTACCCAAATTATATGCACCAGCTCCGTACTCGAGTGGGTCTAGTATTTCCCATTTGGATGATGGTACGTATGGTTCAGGAAACGTTAATTCCTTGATGACGTCTACGGCAAGCATTCGAGAGGTAAATTTCGATCCAGGTCCCATCGTGATTAACATGTTCAAAGATATGGGTTGGGCGAGTAGTTCTATTGTTCACAATCCTCTTGGAAACTTTCCGTCCGTTTCATCTGTAGATATTGTCGCGAATTTATTATCTGATACGACATTCGTAGAGGGTTCTGCAAAGCTATTCTATACAATCAATGAGGCAAGTTTTGCCAATGCCAAAGAGTTGCTACTTGAACGGGTATCGGGTTCAACTTTCAAAGCAACAATTCCCGTTTCTAGTCCTCAGGCTGTGGTAAGATATTATCTTGTAGCCGAAGATAATTTCAAAAAACAGGTAACAAGCCCACCGTCGGCCCCTGATTTTATTTGGAGTTTTGAAGTAGGAGTGCCAGATCAAACGCCTCCAGATATTACCCATTTTGCGCCAGATATCGTACCCGCAGGCATCTCACTGGATTTTCTCGTTAATGCAATCGATGATTTTGAAAATGGTGTAGAAAGTGTGCAAGTTAAGTACGAGTTGAATGGGGAAACTAGACCTGCCATCACATTGAAAAAATACAATCCATCCACTGATAACATCTCGTTTTCGCAGGGTAGCGCAGATAGATTTGCATATCTAGCAGAAGGAGCAATTCCTGCTCTGAAGTCAGGAGATCGTGTTCGGTATCAGGTTATTGCAAAGGATAAGGCAGGAAATACAGCCGTTTATCCAACCACATATACGCAACCGCAGCTAGAATCTGTTCCAACTCCTACTTTCTTTGAGGTTTTGGCAACAGATTTAAAAGGAGATGTTAGGAACTCATATGTAAGTGACTTTAGTCGAGACGATGATGATTTTGCACTGCTTGGGTTTACAATCGGTACAGCACCAGGGCTCTTGAATGGTTCACTTTATACAAAAGCGGGCTACCCAAATGGTTTAGGTTCATTGGATCCTGTAACGAAACGAGTGAATAATGCTTTTGAAGCAAATCAGATTGCACTTCTACGTTTTCCTATCAAATTACGCTCTGAAGCAGACTCCGCAGTGATTACTTTTGATGAAATTGTACTTGTAGAACCTGCAGAAGCTGGTGCTAGCTTTGGCAGTGATGAGTTCTGGGATTATGTGGTCGTTGAGGGCTCAAGAGATGGAGGTGCATCTTGGGTTCCATTTGCTGATGGCTATGATAGTGGTGCAGAAAGTGTTTGGAAAACAGAATTCAATAATTTTGGACCTGGAGATGCTCCGTTTTCACAAGGCAAACCCAATCCTTCTTTGTACAAACCACGTACGATTCTTCTCACAGGTACAAATGACTTTGCACGAGATCAAGAAGTATTGATACGGTTTAGATTATATTCTGATCAATTTGTGAAGGGGTGGGGTTGGTCAATTGATAATTTACGCATCCAATCCTCGTTGCCAAAACCAACTGCTACGGAACCTATTCCAGTTACTAAGATTCAAATATTCCCGAATCCATCGAGTGATTTTCTTTCAATCCAACTACCCGTTTCATATAAACAGCAAGTAGAAACAACAATTTTTGACCAAATGGGACGAAAAATGAGTCAGGAATCTAATTGGAGTGATGAGAAAAGTTTTATGCACCAAATGAGAATAGATTATCTCCCTTCAGGTAGTTATATCGTTCAGATTAAAACGAAGGAAGGAACTAAAACCAAGCGGTTTGTTGTCAATAGATAAATACGAAATGGGAAAAAGAGATTTTTCCCATTTTTATTTTAAGAAATTCAGAAAGAAACCTCTTCCCACTGTTCACTGTTTTATTCTAAAAGATTTAAATGTATGTCTGAGCCGTCTAAAATCCACCAAAGTGCTGATTTTTTGCATCACCTCTTTGTCAAACATCAACAAACGGAAGCCGTACCGCCTACAAAAGAAATTGCGGCTTGGGCACACCGTGTTATTCGGCTACTTTTCCCAGAACAAACAAAAGGGCTATTTCAACATGTCGCAGAAATTGAAAAGGAGATCGTACGACTCGAAGATGATTTAAAAGCAATTCTCCATGCCACAGATAGTTGTAAAGACTGTAATATAGATCAAAAAGCTCAAAATGTCATGGTGGGATTACAAGAACTATATCGTGTGCTGAATACGGATGTAGCCGCCATGCTTGCAGGTGACCCAGCGGCTTTAAGTGCTTTTGAAATCATTCGCGCTTATCCTGGGTTTTATGCAATTTCTTTCTTTCGCCTTGCTCATTTGCTCTTCGAACAAAATATTCATTTAATTCCACGTATATTAACAGAATATGCGCACTCGCGTACGGGAATTGATATTCATCCTGGCGCAACTATCGGAGATTATTTTTTTATTGATCATGGAACTGGCGTTGTTATTGGTGAAACAACGCACATCGGTGCACACGTAAAAATCTATCAAGGGGTAACATTGGGTGCATTAAGCGTCGAAAAGTCAATGGCGAATCAAAAAAGACACCCAACTGTCGAGGATCAAGTGGTGATTTACTCTGGTGCAACGATTTTAGGTGGTGAAACGGTGATAGGTGAGGGGAGTATTATTGGAGGAAATGTCTGGTTAACAAAAAGTGTCCCACCTGGCTCGCGCGTATATCATAAACCTGAAATTAAAGTAATTGAAAAAATAAACGAATAAGTAAAATCTGAGTATGGCAACCATCGCTGATTTAGTTGGAAATACCCCGCTAGTAGAACTAAAAAAATTGAATCCGAACCCGAATGTACAAATATTCGGAAAATTAGAAGGGCATAACCCCGGCGGAAGTGTCAAAGATCGCGCTGCTTTGTCTATGATTCAAGGCGCACTAAATAGAGGTGATGTCCAACCAGGCGGAAATTTAATCGAAGCTACAAGCGGAAATACAGGAATTGCGCTTGCTATGATGGCACGATTGTATGACTTATCTATTGAATTGGTCATGCCTGAAAACTCTACCCGCGAAAGAACTCTAACCATGGAAGCGTTCGGTGCAAAAGTAACCTTGCTTCAATCCATTGAAATTTGTCGTGATTATGCGGAGGAAAAAGCGGCAAAAGGAGAAGCTTTTTTGTTGAATCAATTCGCCAATAAAGACAATTATTTGGCACATTACCGAACAACTGGCCCCGAAATTTGGCGCGATACAAACCAAAAAGTAACCCATTTTGTAAGTTCAATGGGAACCACGGGGACTATCATGGGTACTTCCATGTTTTTGAAAGAACAAAGTAAGTCTGTGCAAATTGTTGGATGCCAACCCACAGACGGTTCATCTATTCCGGGCATCCGAAGATGGCCTGAAGCTTATCTACCTGCTATTTTCGATGCGTCACGTGTGGATAAAGTCCTAGATGTATCAACTGAACAAGCTACGGCGATGGCGCGAAGATTAGCCAAAGAAGAAGCTATATTCGGAGGAATGAGCAGTGGAGGCGCGGCTCATGCTGCTATCGAATTGGCGAAAACACTCGATTCAGGTGTCATCGTTTTTATCGTTTGTGACCGAGGTGACCGCTATCTGAGCTCTGAATTATTCGCTTGATGCTTGACTTCGCGGATGAAATTGGCGGAGGGTTTCTTGTAAATAAGCACGGTCTAAGTGCGTGTAAATCTCGGTTGTAGTGATGGATTGATGACCTAACATTTCTTGAATGGCGCGCAAGTCAGCTCCACCTTCAATCAAATGGGTGGCAAAACTATGCCGAAAAGTATGTGGGGAAATCGTTTTTGTAATACCACATTTATACGCTATATCTTTGATTATCAGGAATATCATTACTCGTGTTAATTGCTTTCCACGCCGATTGAGAAACAAGAAGTCTTCATGCCCTTCCTGGATTTCTTGCCAGTTTCGAATGTGTTCTATATAAAGTAAAGTAAATTTAATGGCATCTTTTCCAATCGGGATCATACGCATTTTATTGCCTTTACCTATGACACGAATGAACCCAATATCGAAAAAGCAGTCGCTCAAACGTAAAGAAATTAATTCACTGACCCGAAGCCCAGAACTATATAAAACTTCAAGAATAGCTCGGTTTCTTGCACCTTCTTTGGTGGATAGATCAATGGATACAAGCATTTGCTCGATTTCCTCAAAACTGAGTGTGTCAGGTAGTTTTCTACCAAGTTTTGGTGCTTCAAGCAAGGTGGTTGGGTCGTCCTGAATGATGTTTTCGAGTTGTAAAAAAGTAAAAAAAGCTTTTATTCCTGAGATAATACGGGCTTGGCTGGTGGCTGCAAGTCCAAGCTCATTCAGAAATCCGAGAAAAACGAGTAAATCGTCTGTGCTAAGTTGGCTTGGAGAGGGAGTGTTCGGGAGTGTCTGACTAAATTGAAATAATTTAGTGACATCTTGCTCGTAGGCTTCAATCGAATGTGGAGAAAGGGATAATTCAAGTTGTAAATAATGTTTAAATCCTTTTTGTAAGCTAATCCAGTCCATAAATTCGTGTAGAAAGAAGATGAATCGTGCAATATGTCACGTAAAAAAATCACTATTTAAGCATACAAAACTACTGTAAATAGGGAGAAAATGAATAAAATTGAGGTTATTTCAAGAGAAGAACTCTTATTGAAGTTAAAAGAGCAAAATCCTGCCTTTTGCTTGGTTGATGTACGGGAAAGGCATGAATTTGCCGATTTTAATTGGGGTGGGCTCAATGTGCCTGCACATGAATTAGGGAAATACCTGGATAGGTTAATAGGTTGCGAAGAGATTGTAGTTGCCTGTTCTAACGGGATGAGGTCTTCCATAATGGCAAGAGTAATTCAAAAAAAAAATCCAAGTGCACGGGTGTTACACTTGGAAGAGGGGATATGGTAAGATTAATGCGTGAGCGAATTAATCAAAATCCTTTATAATTTCTTTCTTTTTTTACCAACCAAAGACCTGTCAAGAATGACAAAATAAGTAGGGTAACAAAGAAAGCGATAGGCAACCACGTTGGAAATTGATAGTCGTACATGATAAATTAGTTTTGGTTTGCAACATGACAAAAATACAATCAAAAACAGTATGTTGGTTGAAAATTAGCAAAAAATTACAATTTTATCCTGTCAAGGGCTTAGGCGAGTGATATGCCAATTGTTTTCAGTCTTCTGATACAACAATCGATCATGTAACCGATTAGGCCGACCCTGCCAAAACTCAATTTTCAGAGGAAGAATACGTATTCCACCCCAGTGTGGTGGTCTCGGAATAGGGAGTAGTTCATTAGCGTATTGCGTTTCTAGTTCTTTCAAACGATCCTCTAAAACCGACCTATCCGGAATTTCAGTACTTTGTGCAGAGACCCAAGCACCCAATTGGCTACCTCTCGGTCTTGATTGAAAATAGGCGTCTGACTCTTCAGCCGAAACAAACTCTACTCTACCTTGAACCCGAACTTGGCGCTCTAGTTTGTCCCAAAAGAAGGTTAAACTAGCAAAGGGATTTTGAACTAATTGTTGCCCTTTGTGACTTTCATAATTCGTATAAAACACAAACCCAGTGTCATCTAGGGCTTTCAAAAGTACTACGCGTGAAGAGGGCATTTCGTTTTCAATCGTAGATAAAACCATCGCATTTGGTTCTAAAATGCCCGATTTTACTGCCTCTTCAAACCATACATGAAAAGTCTCGAACGGATTTTTTGAAACATTTTTTTCTAACAGCTCGTTCCGAGTGTATGTCTGCCTTAAATCAGCAATATTTATTTCATTTGGCATAAATTAGTCCTTTTTGGTCAAATTTGCGTATAAATATATAATTTTGCAAGCTGAGCAGACTAATTTCTTTCAACGTTTACATTATCGTATAAAATGGCAGAGCAACACAACGCAACGACAGACAACAACATTGGCAATGAGGAAACCAATGCCGTACCAACAACGGTTGATACTGAATCCACTCCTGAATTAGCCGAAACAGAGCAACAAGAACTCGATTTTGTTGGAAAAGGGGTAGATTTTACTTCCTTAGACAAAAAGGAGTTTGTTGATTTGGCTGAAAAGCTCCTCGAATCTATTCAAAATCCGCAAGTTTCAACTGCTGACATCAAGAATATTGACAGCGTTTTAAAAGAAATGCGTCCGGTTTTCGAAGAAATCAAAGTGCAAGAGAAATCTGAGGCATTGAAGGCCTACATTGCAGAAAATGGCAATGAAGAAGGTTTTGAATTTAAAAATGATAACTATTCTGTCCGATTTGAGTCTTTACTGGTTCAAATTCGTGATGCGCGAACCACCCATTACCAAAAAATGGAAAGGTTGAAAGAAAATAATTTTGAAACAAAAACACGTCTATTACAAGAGTTACGTGATATTGTTGACAAAGAAGAGCAGGGAGGTTCCAAAGAAACATGGGCTGCCTTCAAGCAATTACAAGAAGCATGGAAGTTAGCAGGTAATGTGAGCTCTCCACATAATGGCTCTCTGTGGCAAGCATATAATGCATTAGTCGATCGCTACTTCAGTATTCGTAATATCCAAAACGAACTCAAAGATTTGGATCGTAAGAAGAACTTGGAAGGGAAAAAAGAATTGGTTGATCGCATCGAAGCTATCGCAAAAGAAGCAGAAGCGTCTGATTCACTAGCACCTGGTGCATTCAAGTTGGCAAATGATTTACAAGCAGAATACAAACAAATTGGACCAGCGCCTAGAGAAGAACAAGAACAACTTTGGGCTCGTCTGAAAGCAGCTTTCGATATTATCTACGCGAAACGTAGAAATCAATTGGCTGAAAATAATAAACTTCAAGATGAAATCTTGGAGGCAAAACAAAGATTACTCGAGAATATTCGTGGATATGTGGCATTCTCAAGCCAAAGTATCAATGAGTGGAACGCGAAAACGAAAGAGGTTCTTGAAATTCAAGAGCAATGGAATGCCATCAAAGGATCTGTTGATAGAGATAAAGGAAAAACGGTAAGCAAAGAGTTCTGGAAATTATTAAAGACTTTCTTCAAAAATAAAGGGGACTTTTTCCATGCCTTAGAAGCTGAACGTTTGGAAAACTTGAAAGCAAAAACATATTTATGCGAGCAAGTGGAAGCACTCCTTGAAGCTGAAGATGTTTCTTCGGACAATACAAATAAGGTCGTTGAACTTCAAAAAACTTGGAGAACAATTGGTCATGTCCCTGAAAAGCAAAAAGACAGTATTTACAATCGTTTCAAAAAGGCATGTGATGCATTTTTTGACTTAAAACGTGCAGCATCGAGCGAAGTAGATAAAGAGTATGCAGAAAATCTAGCTTTAAAAGAAGCATTGATTGCCGAAATAAAATTGAGTATTGCGGGTGAGTCTATGGATATGGCGCAACTTGCAGAGTTTAAGAAACGCTACAACTCGATTGGTTTCGTGCCTAGAAAAGACATGCAGCGTATCCAAACAGAATTTGTAGATGCCATTAATAGTTATGTGAAATCTGCTTCAAATATCGAAGGGGCAGAAAAAGATAAGTTGATGCTTCAAAATGAAGTAGAAGTGGTACTGAAAACGTCTGGAAAGGGTGGTAATAAGTCGTTTGCAAAACAAGAAAATGACTTAAGAAAGAAAATCAAAGGTATCGAAGACGACGTAGCACTCTGGAGAAATAATATCGAGTTCTTTGGCCCATCTAAAGGAGCGGATAAATTGAAAGCAGAATACGATAAAAAAATCGAAGCGGCT
This sequence comes from uncultured Cytophagales bacterium, assembly GCA_964399465.1. Taxonomy (GTDB): domain Bacteria; phylum Bacteroidota; class Bacteroidia; order Cytophagales; family Spirosomataceae; genus CAYNRA01. The sequence continues at coordinate 7,961 of CAYNRA010000064.1, forward strand.
GAAAAAGAGTTAGCACAATTGGAGGAAAAATTGAAACTCATCGTCTCAGCTTCTTAAATCGGATGAGTTACGGATTTGTCGAATTTATGAAAGCAAATCCGTAACTCATTGAAAATGAATTAGCTGAAAAATAATTTATTTTTTTTGTTAATTTTTTTTACTCAAAACTTGCGTGATATATTTCAAAATACTAATTTTGCATCAAGTTAAAACAACGACGCCTCCTTAGCTCAGCTGGTAGAGCAACTGACTTGTAATCAGTAGGTCATTGGTTCGATCCCGATAGGAGGCTCTTAAAATCCCAACTGAAAAGTTGGGATTTTTTGTTTTAACTAAATCTTCCTCTTCTGTTTGTCTGAACCCTCCGTTTCATGTAAATTGCTACCTTTTAAGCAAAATGAAACAACCAACCATCTCCCTCCGAACAGAAGTCCTTGCAGGTATCAGTACTTTTCTTGCGGCGTTTTATATCATTGTAGTGAACCCCGCCATTCTCTCTACTGCTGGTATGCCCTTTTCCGCTGTTTTGACATCTACCGTACTCGTCTCTTTTTTTGGTAGTCTTACGATGGGCTTGTATGCGAAAAATCCCATCATTGTCGCACCTGGAATGGGTATTAATGCTTTTTTTGCGTTCACAGCTGTACAAATTTACGGCTTGTCTTATGAACAAGCTTTAGGAACCGTCTTTTGGTCTGGAGTGCTCTTTTTGTTGCTTTCGCTCTTCAAAACAAGAGAGAAAATAATTGCAGCGATTCCTACCGAGTTGAGACATGCGGTTTCTGCCGGAATTGGGTTGTTTATCTGCTTTATTGGTTTTCAAAATGCCCACTTTATCGTAGATAATCCAGCAACGCTTGTAAGTATGGCGTTATTTAAAGATCCGATTATTTTAACTTTTCTTGGTGGATTACTATTGACTGCTGTTCTTTCACTCCGCCGTATTCCCGGTGCATTGATTTACGGAATTGTAGGTACAACTGTCCTTGCTTGGCCGATTGGCCGCTGGTGGGGCGATGCATCTGCTGTAAATTTTGGAGTACCTTCTCTTGTAAATTATACCGGAATTTGGGCTGCACCAGATTTCTCACTTCTATTTAAAGCAGACATTCTTGGTTCACTTCAGTTTGCTTATTTACCCGTTTTATTTGTATTTACATTTACGATTTTATTCGACGGCATCTCCACTTTTGTAGGACTTTCAGAAGCATCTGGGTTGAAAGAAGCAGATGGTTCGCCTCAAAATATGCGAAAGTCACTTTTGACAGATTCTTTGGCGACAATCTTCGCAGGTTTAGTAGGAAGTAGTTCAGGAACCGCTTTCATTGAGTCAGCTGTTGGGATTGAAGCAGGTGGTAGGACAGGTAAAACAGCGATAACGGCTGCATTTTTATTTTTACCATTTATGTTTTTATCGCCATTGCTATCCATTATTCCAAGCATTGCTAGTTCTATCGCACTTGTTTTAGTGGGTTCTTACATGCTTGCTCCGCTACGTGAAATCGACTGGCGAAACCAAGAAATAGCTATCCCTTGCTTTTTGACGCTTGTTCTTATGCCGTTTACATATAGTTTATCCATCGGAATTTCCTTTGGGTTTATCAGCTGGACATTTCTTAAAGTGTTCGCAGGAAAACGCAGCGAAGTTCCTCTCATTTTATACATCCTCACATTATTATCTATCTATTTCTTATGGCAATAAAAAAAATAAGGTATTCGGTTCTTCTATTTTTGTTCCTTTATACCACTTCCTATGGGCAACGGTATGCCATCATGGGTGCATTGGATCAAGAAATCAACTTATTGGTCGAAAATCTGCAAAAAAAGGAAAAGAGTCAAAAAGGAGGAATTGATTTTTTTACGGGCGAATTGGTTGGTGTGCCCGTCGTGATTTGCAAAGTGGGTGTCGGCAAAGTAAATGCAGCGTACAGTACTGCAGTTCTAACACAAAATTTTGATCTCAAGGGCTTGATTTTTACAGGAGTTGCAGGTGGGTTACATCCCGAGGCGCTTCCGGGCGATATGGTCATTGGAGAGGCTGTTTTGCAATATGATTTAGGGCGTATTGACTCTTCAGGGCATTTTACGGTTTGGCCTTTCCGGAAAATAACAGGAGGGAATTTTACAGACCTCGCGATTCCGGCAGACAAATATTTACTTGAACTAGCCCAAAAGGCAGCAAATAAAGTCGTCTTTAAAGCAGTTGCTGGAAGAAAACCAATGGTATTTACAGGAATAATTGGAACCAGTGATTTATTTGTAAGTAATACAGAAAAAGCACGATGGATTTTTACAGAGTTTGGTGCAATAGCAACAGAAATGGAAGGAGCAGCAGTGGGGCATGTGTGTCGCTCGATAGGGCTTCCATTTATTGTTTTACGGAGTTGTAGTGATAATGCGAATAATCAGGCGCAACTCAATTTTTCTCAGTTTGTGGGACCTGCCGCTAGTAATTCTTCGCAGCTGGTTTTGGGTATGTTGCAGGAGATACGTAAATAAAAAAGAGCCGTTAGGCTCTTTTTTTATTTCAGATTAATTGAACGAACTTTTGTAGTTCGCTTTCCGTATCCGTGCATCTGTCGATTGAACCGCGTCCGTTGTGACGATATTCATATTCGACTTATTTTGGTGCTTCTTGTAATTTTTCGAAGCTAAAACCTCTTTTTGGGTTGCATTTACTGTGGTTTTCTTGCCAGCAGCTGCCAAGGCTTTGTTTTTATGCTTGTAATTGTTGGGATTCAAACCCGTATCGCTTTGTGCGTGTGTTGTTCCCATCAAGAAGAAAAAGCCCCCTAATACTAATCCGATCACTTTCTTTTTCATCTCTACTTGTTTATTTATGAGTTAAACATAAACGGCTTGGCTACTTGAGTCAAACAGCAAGTTTTCATCCACTTTGTAGCCATACATCGCCCGATACGTTGGTAACATATAAACGGTTTCGTCTAAAATACGTTTCGCTTTTTTGTACGTATGTGTATCTGCCTCACTCGCGATGATTGAATTGAACACGTTAGATAGTTTCATCATTTCTGCCTTGCAAATAGCAAAGTTCTCGAAGCGGAATAGCATGAATTTTTGTTCAGCTTCTGACTTTACGAATAAAACCAGCGTGAAATTATCTCCATCAAATGCAGAAACAACGTGGTTTACGTCTAAGTTCGCCGGCATCATTTGATGATCTACTAAGTAATCAATGATTTCTGATGCGTTGTTGGTTGTATATAAATTCGGTGTTAAATATTGTTGCTTTTGCATAATTGTACATGTTTTGATTTTTGGAAAAGAGTAGCTCTGCGTGGCCTTATGCCTCTCTACTTGCTACTACTACAACAAAAGTAATCCATTAGTTTCATGAAATAAAATATAGGAATAGTACAAAAATCTGGTCTATTTACACGCAAAATTTACTGTTTTTTCATTTTTACCTGTTTTCTAGTTCATTTTAACACATCAACAAGGAAGAATTTAAAAATTAATTGCTATTACCTCAAAAAGTCAAAATCGAATAACACAAAAAAATTTTTTTTTCGAATGAATAAAAAGATAGTTGCAAAATAAAAGATGGCTTATTCGTCTTAATGTGAATTTTTATTTTGTTGACATGTTGATTTACATAGTTTATCTAATAAAAACAAAATTATGTTCGTATTTGTCTATTTTTGAAAGGTCTTTTTGGTATTTTCAGCAATTTTCTTTGCCAGTTTTTACCTTAAATCCATAGATACAATCTATTAAAAATAATTTAAATAGGTTAAAATGTGTCTTGTTATATCAATCTGTAACAGTGTAAGAAATAAATAAATTTATATAAATATCTGATTATAAGTTGATTATGTTATATTTTGGTATTGTACTTATTTGTTTTTACTGAATTATGTAACAGATAGTTGCCAAATTTATAATGGTTGGGTAGGTAATTCGGGTAATTTTGTAAAAAACAGAACAAATTATGGAAAAATTCAGGCTTACAGTGGAAGGTATGAGCTGTGCGGCGTGTGCTGTGCATCTGGAAACAACCCTCGCCAAGCAAGAAGGTCTTGCGGATGTTCGTGTGAATTATGCTTCTGAAACAGTTCAGTTTACCATTGTTGATTCTTCTCTTGAATTAGCACAAATTGAAAAATCTGTACGTAAAACGGGCTATCTATTGCACACTGACACCGAAAAAGACGTTTCTCGCAAAGAACAGCACGCTAAAAAAATAGATAAAATTGGAAAAAATACATTGGGGGCTATTTTATTAGCGTTGCCGCTCATGTATTTCGGTATGTGGGAAATGCACCACCCGTGGGCTCATTGGATTTTGTTTCTGACCACCACGCCCATTCTTTTTTATTTTGGTCGCTCTTTTTTCTGGAATGCTTATACAAATGCGCGAATCAGTCGGGTAAATATGGATACGCTCGTTGCCTTGAGTACCGGCATTGCGTATTTCTACAGTCTCGTCAATTGGATGACGGGTTGGGTGCAACACTTGTATTTTGAGTCTGCTGGTATGGTCATCGTTTTCTTATTAATCGGTAAGTATCTGGAAGAAAAGGCAAAAGCATCGACCGGAGAGGCTATACAGCAGCTCATGTCTTTGGAGGCAACAACGGCGCGGGTCGTTCGTAACGGAGAACTCCAAGAAATTCCATTGGCAGACGTTCTGGTAGGCGATTGGGTGGACGTGCTGGCAGGGGAACGGATTCCTGTTGACGGTCGTGTGAGAAAAGGAGAATCGTATGTGGATGAATCCCTGCTATCTGGTGAAGCTGAACCTGTCTTGAAAAATAAGGGAGATCGGGTTTTTTCGGGTACACTAAATCAACAAGGAACACTTCGAATTACGGTAACAGAAACAGGAAACGACACCGTACTTGCCCAATTGATAGATCGTGTGCGCGATGCACAAGGAAGTAAAGCACCGATTCAGAAAATGGTAGATAAGGTGGCAGCAATTTTTGTACCGATTGTCCTAGTAATTGCACTGCTTACTTTTATTGGATGGGCCATTTGGGGGGGAGAAAACGGATTTTCCGATGGGTTGATTCATGCAATTACGGTTCTTGTCATTGCATGTCCGTGTGCTCTTGGACTCGCCACACCAACCGCCCTGATTGTTGGCATGGGCAAAGCTGCTCGCTGGCATGTCTTGCTGAAAGACGCTGAAGTCTTGGAAACTTTCACACAAGTGACTGCCGTTATCTATGATAAAACAGGTACTTTGACTGTCGGAAAACCCGCTGTGGTTGCTCAGCAATGGTTTATTGATGTCGATGAACAGCCAAAGGCGAGTCAGATATTAAAAAGTATTGAGCGCCATTCAACGCATCCATTGGCCAAAGGAATTGAACAATACATAGGAGATATTTCGTATCTGGAAGTAGAAAAAACCGAGCAACTCATTGGTTTTGGAACAGAAGGATGGATAGATGGCAATAAATATTTGGTTGGTAATCAACTACTTATGGAAAAAGAAGGTATTTCTATTCCTTCTGATATAAACTTACCAAATGACGGAACTACTTGGGTTTATTTTGCCAATGATTCGGTAGTCTTAGGTATTTGGGTGTTGGCGGATGAATTGAAAGCGTCTGCAAAAGCCTCGGTTGATTTTTGGAAAAGCAAAGGTGCAGCCGTTTATTTATTGACGGGAGATAGACTAGAAAGTGCCCAACGCATTGCGAGTCAAGTCGGAATTTCAGTTGTTCATGCACAACAATTACCACAAGATAAACGCTTGTTTGTGAATAAGTTACAAGAAAAAGGCGCGTGTGTAGCGATGATTGGTGACGGCATAAATGATACCGAAGCCATGGCAGAAGCGGATGTAAGTATTGCCATGAGCCATGGGGCAGATGTTGCAAAGGAGGTAGCACAAGTCACGTTACTTGGGCAAGATTTACACGGCATTGAGCGGGCGCATCAGATTGCAAAACAGACCGTGCTGACCGTTCGTGAAAACTTATTTTGGGCATTCATTTATAATATTGTCGGGATTCCGATTGCCGCAGGTTTGGTTCCTGGCATTTCTATAAATCCCATGATTGCAGGGGCCGCGATGGCGTTTAGTTCTGTGTCGGTGGTATTAAATAGTGTTCGATTAAAATGGAAAAAAATAGATTAATATATGAAACAAGTTCAGTTCAAGACGACAATCAATTGTGGCAGTTGTGTACAAAAAGTAACGCCCGTTCTCAATCAAATAGATGCCATTGATTCCTGGAAAGTCGATACGGCAAATCCGGATAAGGTATTAACCATTGAAGCTGATGCTGATTTTGATGCAGCAAAAATGACCGAGGAATTGCAAAAAATCGGTTTTCAGGCGGTAGAGTTGTAAACCAAGTTACCCCAAATAAAAAAGCATACCAACCGAAATCGTAGGTATGCTTTTTTGTTTTGGGGTAGAATACAAAACAATTTTACCACGAGCCAAACGGTTTTTTTGCCAAATAAGCATTGAAAAAACGTTCGTCGTCGGTTACTTCCTCTGCTATCCACGGTGGTAGTTCAACTGTTTCGTCTTCCGACTGTAGTTCAATTTCTGCTAGAAGCAACGGCGCATTTTCACCTTTAAATTCATCTATTTCCCATATTTTCCCTCGGTATTCCATTACATACCGAATTTTACTGAGTTCTGCATTTGCCAATGTATCGAGAAGCTCAGTGGCATCTTCAACCGGAATTTCGTATTCAAATTCTGCACGGCTCGCCCCAACTGTCTTGCCTTTGATGGTCAGAAAGGCCGTTTCGCCAGCTATCCGGACGCGTACGGTTTTTTCTACGTCGCTGTGTAGATAACCTTGTCGGTAAAATGTCCCTTTAGGGTGTTCGGTTTCTGCCCAAAGTGGGGCATTAACCAAAAATTTTCGTTCAATTTCGAGTCCCATAAAAAAAGAAAAAGACGTTCGTGTCCTGGTGAAGAACACAAACGTCTTGTTAATAAAAAATAGTTATTCTTGTGTAATACAGGTACCTGCCAACCAATCATACCCAGGGTCAATCGGTTGGCCATCGGGCGCTGCTTTGGGCATTTCGGCAATACTTGCCTCTGGATTTTGCTCAAATTGACTGATTTTCAGTTGAACCATTTGAGAGAACCCATTCCCGATGGATTGGTTTGTTTGTGCAACTTGAATTTTTTTGAGTTCTTGGTAGGCAACAGCCCGAACATCAAAACTTGTTTGCTTATTTTGGGTCAATTGCATCAATTGTTGCACATGCAGCATGGCAACCAAACGAGCAATTTGTCCGCTGTAATCCGCTCTTTCAAGTTGTTTTTTATCGTTCCAAATCTTATCCGTGATTTTCCCCATGACTTCCGAGAGAGACGGAAGCGAAGCGTCATAGACAGATTGGGTAGCGAGCCGTGCCGCTCTTTCTGGGTTCAAAAGCAAGCGAATAGTTAAACTAGCCGCAGCTTCAGCGGGAGAAAGTGGGTCAAAACTAAGTCCGGTTGTCCGCTTAAATACTTCTTTTTGGTTCGGATTATAGCGATACGGGCGTGGGGGCAACAAAGGCAATAACTGAGCAGGAACAGCCAAAAAATCAGGTTCTAAGGTCGTGAGCAATACATCTAGTGCTTTTCGTTGTGTTTTGGCACTTACCGGAACATAGACAGGTTGGCCGTCATTTTTGAGTGCAAATCGGTAATCTGCACCGCCAATAACCTTGGAAGCTGCTTCCGTTTGGTAGCGGTGGAACAAATACATCGGCACAAATACCTCTTCAAGAAGAGCAAGTGGGGTGCCGGTTGTGATTTTTCGTGCATCAAACTGAGATAATACGGTTTTGCGTATATTCATCAAACGTTGAAGTTCCTCGACAGCATCTGTGCCGTTATCCCACAGATGGGTTTGCGGATGTACAGAACCTTCTGGACGGGCATCTTGGTCGGTTAAAAAGACCAATTTTTGGGCTAATGTTCTTTGTACTATTTTCTCCAATTCGGCTTTTTCGTTCACCCCCTTTGGGAAATCTTGGTAGCCCCAAAGAATGGACATTTTATCGTATTCCCCGATTTGCAAGGTATAGGCATTTTTTAGACTTATCTTTCCGTTTTTCATCTCGACGTACGGATGCGGATAATCCATAACAGACGCGCGGTCTTTTGTACTGGAAATATAATTGTGCGGCAGACCGAGAGTATGACCAATTTCGTGTGCAGAAAGTTGCTTGAGGCGATCCAAAGACATTTGATACATTTCAGACAGCGAGGTGTCGGCTGTTGAAAAATTACCAACAAGCCCTTGTGCAATCAGGAAATCTTGGCGAACGCGGAGAGAGCCCAATGTTACTTTTCCTTTGAGGATTTCGCCTGTTCGGGGGTCAATGATGCTTGCGCCGTACGACCAGCCGCGGGTACTTCGATGCACCCACTGGATGAGATTGTACCGAATATCCATGGGATCGGCATCTGGAGGAAGCATTTTTACTTGAAACGCATTCTTATAGCCTGCGTACTCAAAAGCTTGGTTCCACCACGTTGCTCCTTCAAAAAGTGCTGAACGGATAGGTTCGGGTGTGCCGGGGTCGAGATAATACACGATGGGTTCGACGGGCTCACTAAGTGTGGCGGTCGGATCTTTTTTCTCTAATCTGTGTCTGGAAATGTATTTTTTTACGATTGGTTCGTGAATAGGAGACGAGTAATCGTAAAATTCGATGCCGTTATACCCAATGCGGGGGTCAAATTCGCGGGGTTTGAAACCTGCGTCGGGAAGTTCGACAAACGAGTGATGTTGGTGCATCGTTACCACGCTTGGCGTTGGAACAACGGCTTGGAGATACCTGCCGGGTTTTGTTCCAGATAGCGTGATGATGGTTTCAATTTCTGTATTTTTTGGGAAACTCTTGGTCATTTCCTCAAAAACAGCACATCGGCTGGGTTCAATTTTGAAGCTTCCTTGGTTGGTTTCGGAGATACTTTCGATGGCTTGTACGGCATCGCGGAGAACGAAAGGAGTGAGGTCAATCAGAAAAGCAGTTTTGGATTGTGCGACGATATCGAAGGCAAAATGAACCGATTTAGCAAAAGATTCTTCTACTGCTTTTTTTTCGAGAGGATCGTTTGAAATTGCTCGATAGGCATAATTGGGCTCCGTGAGGAAGAGTTTTTGTCCCATTTTCTCAAATTTAACGACGTGTTCCGTACCGAGTTTGCCTCTGTCTAGTCCGATGTCGTTGGAGCCAATTCCGCGGGCGAGACTTGTATAGTACAGGATTTCTTGGTTAAGTTGGGAGACTTCCCCATAGACTTTGCCGGAGGAGGCGTCGTAATAAAGCGAGACGAAGCCGGGTTGGGCTTTCATCCCTTGGGTGAATTGTTCGATGGTTTTTCCGGAAGACTGGGCGTGTACGAAAAACGGAAAAACCAAGCAAAAAAGAGCGGAAAGAAGGCGCATAATTTTGGGTAGGTTTATAGATAGATGGAGAATAAAGTACAAGATAGAACAGCCTCCCGAAAAAAGAGAAACGTTTATGGATTTTTTTCAATGATTGGGGCGAATCGCGTTCGCCCGTACGGCGTTCGATGGTGGATGG
>CAYNRA010000065.1:0-16397 GCA_964399465.1 uncultured Cytophagales bacterium
CCCGCGCGATGAATAAATCCTCTTTAAATCCACCGAAAAAAACGGTATCTGTGAGAACAGAAATACCAGCAGCTCCAGCTTCCGTGTAACCGATTGTAGTTTCAGAGACACCAGCACCTGCATTAATTAGCCCTTTCGAAGGAGACTTTCGTTTAAACTCTGCTATGATTTGCGAAGAACCTTCCGCTTTTAATGCTTGTACTAAAGAATTCCCTTTTCTATGAGAAGCAGGTTCATCTTGTAATCGTTGCACAGAAAAAGAGCTCTGTGCCCGAGCTACTTCATATCGTTTATTCTCTACTATTTTCTCTAAGATGGTCATAACATTCAGTGTTATATGTAGCGGATTCAGATTATTTACTGGGATAATTTACAAATTTCGCAAATTAATTGATTTTTCAGCGGGATAATCAACTGAAATCCTAATTCTAAAAAGAAACCTCTCGTATGAGAAACTATTCATACAAGAGGTTCATTCGTCTATTTTTTTTCTTTCATCTTATTTAATAACTGCGGGAATTATCTCGCCCATAGTACCACTAGGTGACAATATTTTAAGAATAGCTGCCAAAGTAGGCGCCGTATCTGCTACGCCAGTGCGTTCGTATGTTTTTCCTGGAGCGACTCCAGCCCCATAAAAAATAAGTGGAATGTGCGTATCGTAATTATATGTTGAACCATGTGTTGCTGTAATAGAACTAGCAATCCAGCCTGGCATTGTCACTAACTGAATATCCCCAGAACGCACAGCGTGATATCCGTTTTTAAACAATTCTTGTAAGTGATGATTTAGATTAGATGCCCCAATTTCATCCGAAAGAATTACATCCGAAATACCTTCAAATTCCATTAAAATTGGACGAATGAGTGCGTGAATTTCTTTGATGGAAACGCCTTTTTCAGTCATTTTCTTTCTATCAAAGTACAGTTGATAATTGGCAGATGACTCATATAGACTTGCATCGCCATATTTATCTGTTAGTGTTTTTTTAACGGCTTTCACCATGTCTGAATAAGCTAAGCGACCGGCAGGTAGTTTGTATTTTTTCCACATATCTGTTACATCCATAACTCCATGATCTGCAGTCAAAAAGACAGTGAAATTATCCTTACCAACCCATTTATCAAGAAAAGAAAGGAGCTCTGCAAGATCTCTATCGAGGCGTAGGTACATATCCTCTGTTTCAACGGAGTATGGGCCAAAGGCGTGACCAACGTAGTCTGTTGAAGAAAAGCTAACTGCTAGAAAATCTGTAGTTCCATTTTTTCCTAAATTTTCATTTTTGATTGCTTCGATAGCAAGTTCTTTTGTGAGAGTCAAGCCATGTGGGGAAGTGGAGAGAGCGGCGAAAGATTCTCCGAAAGAAGCTGTAAACGTATAAGGAAAATACGATTTTTTATCTGCCGTAATTTTTGATTCATAGGGCTGGTCATCGGCTTCACTTTCCGTATATTGTTCAATAGGCAAAAGCGTTTTCCATCCTTCTTGGAGTAGCTGATTGGCTCTTTTTTGCTCGTTATATTTTTTCACCCAGCTCGGTAATTCTTCAGAGTAAAAAGTACTTGATATCCAATTTCCAGTTTTTGTATCAAACCAAAATGCACCATTTGCGGAGTGACCTGCAGGCAAAATAGCCCCTCTATCTTTGAGAGAAATACCAAAGATTTTTGCTTTAAAGTTAGTGGCTAGGTGAAGTTGGTCAGTAATTGTGGTGGTTAATAAATTTTTTGGAGACATTTTACCAGCAGATACATTGGAACTCCCGACTGTCTTCACGGTTGAGTCAGCGACGCAATACATCTCTTTTTTCGTTGAGCGGTCAAACCATTCATTTCCGACGATTCCGTGCATAGAAGGTGTAGATCCCGTATAAACAGAGGCATGCCCAGCTGCTGTGACTGTTTGCGCATAATCGTAGTGGTGATTATGACAGACAAAACCTTGGTTCATCAATCGTTTAAAGCCACCTTCTTGGTATTTGCTATAATATCTATGCAGAAAATCGTATCTCATTTGGTCCACCACGATACCTACAACCAGTGGGGATTTTACGGATGATGTTGTCGAGTTTTTCTGTTGTGGAAATGCAGAAAAACTGCACAGCAAAAGAGAAAGAGCTACAAAAGTTCTCATAATCTTCGTTTTTAGTGAATAAATTTTCAACAAAAGTACCTCTAAATACGGAAAATCAATTTTCGTTCACATCAATGTTATGTAAAATCGAATAAAGTGTAGATGTAAAGAGATAAAACGTGGTGAAGTACCTTCGCTTAGTTGCTTTTGTAGTCAATGACAAACTCTGACAAATCGGGTAAATACGATTTTTTACGTTTCAGTTCGTGTTGATAAATCGTACGACCGAGTTCCCCCATGAACGGAAAACCAACTGTTTCGTAGTCATATTTATCGTCGTTGAAAATCCCATCACTATTGCAATAGATAACGGCAGAGAGCATAAATTCTACTTTATTTTCAAAATCAATGACATAGGCATTGTCAATTAAATAGCCATACGCATCACCTACTTTATTAAAAATACGAATATGGGAGGGTATTTTTTCTTTTTTATCCCCGAAGAGAAGAAACTTTACATAACTATCATAATATTCTTTGGATGAATAGGTTGGATACGGTTGTTCGGATGGCAATTGTGACATATATCTGCGCACAAATTGATAATCATCAGGGGAAAGATTAAATCTTGCGCCCTCAGGCACTGCATTTGGAAAAAGGACGGCAGCGAGCATCCGTTGTTGGTCGGCTAGTGAAAAAACATTTTTTGATGCAAAGTCAAATGGCTCATGAATCAACTTATCTTCTTTGTAGTATCCTTTACCTCTAAGAATTGGAAAAGAGTTTGAATAACTTTTAGCTGATTCTTGAGCAGGCTGGGTAAAAACTAAAAGGCTGTCATTTATACTATTTTTATAATCGGAGAAGAAGCGAACTTGTGGCGTTATTTTATTTTCTTCCTTAGAATAGGGAACAGATAATCTATGTACTATACGTGTGTTCAAGTAACCCTTTCTGTGCAAAAAATAATTAAAATAGTCAATGCCTAGAAAATCATACAATCTATTATAAGCGTCGTTATCACTAACGAGTAATATTTTTTTAGCGTAATGTGCTATGGTAGCAATTCCATTTTCAGAGGTCGTATCCCCTTGTACAGCTTCATGACCTGGGAAAGCACTATCTATCAAAATCGGGCTATTTTTGGAAAAGCCAATTCTGTTATTTACATTTTTATTGATTTTCTCGAGTGCAAGTAAAACTGCAGGTAATTTTACGGTACTAGCAGGATAAAAGTAGACCGATGGATTGTGATTTAAGTAAAAAGTTCTAAACTCGGGTCTATTTTCAGCATCTCTGTCTATTTGAGTATAAATAATTTGGATTTCCAACGCCTCCGCATTTTTTAGAACAGTGCGTAAAGTCTTATTTTTTTCAAGTATTTTGACTAACTCGGAAGATGTTTGAGCTTGGCTGAATGTAAGTGTCGTCGTAAGCAATAAACACAAGTAAAGAAACTTTGATTTAGAAAAATGTGTAAAAAAATACGTCATGGTTAAGAGTAAACTTGGTATATAAATTAGGATTTGAGATAAATTTGCAATGGTGATAAAGGCAGAACGCTACGAATTACAAAAGTAAAAGATGAAAGGGCGTCAAGAAACAATTTTACGAATTTTAAACTTTCTAGAAGAAAAATCAATGAAAACATTCCAATTTTTCCCTTTAGTCTTAGTACTCCTTAGCTGTGGGCAAATAAAAAGGGTTGATACTGCGGAAGTTAAAAAGCATATCAACGATTATAAAATTGTCAAGGTGGACAATGCAACTATCAATTTACAAGCTGAGAAATTTGGTAGAGGTGTGATAGATTCCGTTTATAGAGAGTTAATCTCTAGTCCATCCATTTGTAAATTGTCCGAACTACCTTTGGTAGATTCCTTACAAAAAAATTCACGTGTTCAAATTTCTTTGCGGACATTGGGGCAACCTCAAATTGCATCTGACACATTATATCCGCAAGAAAAAAGTATTCTGGAAGCATATCAATACAGTTTTGAAAATAAACTTCGTATGGATGATAACCTTCAACGGATTGTAGATACTCTTTTCATTTATACTCGGCCTGTATTAACCCAAAAGACACCTCTTTCTTCCTGTTTAGGGAATAGAGATGCGGCATTCCAAGTTCTTGTCATGCGCATGACCAAAGCGGACATCATCAAAAGTTTACCTAAAAAGAAAAAATGATTATTGCATATAGTGTTACCAATTTCTAAGAAAAAATTGTAGTTTTGTGGCTTATATGAAGAATCTATTTACACATATCACTCGAGTAACACAGCTACTTTTACTAGTAGTTGTCTTGGTTGCCAACTCAATGGCAAACCACGCTCTCTCTTATGATGTGCCGTCTAGTCAAAAACAAACAACAGAAAAGCAAGCCACAGACTCTTCGGACAAAGACAATACAACGGTGAGCGAATTATCCATTCAATCACTAGCACCCTCCCATGCATTTTCCTTTGACAGCCAAGTATTTATACTACCTACACAGCAAATAGCCACTTGGTTTTTCTCGGTGATTAGCTATTTACCAAGTCAATCTACTGGGTATATTTCTGCTTATTTTTCCAATATTTTTGAGCGACTAATCGCCATCAATGCACCCTGATTAATTCCTTCAGGGCAAATTTCCCCTTCTGAATTCTACATCCTTACTTTCGTAATATTCAAGTAAACATCCCCTTCGTGTTTTACTTATCCTTTTGTGTATTTTATCTTCTTTGTGAAGGGCAAAGAAAACGTAAATCAAACTTATTATGAGAAATAAAGGCGGAATAGTAGCTTTATTAGTTACGTTCTTGGCAATCAGTGTTTACTTTCTTGTTAGAACTTGGAAAGTAAACGACATCCGAAAAGACGCGGAAGCGTATGCACTAACAGCTGATGGTAATATCGATCCCATCAAAAAACAAAGCTATTTAGATTCTTTGTGGAAAAAAGATGTCTTTCTTGGAAGTACACTCGAAGATCTAACGAAACAGGAACTAGGACTAGGTTTGGACTTAAAAGGTGGTATGCACGTCATCTTAGAAGTATCACCAGCTGAAATCGTTCGGGCTCTTGCTGGTGGCTCTAGAGATCCACGCATCAACACAGCAATTGAAAATGCAACAAAAGCGGCTGTTACAAGCAGCGCAAACTATGTTGATTTATTCGTTGCGGAATACAGAAAGTTATCTCCAGACATGAAACTTGCCTCTATTTTTGCGAATACAGCCAATAGAGGTATTTTAAGTTTAGCATCCTCAGACGCGGAAGTAATCAATTATGTCAAAACAGAAGTAGATGGTGCTTTTGACAGAGCTTTTCGTGTAATTCAAACACGTGTTGATAAATTTGGGGTGGCGAACCCGAACTTACAACGTTTACCTGGAACCAACCGCATACAAGTTGAATTACCAGGTGTTGATAACCCACAGCGAGTACGTAAATTATTATCTGGAGCAGCCAAACTTGAATTTTGCCAAGTAGTTGAGTTCCAAGAAGTATCTAGCTCATTTGATGCACTAACAGCTATGTTGGCGCAAATGGACATT
Organism: uncultured Cytophagales bacterium; assembly: GCA_964399465.1. Classification (GTDB taxonomy): domain Bacteria; phylum Bacteroidota; class Bacteroidia; order Cytophagales; family Spirosomataceae; genus CAYNRA01. The sequence continues at coordinate 5,617 of CAYNRA010000065.1, forward strand.
GAAGAGGCAGCTAAAAAGAAATCAACAACTCCGAAAGCAAAAGTCGATTCAACAAAAAATAGCTTAACAGCACAATTAGCTGCCAAAACAGATTCAACGAAAGCTGACTCTACTACATTAAATAATGCATTCAGTCGTCTTTTCACGTCTGGTACGTATTCTATGCTAGGAGTTCGAGTAAAAGATACTGTTCGTGTCAATGCTTTGATGAAAAAACCAGAAGTACAGGCATTGTTCCCAGCGAATTTAAGCTTTGTCTATGACATCAAACCTGTTATGAATGCAACCACAAATGAAGAGGTTGTGGATTTATATATGGTAAGAGATTTGGGTAAAGCACCGTTGGAGGGTGATGTTGTAACGAATGCGACACAAGATTATGACCCAACTACTGGTAAGCCAAATGTTGATATGCAAATGAATGCAGAAGGAGCCCGTAAATGGAAAGAACTTACTGCTGCAAATATTGGCCGTCGCATCGCTATCATCTTGGATAATTATGTGTATTCAGCTCCGAATGTACAATCAGAAATTTCTGGTGGTCGTTCAAGTATTTCAGGTAGTTTTTCTATCGAAGAAGCGCAAGATTTGGCTAATGTTTTAAAAGCAGGTAAATTACCAGCGCCGACCAATATCATTGAAGAAGCGGTTGTAGGTGCAACAGTTGGTTCTGATGCCGTTCGTGCAGGGGTAATTTCATCAGCTATTGGCTTGTTGTCTGTTCTTTTATTTGTACTCATTTATTACAACCAAGCAGGTTGGATTGCTAATATTGCACTTTTGGTTAACCTTGTTTTATTACTTGGTGTAATGGCTTCATTTGGTGCAACATTGACACTTCCAGGTATTGCAGGTATCGTTCTTTCTGTTGGTATGTCTGTCGATGCAAACGTACTTATTTATGAACGTATAAAAGAAGAATTAAACAATGGCAAGCCTTTCGGTGTCGCTATTTCAGAGGGTTTCAGACACGCGATGCCGTCTATCATTGACTCCAACGTAACTACCTTAATTACAGGTATTATCTTGTTTGTTTTTGGAACAGGATTGATCCTTGGTTTTGCTACTACTCTACTTATCGGTATTTTCACTTCATTGTTCTGTGCCATTTTTATTACTCGATTGATTTTCGAACAATATATCAAGAAAGGCAAATCGGTGAATTTCTTTACGAAATGGACAGAGAAATTATTCAAAGATGCAAACTTTGACTTTGTAACTCGCCGCCGTACGTTCTACTTAATTTCAGGTGGAATTATTGTAGCAGGTATCATCTCGATTGGTATCAAAGGATTTGGACTAGGAGTTGATTTCAAAGGTGGACGTACGTATGTAGCCAAATTTGAAAAAACAGTAAGTACGGAAGATGTACGTTCTGCCTTGGAAAAAACATTTGAAGGCGCAGCCATTGAAGTAAAAACATTTGGTGGATTTGACCAAGTGAAAATTACAACTCCGTATAAAATCGACAATACCTTGCCAGAAGTTGAGCAAGAAATCAAAACAGGTATTGAGGCAGTCATTGCAGATGTTAAAGGAAATAAAGGACAAATCATGAGTTCTTCGAAAGTAGGTCCGACGATTGCAAACGATACCATTTGGTCTGCACTCAAGGCTATTTTCTACTCACTTGTTGTAACTTTCATTTACATTTACATCCGTTTCAAGAACTTTGCATTTGGTTATGGCGCAGTTGTTTCGTTGTTCCATGACGTATTGATTATCTTGAGTATCTTCTCGATTTTCAACGGAATTCTTCCTTTCTCTTTGGATATTGATCAGGCTTTTGTGGGAGCTGTATTAACGTTAATGGGTTACTCAATGAACGATACAGTTGTCATCTTTGACCGTATCCGTGAATATTTGAACGAGAAAAGAGGTTCAAACGAGACTATCGCATCTGTCATTAACAATGCATTGAACACTACCTTGAGCCGTACAGCGGTAACAGGTGTTACAACACTACTTGTTTTGTTAATTCTATTGATATTTGGTGGAGAAACGATCAGAGGTTTCATCTTTGCTATGTTCATTGGTGTAATCGTTGGTACATATTCTTCTCTCTTCATTGCTGCACCATTGGTTGTAGATACCATGCAACGGAAAGCAAACAAAGAGAAAAAGGAGACGACAAACTAAGCCTTTTCCCTACTTCAAAAAAAGGCTAGTTCACTATTGAACTAGCCTTTTTTTATTGCACGAAGAAAAAACGGTTATAGCCTGTTTTTCGTCCTAACATTTATCCCTACATTTGTTTCACAAAAGGTTTTGCCCACTTCATTTCGTTGTGGGCTTTTTTATCCATTTCTTGTATCTATTAATTTTCATGAAGCATTTCATTTCACCCAAAGATGTCCCAAATATACCTGCTTTGATAGAAGAAGGACTTGCCTTAAAGGCGAATCCGTATGCATTTCAGCATCTAGGTAAAAATAAAACCATTGGTCTTCTTTTTTTTAATTCGTCTTTACGAACGAGACTGAGCACCCAGAAAGCAGCAAGTAATTTGGGTATGAATGTGATGGTGATGAACGTCGGGTCAGACTCTTGGCAACTCGAAATGGAAGATGGCGTTGTTATGGATGCGGGAAAAGCAGAACATATTAAGGAAGCGGCAGCTGTAATTGGTCAATACTGTGATGTAATTGGCGTACGAGCATTTGCTGAATTACAAGACAGAGAGCAAGATTATCGGGAAATAGTCATGGAGAAATTCAGACAATATGCAGGTGTACCCATTATCAATTTAGAATCTGCTACACGCCACCCGTGTCAATCTTTAGCTGATTTAATTACCATCGAGGAATTACGCATGAAGGCGCGTCCGAAGATAGTTCTTACTTGGGCACCCCATTTCAAGCCATTGCCACAAGCCGTAGCAAACTCATTTGCGGAATGGGTGAATTTGACGGACTATGAGTTGGTCATTACGCACCCAGAAGGGTATGATTTAGCACCTGAGTTTGTTGGAAATGCACGCGTTACGCATAATCAATTAGAGGCATTTGAGGGGGCAGACTTCATTTATGCCAAAAACTGGTCTTCTTACACACAATATGGCCAGGTACTTACACAAGACCCTTCTTGGCGAATCACGGCTGAAAAAATGGCGTTAACAGATAATGGAAAGTTCATGCACTGTTTACCTGTTCGTCGTGGACTAAAAGTAGAGGATGCTGTTTTAGATGGCCCACAATCTGTTGTAATTCAACAAGCCGGAAACCGTGTTTGGTCTGTTCAAGCCGCGCTAAAGAAAATTTTGGAGAATCTATAAGTGAAGCGTTTTTACTAGACTAATTACAAAAAAGGCATATTATTTATCTAAAATAGTTTCAGATGAATAATATGCCTTTTTTCAAAGGTGTGAATAATGAACTACTTCTTTTTCGCTTCCTCCCAAAATACATCCATCTCGGATAATGTCATGTCTTTCAGGTTTTTACCCAATTCCTTTGCTTTGGACTCCAAATATTGAAACCTACTTTTGAATTTAATATTGGTTTTTTCAAGGGCAGTTTCTGGGTTTATATCTACAAAGCGCGCATAATTTACAAGTGAAAAAAGCAAATCTCCAAATTCTTCCTCTGCTTCTTTTGCATTGATTTTCTCACCCGTTAATGGGTTGAAATGCGCACGAAACTCACCCAACTCTTCTTCAACTTTTCCCCAAACTTGGGTTTTATCCTCCCAATCAAAACCGACACCTCTTGCTTTTTCTTGCATTCTCATTGCCTTCACGAGTGCGGGCAATGAAGATGGGACTCCACCCAATACCGATGTATTTCCTTCTTTTAATTTGAGTTGTTCCCAATTGCTTTTCACTTCTTCTTCTGTTTCTGCCACGACATCCCCATAAATATGTGGGTGTCTTGCCACTAGTTTATCCCCGATGGCATCGAGTACATCTGCAATATCAAAGGTTTCCGTTTCAGATGCGATTCGGGCATAAAAGACGATATGAAGCAGAATATCACCCAATTCCTTTTTTACTTCATTCAAATCTTCCGCTAGGATGGCATCTGATAGTTCATAGGTTTCTTCAATGGTCAGATGCCTGAGTGACTGCATAGTTTGCTTTTTATCCCACGGACATTTTTCTCGTAACTCGTCCATAATGGTCAACAAGCGATCAAAGGCGAGTAGTTGCTCGGCTCTCCGGGAAGAAAATAAAGTGGGTAATTGCACAGACATAATGTATTTTTTTGCTGTAAAAATATATTTTTTTAGACCGATTTTCTAATTCCATATCGGATAAGTAATCCATAACTACTTTTTCATTTCATCATTTCAATTAAAACGACATACAAACTTTATCTTTTTGCTTTATCAAGTGTTTTTATCTTCTTACCGCAAACGTTTCTCATGCATGATGTAATGTATAATCAAACGAATGTATACCACGGCTAGTCATAAAAAAAGCTGCCTTTCTAAGGCAGCTTTTAAAACAAACAATAAGATATATGTTAATTCTGAGGACATGTTTTGATTTGAGCAGAGAACACACTAAATGCATCGACAACAAATCCAGGTTGTAACTCAATAGACCTTCCTGCTTCATATGTAACGTTCGGCGCAGGGGTAAAACTCACATCTCCAATCCGTTTATTCGACTGAATACGTTCTACCGCCTTCACCTTCTCAACACCAGTCGTTACATTACTTCCTACTACGACGCTCGTGTTTGCTATGGCAACATCTACGGTTGTCGAGCCACCTGTGCTACATTGCACGAGATATGTTGTATTTACGGTTGGACGAACTGTAATCGAAGTACCCGTTTGGTTTGTAGTTCCATTCAACCAAGTAAGTGTTCCTGCACAACCTGTGGCACTTAATGTTACTGATGTGTTCGGACAAATCACTGGCTTTGCAGGAGTGACTGTAATGAATGAACCAGTATTACATGTCGTATCGGCAGCAATGACAACTACCGTTTCTGCACTCGTACAACCTTCTTTCGGAATACAATATCCACGGTAAGTACCTGGTTCTGTCACTTTGCGCGTATCCGTATTTGATCCACCCGATGTAACTGCCAAACTACTTGGGGTTACCCATCTGAAAATATCTGTAACAGCAGAACACTCCGCAGTAAGAATTACACTACCACCCTTACATATAACATGATTATCAGATTTGATTACAGGAGATGGATTCAGAGGAGTAACTTTAATTTCAAAAGGTTCTGAAACTCTTGCACATCCTGCTAAGCTTGCCTCTACTGTATAACTCGTTGTTGCTGTAGGGGATACCGTAATTCGATTTCCTACACTTCCATTCGACCATCTGAAAGTTGCTAATGCATCTGCTGTGACTTGTAAAATAACCTCTTGGCCCGCACAGGCTACTTGCTCTCCTACTATAGTAGGTCGTTGAGGTAACGGTTTTATTTTCACTGAAACCGTATCTGTTATTGAACACATCCCATCCGAAGTAATTGTTACGATGTATTTCCCAGCAGTAGAATCTTTAACATTCGGAAGAATTGGATTCTGTAGAGTCGATGTAAAGCCATTTGGCCCTGTCCAAGCATATTTAGTTCCCCCTGTAGCCATTAAACGCAGTGTATCCGTTGCACATATTTCTAAATTCTTAGGAGATGTGTTAATTGGTAGCGCTTTTACTTCTACAGCAGTTGTTGTGCTATCAGTACAACCATTAGCCGATGAGATGATTACTTTGTACGTACCAGCTGCTTGTAAACCTGCTTTAGGGAGAACTGGATTCTGTTCTGTTGAGCTAAAGTTGTTAGGTCCAGACCATTTATACGTTACTCCTCCACTACTCATAAGCTTTAAGGTATCTAGCTCACAAACAGGCGAATTAGAAGAGCTCATCATCTGCACTGTTTTTACATCAACTTTAACCGTTGAGGTAATCGGACATCTGTAATTTGTTACGGTAACGCTATACTCTCCACTCCCATTTGCATCTATGTTCGGAATAACAGGATTTTGCTCCGTCGAGGTAAACCCATTCGGCCCTTTCCACTCATAAGAATCTCCTTCATTTGTTGTTAAAAAGAGAGTATCTCCTTTACAGATAGGTGAATTAGACGTTGGTTTTGCGAAAGAATACGAGCAATCGTTGCTTTGAAGTCTTCGCATACAATAACTGGTTTCTCCATCATTATATCCTGTACAATTCAATGCAAATACCTGTACACAATAATCTCCGACCCAAGAAGTATCTCGTACAACGGTTGTTACAACACCTTTCGAATCTACTGTTACAGCCAAAGGTGATGCATCCAATGAAGTCGGATTGACAGCATTTCCTAGCCGAGAGTTATTCTGGTAGTTGAATGCTGATTTCAATGTAAAGCTTTTCTTCATCGTGTTTGAATAATAAATTACATCCACAGGGAATGTTGTGCTATTATTCGGCCCAGCTATTGTACCATAGAATAAGTTATCACGGAATGTCGCACAACCCAAAACTGCTTTCGTAGAAGAATTTACGAATGTTAAAACATCCTCAGAAGAGACGAAATTAGTTTTTTCGTTGAAACGCATTCGAATAACCGTTGACATGTTTCCATCTTGTGTTACTGACGTACACGAAGGCTTTGTTTCATTACCAGTTGGTAGAATTGTACTGATGAGATATGTTGTACAATTTGCATCTGCTTGGTCAATACCCTCTGCAATTGATACAGAAGGGAATACAGTAGTCGGTTGTTTAATTATATTATCCGCTAACGTGATTGTTACTTCTTCTTGGTTATCCGTGACCAAATTAAAGACAACAGGATCATTGACCATACCCACAACCGTTTCAGCTTTAAAGGCAATACTTTTGTCCAAATCATACAATTTATCACGATCCGCCTTATACAACTTGAAACTAACGGCTTGCTCATCATGGAAATAGACGGTATTGAAGAACAACATCTGTCTATTCGTAGCCAATGGCTTACTTATGCTGATCAACTGCCCATCAACATACGCCCGAAGTTCATCGTTGCTTGCTATCTTTATTCCATTTACTTGACCAATCAAGTTCATTGTTTGTTCGTATTTCGCAAACTCAATGGTCATCGGGGTTTCATAGGAGCGTTGGAGTTCAAGCCCTTTGACTACTTCTTCACTTGGCACTTCTTGTTGTTCAAGATTAAATGTATTTAATGTCGGGTATGTAAGTGTACCAGCATTACTAATCTTTAACAAATATCCTTTTAAAGGTTCAAGAAAATTGAGGTTTCCGATCCAACCTACTCCCGCAACGTATTGAGCAAAGAGCGTCTGGCTCTTGATAATATCACCGTTTAAAGGTCTGAGACCACTCAATGCTTGATTCACTGTCATACCTGTTGATGGAATATAACCGAGCCAATTCCAGCTATTTTTGACAGAAATGGGGTGTTGGCTTGAATTATATGGAGCACCCTTCAAACAGATTGTATCTCTTTGTGAAACAAAAACCATGTACCGCTTTGTTGGATAAATCAAGCTATCAAGCGCATCCCAACCATATCCATCTAGGAATTCGGCAAAACTATCATCTGTTTTGATGTATGCTCCTCTTTTGTTTTTCAATGTACTTAATACATTGGTTACTGTATTACGCCCTTCACCCAAATCTAGGTTGAAAGACACCCAGTTGAATCCTCTGTTTAATGGAATACATTTTTTAACGAGATTCAAAACACTTACAGGTGTTGGTTCCAAAGGACTCCCTACTAAGTTTCCTACTTGGAAAGTGTAGTTTTCCAGTATTTCTACGTATTCATTACACTTATCGCCATCCCAAACGGAAAACTCAATGGGTTTTTGCGCATCTTCTGAGTTTCCGAAGATCGTTAAGAAGGTCAACCAACGTTGTTTATCAGCAGGAATACTTCGAAAATAAGCAACTCGACCAACCCCTCTGATTTTTCCATCAATTTTAGCCACGATCACATCCGAAGGATCTGTCGATGTAATCCCAAATATACTTAAATCAACAACCATGTTCATCGACCCTTCGTATTGAGTGGGATTATCTACTTCATATATGGGCTGAGGACAACGTACGCGGTAGTCTATAAGAAGTGGTTCTGCCCCTCTTGAACCAACCATTTGAAGTGTATCTAGGTAGTCTCCAATCAGTAAATCCTGTTGGAATGTCAAAGTCACATCAGCTACTTGACCTGGGTTTAACGTACCTGTTGCTGGAGTAACGGTCAACCAAGACGGAACACTTTCCATTCTAAAGCTAGCGATAGATCCTCCTCTGTTTCGAATTTGTCTTTTTACAGAGAAGGGTTTCAAGACTTCATTCGTTTCAATTACATCTGTTCCTACCCATTCGAGGTTATTTTGATTGACGGCAAACTCCCATTTGATTGTTTTTTCAATCATGTTACCTGCCTTATCTCGAATAGCTGCTCTTTGGTGATTAGGATTTTGTGCTAGCATAGCATCGTCATAATCTTTACCACTTACTACAACTCTGAAGGTACGGTTCTCAAAGAAAACAGGATTAATGTTTGGTGTAATCATGATTTTGTTACCCACACAGTTAATGGTAGCATCTACCAATGCATTGGTGGTAGCATCATAAAGACCAATGGTGTTGTTGGCCAACATATCTGCTTGTACCAATTTGTCACAATCAATGGCCTCGTTGAACGTAATCGAGATTTCATCGCCTGGATCCCACGTACCATCACCCGGCTCTGGTACACCAAATACCACTGGAGGTTCACGTTCTAATGTACCTCGAATAATTGTTGAAATTCCAGGAGCAAGTGTCGTATTAAAACATTCAGCTACGGCACGGATTTCGAAAGGACCATCTTTTAAGAGTTCTGTATTCCACTCTTTTAGTGTAAATAAATCACCTAATTCAGCTTTATATGTCTCTGAAATATTAATCCACGAGCCGTCACCACCAATTGGGCGGTATTGCAAACGGATCAACTTTAGATCTTCATCAGCTTTATTATATTCATTAAGCGTTATACTGAGCTTATTTTCAGCGGCAGGAATTAACACGAAGTCTTGTCGAGGAGAGCTTATGTCTACAGGACTACAAGGTTCAATAAATTCAACACCTAATTTTAGTTGTTTGTAGAATTTACTATTCAAACCCTTGTATTGTTCGGCATTAAAGCCAGTCACAACGCCTGTTTCATCAACCAAATATCCTAAATTAGTAGAAAGGTCATACCCCAAGCCTAATGAATGCTGATACATACATTCAGAAGCAAAGAATATTTTCAAACTATCATAATTATAGTCTATCGGCCCCTTTTCAATGGTTAATAAAAGGTCTAATTGTTGTTTAGGTTGTAATTGGAAACGGCGTGGTTCTAATAATGACTCACCATTTAAAGTTATTTTGGCTCCCCGGGGATTTGAGCTTGTTACCTCTCCGATGATATAAACTAATGGGTCGTTGCCCGTTTGTCCCAAATTTTGCAGGTGAATAGGAAATGTGGCAAGAGTATTTGCTGGCACGTTTATTTGTCGAGTATAATCAGCCGTAAAACCAACTTCTTCTCGATTAAGTGTACCAAACTCCCATGGACACATAGATTCTCCAGCTTTGAGTTTAAATAGAGGCAAGTCCCCTTTTTTATAGATGTCAACCGAAAAATTATCATTAGGATCATCATCAGCCAAAGTATAGCTAATAGTGGTTGTTTTTGTATCAGTGCTACCACTCGTACTTTCATAACTTCCACCTGTTGTTGTCTCAAGTGTAGTATTAACATCTAATCCAAATACGGTTACTTCCCCATTAATACTATGAGAAAAGTCAGAGCCTAAACTCCAAGAAGTAGTTGATGCTTTTTTATCCTCTTTAGAGAATGTACTTGTATAGTTCGACAACCCATCAAAAGTTACATTTTTATCAAATATTGGCTCATACCTAACAGTATCAGGAGCATTGCTTGCACCAATAATGTATCTTATACCATCTTCGGCAGTATTGACAGTAGTATTTATAATTTTTTTGATAGGATCAATAACTTTATCAGGTATTACTGAACTGGCTGGAATGAAGTCAATAACACGGTTGATTATATCATTGATTTTATTACTGTAGTCTGGTTTTTGAACCAAATAGTACTCGTCTTCTTTCAATATTTTACGCCATCTTTGGGCATCTTCCGATTTTCCTAATGATTCTAAAGATGGAATAACGTCTGTCATTACTTGCCATCTTGAGTAAACATACTGCGTGCCAAACTTCTTTGGGTCAAGCCAAATACCAACAGAATCTTTAATTGAACAGGTTTTTTCGTCATAATAAATCATGTCATTTATTCCATATTCAAAATTCATTGAAGTTCCAATAAATACATCGGCCATTCTTCCCACAATATTATCACCCGATGATGTTGAATATGATTCTGTTGTGGTATAACAAACCTCGGTTTCATTGGTAGAGCCCCCATTATAGCTAATTTTACCTTTGAGTGTATTCGTGACTACGGCTCCATTTTCCTCTATCACTCCTGCTCCTACCCCAACAAATGTGGTTACTTTTTTACCGATTTCTACTGCTCCTGTTAGTTCTCCGCTTTTTGAAGTTGCAAAGGAGTTAGAATAAGCGGTACATTTTGTTGAACCAGCCTCTAAAGTAGCCGAACTACCGTCACCTGGTGGGTCTCTAAGAATCCAAATAGGTTTGTCCGATGGTGCTTCCGTGGTGAATGTAGTTTCACGGCTTCGCTTACCGACTACAATTACGTCATCAGTAGCTGTGGCTGATGCTCCATCAACAATAGCAGTTACTTGCATGGTTTTTTTGTAGGGCGAAATGATATTAGGTGCTCCCGCTAAAAACTC
>CAYNRA010000065.1:16407-17488 GCA_964399465.1 uncultured Cytophagales bacterium
GTTGAAGAATCCATTTGAATGGTTTCTGTATCACTACCTTGAATCTGATTTTCAATAATCAACTTGGCATTATCCACATAAAACTTACCACCGTCATATTGCTCATATATCCTAATTTTTTTCTTATACTTCGGTGAGATAGCACTTTGACTCTGTGGAATTATTTGCCATGACTGTCCTCCGGCACATACTATAGATGGGAATGGCTCTATCTCTACATTTGGCGGAGCTACGTAGATAAAGTCTGTTGTATCAGTGGCTATATCACGCAAATCTACTTCTTGCCCTCCCTTAAGTTGTAAATAATTATATATTATCGAGTTTGAATGTTCTACCACACTCACAGTAAATGCCCTTGCGGGTAAATCGTTAAACACAAATTTTCCATCTGGGTTACGTAAAGTGTCTGTTCTTTCAAAACAGCCATCCAATGTCGCTACTTTTACTACCACTCTCGCACCTTCAGGAATAATTGACTTTCGACCTTTAGCATTTCCAGCTACTTGACCCACGATTTTACGTTTTGTATTATTCAAAAATACGATTCCCGCCTTTGGAGCTTGTAGTTTACGTATTTCAAAGAAACTAGGCGTAAACAAATGATCCTTGTATTCAGCAGATAATTTGACGGTTCTTCCTGGCTCAAAATCTGCCGACCATTTACCATCTTTGTCTGTATAGATAGGTGGAAAATGAGATTGCCCGTTTACCTTTATTTCCACTTGGTCTCCAAAACAAAATGTATTGGCAAAACGTACTGTCCCTGAAACATTTACCGTTGAAACTGCCTTGAAATCAATATTACCAATGGCTGTATTACTTGTATTCAAATTTACAACTCGTATATTCGGCTCAAACTCATGTGCTTTTGTTTCTTTTCTACGAGCATTATTACTCCAAGCCGCTTTTAAAATATCTCCTTCTCTAGGTAATTCTGAGCCAAAATTGATGGAAGCATAATCAAATACCTTAGTATCTGACCCCTCATTTAGATCAAAGTAACTCCACAATAAGGCCGTTGTAGAATCTTGTGGAATACCTACCACAAAATGTTTTTGAATGACATCTTGAGGTAACTCGG
>CAYNRA010000066.1:0-17276 GCA_964399465.1 uncultured Cytophagales bacterium
ACCAATCGTAATCGTTAACAAAGTTGACAAAGAAAACTGCCGCCCTGACGAAGTCCACGAGCAAGTTTTTGACCTAATGTTTAACCTAGAAGCCAACGAAGACCAATTGGACTTCCCGACTCTCTACGGTTCTTCTAAACAAGGTTGGATGAGTACAGATTGGAAAGTTCCTACTACGGATATCATTCCACTTCTTGATGCGATTATCGAGCATATTCCCGCTTCTCCAGTCAATGAAGGAACGGCACAAATGCAAATCACTTCGTTGGATTACTCGTCGTTCGTAGGTAGAATTGCCATCGGTAGAGTACACAGGGGAACACTCAAAGAAGGTATGCAAATTGCACTTTGTAAGTCTGATGGTTCTACAAAGAAAATGAAAATCAAAGAACTTCAAATCTTTGAAGGTCTAGGTAAAGTACGCGTTGAGTCTGTTAGCTCAGGTGAAATTTGTGCAGTGACAGGTATCGAAGATTTCGAAATTGGAGATACTATCGCAGATGCAGAGAACCCAGAAGCCTTGCCTCGTATCGCTATCGATGAGCCAACAATGAACATGTTGTTCACCATCAACAACTCTCCGTTCTTCGGTAAAGAAGGTAAATTCGTTACTTCCCGCCACATCCGTGACCGTTTGATGAAGGAAACAGAGAAAAACTTGGCTCTTCGTGTAGAACAAGGTGAATCTGAAGATAAATTCTTGGTGTTTGGTCGTGGTATTCTTCACTTGTCTGTCTTGATTGAAACCATGCGCAGAGAAGGATACGAGCTTCAAGTTGGTCAGCCACAAGTTTTATACAAAACAAGTGAAGACGGAGAACGTCTGGAACCTATCGAGTCGCTTGTTGTGGATGTTCCTGAAGAAAGTGCAGGTAAAGTGATTGAATTAGCCACGCAACGGAAAGGTGAATTACTCATCATGGAGCCAAAAGGCGATTTGCAACATTTGGAGTTCAAAATTCCTTCGCGCGGACTTATTGGTCTTCGTTCCAATGTCTTGACTGCAACCCAAGGGGAAGCTATCATGAATCACCGTTTCATTGCGTACGAACCGTACAAAGGCGCAATTCCTGGCCGTGTAAATGGTTCAATGATTTCCATGGCAAACGGCCCAGCTACTCCGTACTCAATCGACAAACTACAAGACAGAGGTGTGTTCTTCATCGATCCAGGTGAGGATATTTACATGGGTATGGTTGTTGGTGAGCACAATCGTCAAAATGACATCGTTGTGAATCTCCAAACAGCAAAGAAATTGACCAACATGCGTGCATCTGGTTCAGATGATAACACGAAAATCGCCCCGAAAATCAATTTCTCTCTGGAAGAATGTATGGAATATATCCAAAAAGATGAATATTTGGAGATTACTCCGAAGTCTCTCAGAATGAGAAAGATATACTTAGACGAAAACGAACGCAAAAGAATGGAAAGAACCATTGAAATGGCGTAATCTTCCCATCTGATACAAAACGGGCTAGTTCTTGAAAAAGACTAGCCCGTTTTTTTATACCTAGTAATCAGATACCTAAAAATGATGTAAGAAATAATTGTTGACGTTTCTTTTGGAACAAGTAAAGTACTTACACTATACTAATGCACAATTTGATGCTCGTTTGCTTTTGAGGTGAATAGGAAAGCTCTTGGTAAAGTGATAGAATGGCTAAATAATTAAAAAATATATTATGCTACAAATTGATACTTTTTGTATATAAAATAGGTATATTTTTATAATTATTTGCACTAAATACCTTTAAATCATAAAAGTACTTCTTTACAAAATACAATCGTTAAGAAAAAAAAAACTTAATATTACGAAATCATTTACATGGTTTACATTTGTATCCGAATAGACGAAACATAGCTCGTTTATTCAGGATATTTACTAAAACTAAACCAAATTTATGATTCAAATTTTACGTCTCAAACGTGCAATTTTTGGCTTCTTTATGTTGTGGCTACCGCTTGCAACTTTAGGCCAGGTAACCACTTCGTCTATCAGTGGTATGGTGCAAGACCAAGCCGGTGAAGTGCTTCCAGGCGCGACAATCATCGCGGTTCACATGCCATCTGGTACTAAATACGGTGCTCAGACACGCCAAGATGGTCGCTACAATTTACCCAACGTCCGGGTTGGTGGCCCTTACACAATCACGGCGACGTATGTCGGGTACAAAACAGGAACCAATCAAGGAGTGACTTTGAACTTAGGTCAAAAGTTCGTTCAAGATTTCAAACTAACAGAAGAAGGTTCTACACTGGCTGAAATCGTGGTGAAAGCAGATCCTATCATGAATAACAATCGGACAGGCGCAGCAACGAATATTTCAAGCGAACAGCTTCGTTCGTTGCCAACTATCACGCGTTCAGCTTCTGATTTTACACGCCTAACTCCAATGGCTGGAGATAACAACTCATTTGGTGGTCGGAACGGACAATTCAATAACTTCTCACTTGACGGCGCGATTTTTAATAATCCATTCGGATTAGACGCCGCTACGCCAGGTGGACAAACAGATGCGCAGCCTGTTTCTTTGGATGCCATCGACCAAATCCAAGTGTCTATCGCTCCGTATGACGTAACTCAAGCCGGATTTACAGGTGCGTCAGTAAATGCAGTTACAAAATCAGGGACAAATACGTTTGCAGGAACTGCCTTTGGTTTCTTTAGAAATCAGCAATTAACTGGTAAGAAAGTCGGTGGAGCCGAGATTTTTGTACCTGATTTGAGCCAATATCAATACGGTTTTAGCATCGGTGGCCCAATTATCAAAGACAAACTCTTCTTTTTCGCCAACATGGAACGCGAAGTTCGCTCAGATTTGGGTTCTAGCTTCTTGGCTGGTCGCCCGGGTTTATCGGGTAGCAACGTTTCACGCGTTTTGGCTTCCGATTTGGAATTGGTGTCTTCTACGCTACAAAATCGTTTTGGATACGAAACAGGTTTGTATGAAAATTATACACACCAAACAGAAAATATCAAAGCATTGGTGAAGTTAGACTGGAACATCAACGCAATCCACAAACTTTCAGCTACTTATAGCACCTTGGACGCGTCGAAAGAGCTCCCTGCGAACCCATCAGCAATTGGTCGTCGTGGACCTGACTTCTTGACGTTGCAGTTCTTCAATTCTGGCTATAGAATTAATAATAAACTAAATACAGGATTGGTTGAGTTGAAATCGAATTTCTCTAGCAAGTTTTCAAATAAATTACAAGCTGGATATTCCGTATTTAACGACGCCAGAGACCCATTCTCTACGCCATTCCCAATTGTAAACATCAACAAAGACGGCGTTCGTTACATCGTAGCAGGGCATGAGCCGTTCTCTATCAACAACCGTTTGGATCAATATGTAACGCAAATCAACGATAACTTCACGATTTATGCAGGAAAACACACTGTTACATTGGGTGGGTCATTGGAAAAATTCACATTCGATAATTCATTCAATTTAGGTGCATACGAAGGAACATTCTCTCCAGGATATGAGTCTGTTCAGTCGTTTGTTAATTTTGTAAATGCAGGTGGTTTGGATGCAGATGTAGCAGCAGCAAAAGCTACATTTGACAGAAATAATGCAGCGGATTCGTGGGCTTTGGCACAAACAGAAGTAGGTCAACTTGCTTTTTATGCGCAAGATGAAATGCAGGTAACGCCAAAATTGACAGTTACGGTTGGAGTTCGTATGGATAAACCGTTGTATTTCAATACAAAACAACGTATTCAAGAAAACATTGATAGAAACTGTTGCTACAACCCATCTATCACGTATTACGATGAACTAGGAACACCCGTCCAATTTGACCACACGGTACTTCCGAAACAAACACCGTTGATTTCCCCAAGAATTGGTTTTAACTACGACATTCGTGGAGATCGCTCGGAGCAGCTACGCGGAGGTACAGGTTTGTTCTCTGGTCGTTTTCCTTTCGTTTGGATAGGAAACCAAGTAGCGAATCCGAACTTCTTCTTCTATAATATCACAGATCCGAATTTCCAGTTTCCACAAGTTTGGAGAAGCAATTTAGGATATGATAAAAAATTAGCGAGTGGTTGGGTTCTGACTGCCGATGTCATCTATACCAAAGATATCAACGCCATGATGGTTCGTAATTATGGTTTGAAATTACCAACTGGCCGTTTGATTGGTGCTGATACACGCCCAATTTATACAGCTGATGAACACCCAACAAATGCGTATGTTTTCACAAATACGAATTTGGGTTATTCGTTCAATACTACTTTGCAAGCAACTAAGAATTGGAGCAATGGCTTATTCACAAGTTTAGGTTATAATTTCCTAGATGCGAAAGATGCAGCTTCTATCCAAGCCGAAATTTCTTCGGATGCATACGACAGAAACCCAGCGAATCCGGCACACAGCAATACGCCACTTTTAGCACCGGCTGTTTTCGGAAACAGACATCGTTTTGTGGGTTCGGCTTCAAAGAAATTTGTGTATGGAGGCGATAAAATGGCAACAACTATTTCATTGTTTACGCAATATGTACAAGGAAATAGATTCAGCTATACGTATTCAGGTGATTTGAACAACGACGGTTCGGGCTTGAATGACTTGCTTTTCATTCCGACAGATGCACAAATTGACCAAATGAATTTCACAGGTTCGCTTGCCGAGCAAACAGCACAAAAAGCAGGCTTGAAACAATACATCGCGCAAGATGATTATTTGAATGCCAATCGTGGACAAATTGCTGGAAAATACGCAACAACTAGCCCATGGTATTCAAGCTGGGACGTAAGTGTCCTACAAGATTTTGTCTTACCAAACAAAAACAAGATACAAGTAAGTTTGAATGTCTTGAATGCAGGAAATTTACTAAACTCTAATTGGGGTGTACGTCAAATTGCCTCTATCACAAGTTTGGTGCAGCCAATCGGTGTAAGTGTGGCAAATGGTGTGCCGACATACAGCTTCGATACAGCACAGAAACAAACGTTCTTCAACGACAACCGTTTGGTGTCAAGATGGCAAGCGCAGGTAGGTCTTCGGTATATTTTTTAAGTAAAAATAAGCGACTGACTTGCTAAAAAGGGTGTCTTTCTGTCAAATAGAAAGACACCCTTTTTTTTGGATGTTGTATGAATAGAGTTGTAAAAAGAAGATTTATACTAGCGAAGAGTAGAAAATAAATTCAAGGTCTGTGTAAATTCACCTTTTTATTGATGAAATTAAATGTAAACTACTTTTTTAAACAAGAACACGCATGGAATATTTGATTATTGGTCGAGATGGTACGGACGAAAAAGCATTAGATAGACGTATGGAGCATAGACCTGCTCATTTAGTTGGGATGAAAGCCCTCAAAGCATCCGGTAATATTATATTAGCGGGCGCGATGTTAAATGAGGCAGGGAATATGGCAGGTTCAGCGGTTATTATGCGGTTTGATACGCCAGAAGAATTGGAAAAATGGTTGTCAGAAGAACCATATATTCAAGGGAAAGTATGGGAATTTTACGAAGTTCATC
This sequence comes from uncultured Cytophagales bacterium, assembly GCA_964399465.1. Classification (GTDB taxonomy): domain Bacteria; phylum Bacteroidota; class Bacteroidia; order Cytophagales; family Spirosomataceae; genus CAYNRA01. The sequence continues at coordinate 5,498 of CAYNRA010000066.1, forward strand.
CGTTGAAAATCGCTGATTTATAAACTATGACAGATGAATTATGTATGCAACGGGCGCTAGACATAGCCCAGCATGGTGCAGGGCATGTGAGTCCAAATCCGATGGTGGGTTGTGTGCTTGTGGCAGACGGGCGCGTGATAGGAGAGGGGTATCATCAAAAATATGGAGGCGCTCATGCAGAAGTCCACGCCGTTCAGTCGGTTCGTGCTGAGGACGAGCATCTGCTGGCGCAAGCAACAGCCTATGTGACTCTGGAGCCATGTGCTCATTTTGGGAAAACGCCGCCTTGTGCTGATTTGCTCATTTCAAAACAAGTGAAACGTGTTGTCGTTGCCATCGAAGACCCTTTTCCGTTGGTTGCAGGAAAAGGGATTCAGCGTATGCGGGAGGCAGGTATAAAAGTGGATGTAGGGGTTTTGGCAGATGAAGCTGCGTGGATAAATCGTCGTTTTTTGGTAGCTGTAAAAAAGAATAGACCCTTTATTATTCTCAAATGGGCGGAGTCAGCGGATGGATTTATGGGAACTACTGACAGAAAACCCGTGGCGATTTCAGATAAGCCGAGTTTGTTTTTATCGCATCGTTGGAGAACAGAAGAAGATGCGATTCTCGTTGGGTCAACGACTGTCTTACAAGATAATCCGTCTCTAACGGCACGTTATTGGCAAGGACGAAACCCCAAAAGAATTGTCCTAGATAAAAGAGGGCGAATCGATTCATCGTATCAAATACGAGATGAGGCAGCCGAAACTTTGATTTTTACGCAAAACCAGGAAATCCTTTCACCGCAACATCAGTTCATTGATCCTACATTGGATTTCGAGGCAGAAGTGCTCAACTTCCTTTTCAAAAATGGTGTTCGTTCTATCTTAGTAGAAGGGGGACAGCAGGTATTGAATGACTGGATAGAAAAGAAATTATTCGATGAAATCCGGACGATTACGTCGCCAAATAGACTTCGCGAGGGTATTGCTTCACCGCGTGTTCCGGCAGGCGTTGTCTTAAAAGAAAGCTACGCGATTGGAATAGATACATATAGGCAATTCACAAATTTGTATTAATTACAACCATTTACCTGCGTTTTGGCTCAATAGTCAAAAATGCAGAGAATTAGAACCATTTTTCATGGGAAACGATAAGTCTCTAGTGGAGGCGTGTATTCAAAATGACAGGACAGCACAGCGAAAGCTCTATGAGCTTTATGCCAGCAAGCTCTTTGCCGTTACAATGCGTTACATGAAAAATCGGTCAGATGCAGAAGACGTTTTACAAGAAGCTTGGGTGAAGGTTTTTAAAAATTTGGAAAGTTTTCGGTTTGATTGCCCGCTCGAAGCTTGGATTCGTAGAATAACAATTAATACGGCTATTCGCGCATTGAAAAATCGCCCAGATTGGTCTTCACACACAGACACAGAAGGACTTCAAATAGAAGGTAGTTTGGGTGAATCTGGTTTGGAACAATTGACTTGGCAAGAACTGGTATCATTCATACAAGACTTGCCAGATGGTTGTCGGATGGTATTTAACTTGTATGCTGTAGAAGGATATAAACATCACGAAATTGCTGCATTACTAGGGATAACGGAAGGAACTTCGAAGTCGCAGTATTTTCGGGCGAAGGCATTGCTACAAGAAAAAGTAAATAAAAGCGCGGTAGAATAGTAAAAGATATGAAATATACGAGCGAAGAAAAGTCACATCAAGCGCCTACTTGGCAGGAAATTCTCCGGGATGGAGAACTAAGTCCGCCGGATTCGCTATGGGAAGCTATTGAAGCGCAACTCCCTGAAAAAAAGCCCCGTAGAATCTTACCTATTTGGTGGAGCGCCCCTCTACTTCGGATTGCCTCTGGCCTACTTCTTACACTAGGTACTGCTGCCGCGCTATATATTTGGCAAGGAAGAGATATACATACGCTTTCATCGAATAAGGAAACGACTACAAAACAAACACAAACTGAGAAACAGCATTTAGCTCTCCCGAAATTAGCACAAATAGAAAAAGGTACAAATTTGTCACCAAGCTCACCCACACGTGAGACACATGGACAACTAGCAACGAATGAACTTGCCAACGGTAGAATGAGAAAGTTAGTAGCCAACTCACTAATTCCTCGTTCATCATCTCCATGGATAGAAATAGACAAAGAAGATGCTTTTGACGCTACAAAATCAACAGAAATTCTGCCACTGAATAGACTAGCTTGGGTTGATTATGGGAGTCGTTTTTTACAAAATAGACGCCGATTTTTAGCTGTACCTTCTGTTGAATTGGAAGAAAAAAAGGAGGAAAAGCCTATCCTTACGCAAAAAGCATGGATACAAGTTGGTGGAGGTATTTCTCCATTTAATCCACAGATGGAATTGGCTGACTTTCCTACAGTAGCTTCAACAGCAATTTTAAATACTCTTGCTGATAATAAGATGAATATGAATGTTGGAGGGGGGATAACGGTGGCAGAAACACCTAACGGGCTTACGGACAAAAATAGATACGAATCTTTATTGAGTCGTCCTTCACAAACATTCAGAATGGGTGTTGCTAGTCAGTGGGCAGGAACAGTCGGAAAGAGGATAGCACCTCGTTGGCAGATAGAAACAGGCGTTCGTTGGATGAATGGAAGTACTTCTTCCTCAGGGAATGTCTTTACTTTTGACGAAGCCACGGGGGATATACAGCCCTTTTTTGAAACTTCTTATTTAGCTGATAACAATGAGAATCGGAATGCATTATCTACTGTTTTAGCAGCAACAGAACAGACGGATGTAAACTTTCAATATATTGCTATTCCACTTCAGGTTGGATATATGATCCCCTTTGCGGCACAATGGCAAGCCGTTTTATACACAGGAATTTCAACTGATTTCTTTAGGAACTATGGACGCCAATTAGAAGGAGAATCAATAGAAAAAGTCTATCAACCTTCCAACTCGCAATTTCGTCCAGTAACTTGGAGTGGTATAGCAGGAGCAAAAATTGCACGAACTTTTCAGAAAAACTGGCAAGTTTCTGTAGGAGCACAAGTACAAGAATCTTTGTCTTCGGGTCTTGATTATTCATCAAGTGCAACATTCCGACCACGTATGTTTGGTGTTCAGTACGGACTAGGATATGTGTTTTGATTAGTTACGTTGGTTTTTTTGATTAATTCGCGCGTTTGAGTACTCGTCATCAACCTCTTTCAATTTCCACCTTTAGAATAATGAATAGCTTGTAGCAATTCTTCCATATACGACTCACTTACTGGAATTTCAAATTTGCCAATGGAAATACGGTGATTTCGGATGGATTCGATTTTGTCCAAATGAACGATAAAAGATTTTTGTACCCGCTTAAACTTACTTGCCGGAAGCCGTTCTTCCATGCTTTTTAGCGTTGCTTTGGTTAATATCGGTCGGGTACTATTGGCTACATGAATTTTGATATAATCTTTCAACCCTTCCAAATGGGTAATATCCGAAAAATTTATTTTAACCAATGAATATTCAACATTGACAAAAAAATAGTCTGCTGTGGTTTGGTCAATGATAGAGGCAGATGCCGGTGTAGAAAGAACGCCCCTGTCTGCCAATTTTTGTCTTTTTCGGAACGTATCAAGCGCCTTGTAAGACGCTTTGATAAATCGCTCTAAACTGACGGGCTTCATCACATAATCAATGACCTCCAAATCGTAACTTTCCACAGCATAGTGGTCATAAGCTGTCACAAAAATAACCATTGGCTTATTGGTAAGGCTCTCCAGAAATTTCGTTCCCAACATACCGGGCATCTGGATATCAAGGAAAATCAAATCAATTTTTTCTTTTTCCAAAACTTCCATTGCCTCAAATGGATTTTTACACGTTGCAACAAGCTCTAGGAAAGGAATTTGTCGAATATTTTCTTCAACTAATTTACGTGCCAGACTTTCGTCATCAACGGCAATACAACGTAGCGCTTCCATTTATTTATTTTTAGATGTAAGGTGAAGGGTCACATAAAAGTACTGATTATCTTGGGTTACTTCCAAGGTATGTGCATTCGGATAGAGTAATTCGAGACGTCTTTTTACATTTTTTAACCCAATTCCGGATTGTTGGTCTTTGTGTTCAGCGGTTTCAGGCGCAATTTTATTGGTAACACGAAACACAATTTGGTCGGCTTCACTCTGTAGTTCTACCCGAATAATTGGATCGTTCAGCAAGCCTACTCCGTGCTTAAACGCATTTTCTACAAACGGAATAAGTAACATGGGTTCAATGGATTCGTGTGAAAAATGACCGTTTACTTCAAATGAAATGGCAACATCTTCCCCAAAACGTACTTCTTGAAGTTCGATGTAATTACGCAAATAATCAATTTCCTTGGTCAGAGGGACTTGGTGATTATCTGACTCATAGAGCATGTACCGTATCAGTTTAGATAGTTTAATAGTCATGTTTTCAGCACTTTTGGCATCTGTCCGGATAAGGTAAACAAGTCCATTCAATACATTAAAGATAAAATGTGGACTGATTTGTGAGCGTAAAAACTGAAGTTCAGAGACTAATTTCTCTTCTTTTAAGTCTGTATATTCTTTATTCTGTGTCTGAAGATAAATCAATAAACTGTAAATCGAAGACATAGAGATAATAAATAAAACAGGCACGACTGTCCGAAAATCAAACAATCGGACAGGATGTTGATCAATAACCAATGCTTTTATTTTCCATTGTACGAGCATAAACAAGAAAATAAGGCCGATTAAACTCCCGATGTATGCAGGAATACGTTTGCGTCGAAGAAAATACGTGGCGAGGACTTCTGTATTGAAGTAAAAAAAAGGAATCGCAGAAAGTGGTACCCAAAATGTTTCTCGTAGGTACATCATTCGCTTGATGTCATGATCCACGTAGGCATTAATATGCGGGAGAATCAAATAAATGAACCAAAAAATACTATGAAAAAGAATCCTAGGAATGATTTCAACAAAATGTTTTGAGCGAAGAGAAAATAACATGCGTGTATAACTAGGTGAAATGTGAATGTACGGTTAAATTCTTTTCAAGTCATGATTGAACCGACGAAAAAGGAAATCAAGGCGATGCGAAATTAAAAAAAGTCGGTCAAGGGCAATACATCCCAATATCTATTGAAAAACATCCTTTTATCCTCGATATCATAGGTGATATCTATTTCAAAGATGTGTTGTGGACGTGCTATGTTTACTTTGTACTCGAAAATAAAAGCATTTATTTAAGTTATCATTTATGAAAAAGTTTATTCTGGCGGCAGCTTTCGCAAGCTCGACACTTTTCGGTTTCGAAGCATCCGCTCAATTTCCCTCCGCTGCCCCGGCTGCACCGACCAAAGGGTTTGGGAAAATCACTGGGCAAGTCATTGACAGTCTGACAAACGCTCCTGTTGAGTTTGCCACTGTAGCGATTTTCCAGAAAAATGACACAAAAAAACCAATTGATGGGACTATCTCAGATGAAAAAGGACAATTTACGCTGAAAGATTTACCGACTGGTTTCTTCGTTCTTCGCGTTTCTTTCATCGGATACGAAGATACCTACGTGACGCTTCCTAAAATGGAAGATAAAACAATCAACTTAAAAAATATTCTTCTTTCTAGCCAAACCAAACAGCTTGGTGAGGTGACAGTCACTGCGCAAAAATCCATGATTGAAGAAAAAGTAGATCGTTTGGTGTATAATGCAGAAAAAGATTTATCGTCCAAAGGTGGCGATGCCGCGGATGTCCTTCGGAAAGTACCGCTTTTATCTGTTGATTTTGATGGCAATGTCTCGCTACGGGGCAACAGTAATATTCGCGTATTGATTAACAACAAGCCTTCTACCATCATGGCGTCTAGCGTGGCGGATGCGCTCAAGCAAATTCCGGCAGATCAAATCAAAACGGTGGAGGTAATTACGTCACCTTCTGCCAAATACGACGCGGAGGGCGCAGGTGGTATCATCAATATCATAACAAAGAAAAATAATATCGAAGGAGCAACATTAAATATCGATACGGGCGGAGGCAATAGAGGGTCTAACTTGGGTCTTTTTGGCTCATACCGCCAAGGGAAAATGGGCTTCAACCTGAATGGTTTTGGTCGTGCTTTTTACAATGGTTCAGAGTTATTAATGGAACAAACGACGATTCAACCGACGGCAACTGTCCGGACAAAACAAGAGGCAACAGCAAGAGACCAAGGCGTTTTTGGGCGGTACTCACTCGGTTGGGACTACGACATCTCGAAAAACGAGTCGATTTCGGCTGGAGCACGGTATGGAACACGTAATTTCGTTCGTTCGCAAGAATTAAATATTCAGTCTTTCTTGAATGAAAACCCATTGGCAGACATTAATCGGGTCGTGAATACCAAGGATTTATCTGGTAACTGGGACTTTAACCTTGACTATATCAAGGTGTATAAACCACAACAAGAATGGTCTATTTCTAGCTTATACAGCCGTACGGGCTTGACAAATAACTTTACATCAGGCCTATTGAATGCAGGTGGTGAGACATTGAATACCCAACAGAACAACAACTTCAATACCAACCAAGAATTTACAATCCAGACGGATTATACGACGCCCATCCAGAAAAATCAAGTACTTGAATTTGGTGCAAAAGGTATTTTCCGTTGGGTAAATAGTGATTTCAATTATCAATTAGCGCAAGGAAGCAGTACCAACTTTGTTTTTGACCCTTCGCGCCCGTCAGGTTCACTGGATTACGGTCAAAATGTAGCAGCTGCGTATTTGGCATATACGATTTCTACTCGCAATAAATATACGTTCAAATTGGGTTCACGGTACGAATACACCGGTATTTCAGCCATTGTGAATGGCACAAACGAAGTAGATATTCCGGATTATGGTAATCTTGTTCCGAGTGTGAATATTTCCAAAACATACGGCGGAAAATATACCGTAAAAACAGGTTATAACAGAAGAATCCAACGTCCGGGGATTCAGCAATTGAACCCCAACGTAAATGCTGCCAACCCGCAAAGTATTTCTGTTGGTAATCCTTTCCTAGCTCCTGAACTCACAGATAACGTAGAGCTGGGTGTCAGTGCATCTATCAAAAAAGTATATTTGAATGTGTCTGTATTTGGTCGCCAGACAAACAACGCCATTTCGCAGGTGCGTATTCCGTTGGATAGTGTAAAAGGGGCTGTTTTGACAACTTTCCAGAACATTGGTCGGGAACAAGCGGCTGGGGTGAATTTCTTCGGGAATGTAAGTATTACACCGAAATGGACTGTAAACGGAGGCATCGAGGCATTCTATAATTTCTTGGAAGGCCAGACTACGGGTATCGACGGTTTATCCCAAGCGGTAAGCAACCAAGGTTGGAATATCAACGGGCGATTGATGACGATGATTACGCTAAAAGATGGTTGGCAAGTACAGGGTTTCAGTTTCTTGCGTGGTTCACAGGTACAGCTACAAGGCCGCCAAGGAGGATTTGGTTTTTATTCGATGGGCGTTCGCAAAGAGTTTAAAAACAAAAAAGGAAGCATTGGTTTGGCAGGTGATAACTTCTTGACAAACGGGATTCGGATTCGGACGCAATTGTTGTCGCCTACGTTTACCCAAAACATGGAAATGAATTTATTGAACCAAGGTGTTCGCTTGACGTTCAGCTATAAACTCGGAAAAATGGGTGTGGATGGCATGAGTTTTGGACGGAAGAAAACAAAATCTGTTTCGAACGATGACTTAAAACAAGGAGGAGACAATGCGGCGTCTCAAGGTGGAGCAGCGCCGGGTGGCCGTCCTTAATACAAACAAGATACAAAAGACAGAAGTCTAGGTAGAATGAGGTAATCTCAGGAATACCTAGACTTTTTTCAAGATAATTGGGCTAGAATCGGTTTATTTTGAAGCGAATAGTGCAAGATTCAATAAAAAACCGTAGCTTTGCGTGGCAAATAATAAATCGAAATTATTTGCCTTATGTTAGACTCATCTAAGCTTCTTTACGAAGCACTCACCTACGACGACGTTCTCCTCGTTCCTGCTTATTCGGAGGTTTTACCACGAGATACATCCACAAAAACGAAGCTTACTCGTAACATTTCTTTGAACATCCCGCTTATTTCTGCTGCCATGGATACCGTGACAGAATGGGAAATGGCTGTTGCCGTAGCACAAGAAGGCGGCATTGGCATGATTCATAAAAATATGTCGATTGAAGCTCAAGCTGACCAAGTTCGCAAAGTAAAACGCTCGGAGTCTGGAATGATCATAGACCCGATTACTTTACCGCGTGAGGCACTCGTTGGCGATGCTCTCCGTCTCATGTCCGAATTTAAAGTGGGTGGGATTCCAGTTGTTACCGAAGACGGAAAATTGTACGGAATTGTCACCAACCGTGACCTTCGTTTCCAGAAAGATTTCAATAAACCCATCGAAGAAATATTGACCAAAGAAAACGTCATCACAGGCGAAGTGGGTATCGGACTCGATGAAGCAGAAAATATTCTGAAAGATTATAAGATTGAAAAACTTCCTATCATCGACAAAGAGAATCATCTAGTAGGTTTAATTACCTATAAGGATATTTTGAAGAAAAGAAACCGCCCCAATGCTGCAAAAGACGCACACGGCCGGCTATTGGTAGGAGCAGCGGTGGGCGTTACGCCAGATATTGAGGATAGAATCAAGGCTTTGGTAAAGGCGGGCGTAGATGTTGTGAGTATTGATACCGCACACGGGCATTCAAAAGGAGTGATTGACACCCTCAAGTCTATCAAGAAGGCATTCCCTAAACTCGATGTCATTGTTGGTAATATCGCAACAGGCGAAGCTGCAAAGGCATTGGTTGAGGCAGGCGCTGATGCTATCAAAGTGGGCGTAGGGCCAGGAAGTATCTGTACGACGCGTATCATTGCAGGTATCGGAATGCCGCAGCTTTCGGCAGTTTACCTATCTGCCCAAGCGATTGCCGGCTCAGGCGTTCCAGTTATTGCCGATGGGGGGATTCGTTTCTCTGGCGACATTGTCAAGGCGTTGGCAGGTGGAGCAAGTACAGTCATGGTGGGTTCTCTTTTGGCAGGTACAGAAGAAGCACCGGGAGAAATGGTTATCTACGAAGGACGGAAGTTTAAAACATACCGTGGAATGGGTTCGGTAGAAGCCATGGAAGGCGGCTCGAAAGATCGTTATTTCCAAGATGCAGAAGACGACGTGAAGAAACTAGTACCCGAGGGGATTGTAGGTCGCGTGGCGTTCAAAGGCAAAGCTGCCGAAATTCTTTATCAAATGACAGGTGGTTTGAAAGCCGGTATGGGGTATTGTGGAGCGGCGACTATTGAAGATTTACAAAAGGCAAAATTTGTTAAGATTACGTCATCGGGTATGAAGGAAAGTCATCCGCACGACATTCAGATTATGCGGGAAGCACCCAATTATTCGAGATAATTGAAGATGAGATATACGAAGAAAGCCCTTTCGAAATGCTTCGAAAGGGCTTTCTTCGTAAAGATTAGGTTACTTACCTGCTCCCTTGGTTTTCAATAATTACTTCTCCTTCTGTATCTATCGGCTCTGGGGCACTTGGTGACTTTGCCGCTTTTCTCGAACCATTCAAATGAAGAATTAAGCTCATTCTCCATGTATTTGCCAATGGGTTTCCGGAATTAACAGGTACCAAATACGCCAAATCTAAGCCGTAGTCTTCTTTTAGTTTTAACCCAATACCTGCCGTTGCATATTGGCGTCCTCCCCTGTATTTATTTTCGTAGAAAAATCCTGTCCGCAAAGCAAGCAAATTGTCATAGACATACTCCGCACCAAACGAACCTCTGAACTCCGCCAACTCACCGTATTGCTCTGGGGCATCATTGAACGAAGTAAAAATCGCCTGCATCGCCGATACTTGTGGAATCGTTCCATCCAGCTGTGGAGTCGGAACCAACGGTTTATTGGCATCAAGTAAGATATTGAATGTGTTTTTAGGATCCATCCGGAAAGTAATACCTGTTCCGAACTTTAAATTAGCGGGTAGGTAATAGTCAAATTCACGTCCGTAATTTACTTTTCCACCGATGTTCTGAATCACAAGTCCGAAGGCATAATCAGTGCCACTTTCTTTTTTCTTGGAGGTAGGAAGGCTCTTTTTGTAGAAAAAGCTAATGTCGCCGGCTACCGTTGTACCAGGTTTGCTCGCTTGGTTATTGACCAACAAATCTCCGATAAGGTTGGAATTGATGTATTTCAGGTTAATTCCCATCGAAAAACTCTGGCTTAATCTACGCGTATATCCACCCGTTACGACAAACTCCCGTGATTGGAAATTACCAATGGAGTTTCCTTGCTGGTTAGTAAATTCAATTTGTCCTTGATTGAAATAGGTCAAGCCAGCTGTGAGTGCCTGTGTTTTTCCAATTTTTTTATAGTAAGAGCCGTTGAGTAAACCCATGTCTCCAACCAAGTCACGAAGCCAAGGGGCGTATGATATACTTGCCCCCGCATTTGTTTCTACAAAAGCCAATTTGGAAGTATTCCAAAAAATAGCATTGGCATCTGGGCTAGAAGCAACCCCTGCATCTCCCATAGCTGCTGCGCGGGAATCAGGAGAGATTAAAAGAAAAGGGACAGCCGATGACTCTACACGGTATCTGTTGGTGATGCTCTGCGCATAACTTGGGAGCAAAACCGTTGTGAAAAGTACCGAAAAGAGGAGCTTATATACGTTTTTCATAGATGTATAATGGACTAATTACTAGTCAGAGAATTTATTATTGGTTCTTTATTTACTGAATATGACTCGCCCAGAAGTTGCTGAAATGTGATTTGTTAATCGATTCCTGATAGAAACTCGGTAGATATAAACGCCAACCAGCTGTTCAAAAATGGAATTTTGTAATGACCAATTAAATTTATGGTCACAAATATAACAACTTTCTACACTTTGAAATACACGTTTGCCTGTCAAATCAAAAAAATCAAGGGAAACATCCGCATCTGTACTGTTTGCTTCCCATTCAATTTCAAATGTCACAAATTGTTGTATTGGGTTCGGAAATACGTGTACTCGAATACTGGATTCTTCTGATATATCCTCCAAAGAAAACGTCTCTTTCGTCTGATTCGTATGCAAATCATGTACCACAAATGCAAGGTTCATTATTTCAGCAGTGTTTTCCGAGATAATAAGCTTTTGCGAAACCGATTTCCCCAACGAATCTGCTTGCCAATTTTGACTCATTCGTTGCCATTTTCCTCCATTCATCGCATACATGGGCTGCAAAGTATCACTGAAAGAAGAACTCAGGTAAATACCACTGTTATCCTGAAAACGAACCTGAAACTGGTGTGAACTTAGGCGTATCAGTGAAATTTGTGGAGGTATTTTGTCTTCTTTTTGCTCTGCAACTTGTTCAAATAGACACGCAATTTGTCCGATTTCTTCTTGCTGTCCATCAGGAAACACAGCAAAAGCCGTCAGTTCTCCCGTGACGCCTAACTCAGATAGACTAGGAATCGTAATAAATCCGTCGAAATAGCCATTTCGTATGTGCCATTCTGCTTTGAAGATGAGTTTTCCTTGTTCTTTAAAAGCAAAAATAGGTGTTCTATTTCCCAATGTTTGCGCTGTTTTGGGCGATGTCCGTATTTCTATTTGTACTTTTCCATCTTTTTGTTGCGCTGTTTTTCCAGAAATCTTTACGGGTGTGCCTATCTGTAATCGGAGGATCTCCCCGTGTTTGGACGCAAATTGAATGCTTTGGGAAGGCAACGGGAGCCGGGCACTAGGGTCGCCCAATAGGGTAAAGTTTCTGTTGAGAACTCCT
>CAYNRA010000067.1:0-17271 GCA_964399465.1 uncultured Cytophagales bacterium
AGTAAAAAAAGCTACGATTTGAAAGAAGCGTATGCCTCCCTAGACAAAGACAGAGCCGTCGTGACAGATTATCTCGTCAAAAAAGGAATCAAAGCAACCGACTTGGTCTTCAGTGCGGTTCAAATTAACCGTGATTTTTCGTCTGACTTTGACCCCAACACGCAAAGAACAACGACCGTTTTTACAGGTTATACTCTGACGCAAACCGTTCAAATTGAATCAAAAGAGGTTAATAAAATCGAAGAAATTTCCCGCCAAGTCAGTGAAATGATTAATCTGGGTGTCGAGTTTTACTCAAATATGCCAGAATATTATTATACAAAATTGGCTGAACTCAAAGTTGAAATGGTCGCTCAAGCCACAAAAGATGCCCAAAATCGGGCTAAAACCATTGCAGAAGAAGCGGGGGCGGGCTTAGGAAGTTTGAAAAAAGCCCAAATGGGAATTTTCCAGATTGTCGCCCAAAATTCTTCGGAAGAATATTCGTGGGGAGGCGCATTCAATACAAGTGCCAAACGAAAAACCGCAAATATTACGATGAAATTGGAATACGGTGTAAAATAAACGCCACATCCTCCTTTTTTTTAAGTGGATATACATGTTTGATGTGTATCCACTATTTTTGTTTTATACACTAAGCAACGACATTATGAAACTTTTTTCGGCTGAAACCTACAAGCAAAGACGTCAATTAATTTGTGAACAAGGATTGACGGGCTGCGGCTTCTTTTGGGGAAACCAAGAAGCGCCCATGAACTATACCGACAATACCTATCGGTACCGGCAAGACAGTCATTTCTTGTACTTTTTTGGCATTAACTTACCTCATCTACGCGCTTCCATTGATTTTGAAACAGGCGAAACAACCCTTTACGGGAATGATTTTACCCTAGATGATATTATCTGGATGGGGCCTCAACCAAGCCTTGCCACCTTGGCTGAGAAAGTTGGAATCGACCGCGTGAAGCCGCTTTCTGCCTTTGAAAAAGATATACGTGCCAGCCAATCCGTTCATTATTTGCCTCCGTATAGATACGATAACTTGTTAGAAATAAGTGAATTACTGCAAATTCATCCGAAGCAAGTAAAAGAAGGCGCATCTGTAGGTTTGATACAAGCCGTTGTTGCTTTGCGATCTGTTAAAACAAAAGAAGAATTGGAACAAATGGCGGATGCCGTGACTATTTCTGGAAAGATGCATCAGGCGGTCATGCGCGCGATTCGTCCAGGTAAATTTGAGTACGAAATGGTCGCGCAATTGCTCTCGGTTGCTGCTGAAAACCAAGCGGAATTGGCGTATCCTGCTATTTTTTCGATCAATGGACAGACGCTACACAACCACGCTCACGGAAATGTGATGCCGTCAGGTCGGTTGGCGCTCAATGACTCTGGGGCTGAAAATCAAATGGGATATGCCGGTGATATTACCCGAACGATGCCTGTGGATGGTGTTTTTACAACCAAGCAAAAAGAAATGTACGAGATTGTACTGCAAATGGAAATGCGTGTTATTGAGCAACTCCGCGCAGGTGTATTTTACAAAGATATGCACCTGGAAGCCAACCGAATTTTATTGCAAGGTTTGACGAATTTGGGCTTGGTTCGCGGCGATATTGAAACGCTGGTACAAGAAGGGCTAGGAGGTCTGTTTATGCCACACGGGCTGGGTCACATGATCGGACTGGATGTGCATGATATGGAAGATCTTGGAGAACAATATGTTGGCTATACGCCTGATATTCAGCGAAGTACTCAGCTTGGATTAAAGTCGCTTCGGTTAGCCAAAAAGCTTGAAATCGGCAATGTATTAACTGTAGAACCAGGTATTTATTTTATTCCTGAGTTGATTCAGAAGTGGAAAGAAGACAAACGTTTTGTGGATAGTATTGATTATGCTGCACTCGAAACGTATTTAGATTTTGGCGGGATTCGTATCGAAGACAATGTGGTGATCGAGTCAGATAAAGCCGTTGTTTTGGGAGAATATATTCCAAAACAAATACATGAAATTGAAGATTTGATGAAAAGTTGAGTTGTCTGTAAAAGACATTTATCAGGATTGAATCAACAAAAAACCTCGACTTGTCGAGGTTTTTTGTTGGTTGCATACGATTAAAACGGTAAATCGTCGCTCATATCAGGGGCAGAGTGGTCACTCATTTCATGGACTGCTCTGGGCGTAGAGGATTCTGCTCCGGGTTGTCTGCCACCGCCTAACATCTTTAATTCAGTAACACGGATTTTCGTCGTTGTTTTTTCGACGTTGTTGTTATCCGTCCATTTATCTGTACGAATTCGTCCTTCGACATAGATAGAATCTCCTTTTTTGATGTATTTCTCCGCGATGCCTGCGAGTCCATCCCATAATTCAAGGCGATGCCATTCTGTAATGGTTTGTTTTGCTCCTGTTGCTTTATCTGTGTAAGATTCAGAAGTTGCGATAGAAAAACTAGCAACTTTTGCACCACTAGGAAGCGAGCGGATTTCTGGATCCGAACCTAAATTTCCGATGAGAATAACTTTGTTTAAACTGGCCATAAAATGTGTTAATTTTAAAAATGAAATGTGAAAAACTAAGACAAATCAAATATAGAAATTTATTTTATTTTGCCAAAACACGTTGCTGATTTTCTAGAAGCTCCGGAGGTACTGCTTCCAAGCTTGCTCAATGACAATGGGTTTGGGGAGTGCTTCAATCTCGGTTTCTGTGTACCAATCGTGCGCGGGGTTTTCGTCAGGAGTTTGGATGTGCCAAAAAGTGATAAATAGTTTTTGATGTGAAAGAAGGTGCGTTACGGTTAATCCTTTTTGTACAGTCGTATCAGGTTGTATCCAATCCGGGAAGTGTGGTTCCTCTGAAAACTCTTTCAATTCAACGAGTGGAAATTCGTACAAATCTTGCCAAATGTCCTTTTCCGCTCTTTTTTTCAGGATGATTTTTTTTGCTGGAGATTGAATAATCCAGTAGTGAAAATAACGGGGACGTACTTTTGTTTTCTTTTCTTTGACAGGAAAATTCGCTTGTGCTTGGTTTTGAAAAGCAAAACAAATGGATTGTGCAGGGCAAAATAGGCAGACAGGATTCTGTGGTACGCACTGTGTTGCACCAAATTCCATCATGGCTTGGTTAAAGTCTGCGGCATGACTTTCGGGCAAGAGTAGGTTTGCTATTTCTGTAAATTCTTTTCTAGCGCGCGTAGATTGAATGTCGGTATCAATGCCAAAAATACGTGCCAAAACCCGAAAAACATTGCCATCAACGGCGGCGACGGGCTCATGAAATGCAAAGGCAGCGATAGCTGCGGCAGTATAAGGTCCAATTCCTTTGAGTGTGAGAAGTTGCGCGTAGGTTGGTGGAAATTGTCCGTGATGTTCATGCCAGATGATACGGGCAGTTTGGTGCATATTTCGCGCTCTGGAGTAATAGCCCAATCCTTGCCAGACACGTAATACTTGCTCCGTTTCTGCTTCTGCTAATGCTTGAATGGTTGGGAACTCTTCTATAAATCGTTGATAATAAGGAAGTCTTCAGATAGCCAAATAAAGTAGGGGTTTTGCGTTGTGCGCCAAGGGAGGTCTCGTTTATTTTGGTTGTACCAAGTAAGAAGAGATTTTTGAAAAAAAAAGTAGTGAGAATCTGTAAAAGTTAACATAAAATATGTATATTGATGTGTAACTAGCTAATTATTAATTTGTTATAAAAAAATAATTAGGAGTGTACTTGTAAAGTAGGGTAGAGTGGATGTATCTTTGCAATCCCAAAATTAAAGCCTTTTGGAGGAGTTGCCTGTATATAGGCGTAGTTTTCTTATCAATTAAAACATAAAAATAGAGTGACAAAGGCAGAAGCTATCGCAATTATTGCTGAAAAAACAGGTATTGACAAAGGACATGTTTCAGCGACCTTGGAAACATTCTTCACAACAGTTAAAGACACATTGGCTTCGGGAGATGCTCTTTATGTAAGAGGTTTCGGAAGTTTTGTAAACAAGAAAAGGGCGGCAAAGAAAGCCCGTAACATTTCTCAGAAGACAACGGTAACAGTTCCGGAGCATTACGTTCCAAGCTTCAAGCCAGCGAAAGAGTTTTCGGAGCAAATCAAATCGAATGTGAAATAATGGATACGATGGCTGCTTTCGGGCGGCCATTGTTGTTTTAGCTAAGGCACTTTCTGTACAAAAGTCTTGTTGATAAGATGTCTGTTCAAAGAAAGTAATTTATTTAAGCGAAATAAGAATGAAGAAACAAGCTGCTCTTCTTGGAGTTATCGGCATTGCCTTAACAGCCTTTTTATATACACGGCCCAAATTTGTTGTAAAAGACGAAGCGAAGAAAACAACGGAATCTCCCTCTTCAACAGAGGAAAGTGCTACTACTGAGGGCGATGGAGAAACGCATACAATGGCACAATTAACCAAGGAACAAAGAAGCCAATTGGCTGTGTTGCAAGGAGAATTGAAAAATGCCAAAGGGGCAAAACAAAGTGAAACACTTCGCACCATTGGTCAGGTTTATTTGCAAGGGATGGCTTTTGATAGTGCTGCCTATTATTTTGAGCAAATAGCTGCTACTACGAACCAAGTGGGTGACTGGGAGTTGGCGGGTGATACGTATTTCCAAGCGTTTGGTCTTGCATTAAAAAATGAGAATATAGCCTCGTTGGCGAAAAAAGTACAGTTTTGTTACGGGAAAGTATTGGCATTGAAGCCCACAGCTTTGCAAGCTAAAACAAATCTAGCGATGACCTATGTGGTTTCGGACTCACCGATGCAAGCCATCACAACATTGCGTCAGGTCTTAGAAATTGAGCCTAATTTTGAGCCAGCGTTGATGAATCTTGGTGTACTTTCGATGCAATCGAACCAATTTGACAAAGCAGCAGATCGTTTTCGGGCAGTTTTACGAATTAATCCAAACAACCACAATGCACAAGTTGGATTGGCGTATAGTTTGATAGAACTGAAGGAAAAAGCACAAGCAAAGGTATTATTAGAGGAGTTGCTTGCTCACAAAGATTTGGAAAAAACACTTCGTGATGAGGTTTTAAATACTTTGCAAAGTCTCAAGTAATTGCTATCTTTGCAATCTAGAAAAAAATTTCCCCGTTCCCTAAAGGGGAGTTTTATATAATTCTTTTGTTTAACACTTAATTATTTCCCCCCTAGGGAGAGGGATTTTCTTACAGCTATGCCTTGCGGAAAGAAAAGAAAAGGACATAAAATGTCCACGCACAAAAGGAAAAAACGTCTTAGAAAGAACCGTCACAAGAAGAAATAATCCGCTTCTAGACGTCGGAATCGCTTCGCCGTTCCTTGCCTTCAAAATGAAATACGCAAAATTAGGTGTGCTTTTCAAATCGTTTGTTAGCACGCCTAATTTTTGTTTCAGTCAAAAAGTAAATTAATTATTCACCTTCTCAATTCTGACTCACATTTGAGCAACGAATTATTTATCAGCACCACACAGAAAGGGGATCGCATCGCTTTATTGCAAGATAAACGACTAGTTGAATACCATTTCGATGAAACTGAGCACCAGTTTCAGGTGGGGGATATTTATCTCGGAACTGTCAAAAAAGTAGTCTCAGGGTTGAACGCCGCCTTCATAGATATTGGGTATGAGAAAGACGCCTTTCTTCATTACCACGATTTAAGTCCCAATATCAATTCATTAAACAGTTTTACAAAGGACGTAATTGCAAAACGTTCCATTAATCTCCGCCTCAAAGGATTCCAGAATCTACCTCAAATTGATAAATTAGGAAAAATCACAGACGTTCTGTCTAAGAACCAGCCTATTTTAGTTCAGGTAGTGAAAGAGCCCATCTCTTCCAAAGGACCACGGCTTTCGTGTGATATTTCAATCGCAGGTCGTTATGTGGTACTTGTTCCGTTCAGCAATGCCGTAAATATTTCGAAGAAAATTACGAGCAAACAAGAACGGCAACGTTTACACAAGCTTCTGTCGTCTGTTAAGCCCCAAAATTTTGGTGTAATCGTTCGTACCGTAGCTGAAAACAGAGAAGTTGAGGAGTTGCAAAGAGATTTAGAAAGCTGTGTCGAGAAATGGGAACTAGGTATGGAAATGCTTAAAAAAGCTAAACCTAGAGATCGTATCGTGACAGAAATGGATCGTGCCGCGTCAATTCTTCGAGATATGCTCAACGATGACTTTGATAATGTTGTTGTTGACGACAAAGATTCCTACGAAAATATCCGCAACTATCTCCTCAAGATAGCACCCACTAGAGAAAAAATTCTCAAACTTCATGGTACCAAAACAAAGCTCTTTGAGCATTATGGTATTGAAAAGCAAATCAAATCGCTCTTCGGACGTTCCGTTAGTCTTCCAGGCGGTGGGTATCTTATCATAGAACACACCGAGGCACTTCATGTTATTGATGTGAACAGCGGCAATAAGTCAACGCAAGAGGATGATCAAGAAACTACAGCGCTCAATGTCAATAGCGAAGCCGCCAAAGAAATTGCTCGACAGCTAAGGCTACGAGATATGGGTGGAATTGTTGTCATTGACTTTATCGACATGAAAAAACCGGAACATAAACGGGTTATTCATGACGTTCTCAAAGAGGAAATGCGCGGAGACCGTTCAAAATATACGATTCTCCCTATTTCCAAATTCGGGCTTTCACAAATTACACGCCAACGCGTTCGCCCAGAAACAAATATTTCAACCCGTGAAACTTGCCCAACTTGTGGCGGTACAGGGACTATTCAGGCGAGTATTGCCATCACTGACTTGATTGAAAATAATCTTGACTATATTGTAACTAAGCAAAATGAACGCGGAATAAGCATCATCTTGCACCCATTCTTGTATGCATATTATAGAGAAGGGTTATTTACACGGCAAATGAAGTGGTTCTTTAAGTATAAAACATGGATTAAACTTACCAAAGATTCATCCATAGGCATCACAGAGTTTCACTTCTTGAATGGTCTAGGCGATGAAATTGAACTAGCTTAATTTGTATCAAACAAGTAAAATTTAAAAAGCCGGCAGAGTTATCTGCCGGCTTTTTAAATTAAAATCCATCCTTCTTCTCCGCTATAGGAACTTTCTTTTTAATGGGTGCTTTTTTCTGTGGTACACTCGGTGCAATCCCTAAATAGGTTTGCTGAAAACGCTTTCTGAAAACCAGTGCCTCTGACATATCAACCGGTATCACTTGTCCTTTTTTACTTCCTTTATCTCGTGCCTTAATGAGTTGATTGAACTGATTATCGGAAGAAACAACACCTGGCTCGCCGTCTTTGTAACCAAGATAATACCATTTCTCAGGCGCAAGTTCGATGAATAAGTAAAGCTCATCTCCAATAACTGGATTCTTTATCACTTCAAAATAGCCAGGAACTTGGGCATTAATATCATTCTCACCAATATTTGAAATACCTAAAAGCCCTTGATTAATGAACGAGTTGTTCTTTGTCATCCATTTTAGTGTCAAGTCACTAAGGGTAATTGTTGGTGCAAATCGCCCCAAATGCTTGTATAAAGGTACATGTTGCCGCGCCGACTTAGTGGCATATTCGGACGTACTTTTTGCACCAATCAGGTGAGATAAAAGGGTGAGAAAACTAGAATCGCTCGGAACAATGGCGCTTTCGGTACTACCTAACTCTAGGTTATGTGCAATGATGTCTTTGGCCATATAATCAAATGCCGCTGGTGGAAGTGCAAACAATAAACTCGTGAAAACATTCATTTGCAGACTCGATGAATCGAGTTGATACACACCTTTTGCAGCAGATTCCGCATATTGTTTGTCTAAACCACTGAGCAAATTAATTCGGCCTTCAAATGAAATTTCCCCTTTTTCTTCGTGAAGTTGATAAACCCGATTTTGAAATAAATCCACTTGCTTTGTCTCTATATCGTAGGTTTGCTCTGGTTCATTTCTACTTAATATGCCTTGTACGGTAAATAAATCATGGTCATCTTCCACTGTTTTGGGTTGTAAAAAAGTAGGATAAAGAAGATTGGTACTTGCTCCAGATTTAAAATGTAAGCCGACAACAAGGTTGGATTCTGTAGTTCGGAGTGATTCATCTACGTTAATTCGGACGGTTTCTGATCGATTACCCGCATATTTTATCCAATAGCGACCAAGTTTGGGATATTTTTTTAGAAGTGGTATCACAAATCCATCAAATGTTAAATTTTGCTGGTTTGCTGTCATGATAATATCACCTCTGTACAACATTTTGGGAGATAAATAAAGACTATCTCGTTCGCGAACTGTAGCACTTGCAATGGTGGTATAACCTGTAGGCGTAGATGCTGATGAGCGACCATTCGTCGAAAGAAGTAATTCCTTCTGACTAAAATTACCCATCTTGATATTAAATGTGTCTAAACTGCTGCTAATGAATTGATAAGAAGCATCACCCGTGAATTTACTTTTCGAGAAAATATCAATATTTGCCTTTGTTAATGTATGATATTGGTTCAGGGTATCAGCTAAAACTGTTGCATTTTTCAATGTTGCCATATCCGCTTCCTTTTTGATAACTACTTGGTTATCAGCAGGAATTATACGGACATCCGCCGTGACAATAGATGGAACACCCCGAATTTCGAGTTCCATTTTTGTTAAATCGTAATTGGCTTGATTTCCAGAAAATGAGAGATTCTCTTTTCTTGGATTTGTTGCCATGAAAAAGGTCTCCTCAACTGGGCCATTTAGCGCGATTTTTTTCTCATTGATATTCCAAACAGCTCTCTTTATATCCGTTTGATATGCCGAATAGGGGAATTCAAGACGGGAACTCGTCTCTGATGAAATAAAGTTATTTTGTGATTGCCCTTGTATTTGAACCAGTTGTTTGGATACATCAAAATCTATATCGACAGCATGGCCGAGTAAAACAGGTTTATCTGTACTTGTTGAACTCTTGATGAGAAACTGGGATTTATCCGCCAAAAAGCCTTTTTCATTAAATTTAATTTCTTGTGATTTTGCCTCAGAGTCAATTCTAGTGAGCTTTCCCTGTCCAAACATCCCTGACTTTCTTACAATTAGTTGACCACTAAATGTCGTACTTCCCTGATAAAAAGCAAGATCTGTTTTCGTAGCAATGAGTAGTGAATCGGTTTTGGGTTTCCATTGAAGCGTAAATTCTTTGAGTAGAACTTCTGGGAAATAGGTTTTTTGAAGATTTGCCTCTTTGATAATTCCCGTACGACCTGAGGACTGCAAACCATCCACTTTAAAATCTGCATTGTTTAAAATGTAATTACCAGAAAGATGTACAAGCTCGCCTTGTGCATGGAGACCTTTTGCATCTAGTTGAAGTGGTTCATAAAATACAAAAGTAGAATTTGAGCCGTAAATTGGAAGACCATTTGGTGGAGGATTGTGTCGAAATCCAATAGAGAGATCTGGCATGACACGCAACGTATCTTGAATAGGCTTGAAAATTCCATCTGAATGGAAAGTCCCTATCCAAGTTAAGTCTTTCACGTGCATACTGTCTGCTTGAATTCGCGGTATTTCAAAGCGTACATTTTGATTAAATCGTGCATTTTGAGGTCTTCTCGTGTCAAAATAAACAGTCGTACCTTGCGGTATGCTTAGTTTTGGATATTCGGGTAAATAAAGTTTTCCAGATTTATTTTTCGGGTCGTTGAGATACAGAATTCCACTCGAGGGATATCGGATATTTCCACCGACATATACTTTCTTTGCTTGTCTATAGAGTTCTTTTGGAGTAAAAATGATAGAATCAATTTCTTGGAGTTCAACCGTAAATTGATCGTAATCTATCTTGAATTTCTTCCCGTAAAAGGAATAATTTTTGACTCTTATCTGTCCATCAAAAGTATAGGTTCCACTTCTCTTAATTTCCATTGCTTGGTTTTTGGGATAAAGGATGATACCGAGTGAGTCACTTAATCGAAATTCTTTGGTGCCGTTGATGGTTAAACCTGCTGACTTGAAATCGATAATTCCGTGACCTGTCGAATCTGAACCGTTATAAATAGATGGAATAATAAGGTCGTCGTAATCTTTTTGGCCTGCATAGGAGAGAAGATAATGAATGCCTTTGGGTGTGATTTTATAGTTTTCTTTTTCTAAATCATAGAGAAAAAGTCCTTGATGCGTTGCAAAAGACACCCCCCCCGTGATCTGCTCCCGTTTTTTACCAATGGCACTTGCTAAATCATCTATTGAAAACTCGTTTTTTCTTGTCTTTCTGACCAGATTATTAGCTACAAGAAGTGGATTAAAACCAGCTAGGGTACTCAAATCGATGATTCTTTGGGGAGAATAAAAGTCAAAAGATTCAAAAATAGTTGGCTTTATATCTTTGCCAGAAACGATATAGAAGTTCATTGACTCTTTTTTTATGTCCCATTTGGCAGCATCTGATGTGATGTACATTTTGTGGAAAGTATCAACGAAAGGAGCAATTCGATAGCCACTATTTTGGGGTACATTCAGCTGAACTTGCTCGTTTTGTTGGTGATATTGGAACCGAACAGCCGGATGGAAAACAGAATCAGTCTTTATAAAACCCGTAAAAGCAACTTGTGGAGAGGTAATTAAGCTATCCGTGAGTTCAAAATCCTTTGATTTAACCTTGAAAACGGTTTTATTTTCTTTGATGAGCTGAATTTCCGTGAGCCCATCGTAAAGCGAGGAGGAGCGAATGCGAGGGCCGACGAGTGAGATACCTCCTTTGTATCGAATATTATTTTCTATAAATTGAATATCTGCATTGCCATCATAAGACTTAAACCGTGGATAACTTGGCACAGTTTGTGGGTTTCGTGCGATGATTCGAACTTCTGAAACGCCTAAAATTGGTTTCTTGAGTACATCTTCAAAAACCAGTTCTGTATCTTCAACAACTAATCTTGTTTGGTAGGCAAAAAAGAAATAGGCACTTTTCCAAGAGGAAACAGCAGTAGGGAAACCGGCACTTGTCCAACGCAATTTACCCGCTTGTCCTACGACCTGAGAGGTTGTTGGTACGAAAGAACAGGTGGTTTGTTCGACAACGATGGAGTCTGTTTTGGAAACAAAAGAAAGATTGGCTTCTGGGAAATGAAGAATCCAGCCGGATATAAGTGGTGTTTCAATGTTCTTTTTTCGTAGGTCAATTTTAGAAAGAGATTCTCTGCCTTTCCAGTTACTCTCTGGCGTATCCCATCCGTCGTCAAGTAAGTCAAGTGACTCTAAATCAACAGTTTGGCTTTCTTGGGTTGTGTAATAACGTTTTGGGTTTTTCTCAAATTCGAGGGTGAATGTTTTACTTGTAGCGTATAATTTATTAAAATTAGACTGAAAAAGTAATCTCGTTTTGGTGAATTGAAGTAGATGATCAATGGCTTTTTGTGTTGCTTTGCTGTCGTATTTATCGACTAATCTACCCAATCCTTCAAAAAAAGCATCTTTGGAAGCATTCGTCCAAGTGGAGTCGCTGTGTGTCAACAAAACAAATTCCATTGCTTGGATAACGCTGTTCAGCGGATAGTTTTTCAATCCCATTTGAAGAGCAGCTTGGTGGAAAACCGATTGGTGTTTTTTACTCAATTGGTTCCATGTTGAATCAAACTGAATGAAGAAAAGGGAGGGTTCTTGTTTGGGTGAAGTCGTCAGGTTTTTGATTTCCTCCACAAAAGTTTCGGGAGTATTTTTTAGTTTAAATGACTGAGCAGTAGCCTTTTCAGTAAAGTTGAAAAGGCTAATCACAATTGTCAGTACTAGAGAAAGAAAGAAAGTACGTTTTTTTTTATGTCTCATAAAATTGTTCTTCATATCGTAATTTACGGATAAAAAGCACAAAATTGAGCAGTTTTGTCTGAATCAAATTGTCAGAATGGTGCTTTTACCTTTGAAAAACGATGGCTGACCAATTATTCTTACTTGTTTGCGTGATAATTTTCAAGCCTACTTCTGCTGCTTTTTTGGTAATATCTTCGACATCGTGCACATAAAAACCACTGACAATCAGGTAGGCGTTGGGTTCCATAAACTGAACATAAACAGGGATTTCGGCCAATAATATGTTTCGGTTGATGTTTGCCAAGACAATATCGTATGGTTTTACGGTTTGGTCTTGAATTGTACCTAACTCCACTGTGATTTGGCGGGTGTCATTCAACTCGATATTTTCTTTGGTATTTTCTACAGACCATTCGTCAATATCAAAAGAATGAATTTCTGTTGCACCTAGTTTGGCAGCAAGAATGGCAAGAATGCCAGTTCCAGTACCGACATCGAGTACTTTTTTATTTTCGTGTGGTATATCTAATTGAAGAGCAAGGACTTGTGAAGTCGTTTCGTGATGCCCCGTTCCGAAAGACATTTTTGGGGTAATGATGATTTCGTGGGCAAAATGGGCGGGCGCTTTTGGATGAAAAGTAGCACGAACATAGATTTTCTCATCTACCTCAATCGGAGAGAAACTTTTTTCCCATTCTTCGTTCCAGTTTTTCTTTTCGATTTTTTGGATAGAATAGGTGATTTGTCCTACGTCAGCATATTTTTCAAGCAGTTGTTTCACTTCCATTTCCTCAAAAAGTTCGTCAGTGATGTACGCCTCAAGGCCGTCTGGTGTTTCAATGAAAGAGTCGTACCCGATTTCAGCGAGTTCGGCTACCAAGATTTCAGAATAATCGGGCGATACTTGAAGAGAAATTTCGTAATAGTGCATAGTTTACGAGTCAAGAAGTGATGGTAAATGATGTAATGAATTAATGACGGCATATTCGCTTGTCACTTTACTTTCTTGCATTGGGTCAAAATGAACAGCAAAAATATTGGACTGGATAGCACCTTGAATGTCGGCTGTCCAGTTATCACCAATCATCATAGATTGTTGATGCGAGGAACCTGTCATTTGTAAGGCGAACGAAAAAATAGCGGGGCTGGGTTTGTGTGCATTGGCTATATCGTTCGTGACAATGGCTTTGAAGTAGGGAAGCAACCCGCTTTTCTCCAGTTTTTTTCGTTGAATGTGTTCATATCCGTTGGAAATAATGTGCAATTGATACTTTCTAGAAAGCATTTCTAATGTATCAACGGCGTGGGGCATCAAACTTGTTTGCTCAGGTAGTAACTCTAGAAATTGGGCGTTCATTGCTTCACTTAGCGGGTATTCAATACTGAAACCAAGGTCTGAAAGTGTTGATCGAAAGCGTTCTCTTCGTAGGGTTTCGTGTGTAATTTGCTTTGTATCAAGTAAATACCAAAAAGTTTGGTTTACTTCGGAGAACGTATCGGCAAATAATTCATGATTTGGTACACCCAATTCGGCAAGTTGATGTGTGTGGTATATTTCTTCGAGACAAATGCGTGCATTTGCCTCGAAGTCCCAAAGTGTATGGTCTAAATCAAAAAAAAGATGTTTGATTTTTGAAAACGTTTTTCTCATTTATTGAAAGATAGGCGCAGGCGCTCAACGGGAATATCATTTACTAAGTGGCTTTCTACAATTTCTTCTACATCCTCCAACGAGACTTTTCCGTAGAAAATACCTTCTGGATATACAACTAAACTTGGACCAAACCCACAAACATCCAAACAGCCAGCGCGTTGGGCCCGAATTTCTATTTGTAAGTTTCTTTCTGTCAATTTCTCTTTGAATGCATTCACTAGCGCCATTCCGTGCTCACTTCCACAGCTTTTTTTGGGTGCAGGTTTATCGTTTGTGCAAATGAAAATGTGTTTCTTGTATTTCATAATTCCGTTTTATTTAATTATTTATTTATTGATTGTCTTGCCAAATTTCCCAAGCTTTTTCAGCTTGATAAACAAGCATTTGGTACCCATTTTGGATGGTAGCTCCCTTAGACTGCCCACGCTCTAAAAACTGTGTCAAAGGCGGGTTATATACCAAGTCCATGAGAAGGTGTTGTTCTGTTATTTTATTGTAATCAATTGCTGGACTAGCCTCTGTATTCGGATAGGTTCCCAACGGAGAGCAATTGATAAGTAGTTGATGCGAGTCTAAAAGATTGTCTGTTTCTGGATAGGCAATTTGATTTTCATCTGGATTTCTCGACACGATTTTATACTCAATTCCGATATTTTCCAAAGCTGCGACTACCGCTTTTGCAGCGCCACCGTATCCGAGAACCAAAGCTTTGAGTTGGTTTGTATCTCTACCATTCAACGTCTCAAGAAGTGACTTCCTAAATCCGTAATAATCTGAATTATAGCCTTTTAGCTTTCCTGAAGAAAGGCGTTTAATAACATTGACAGCTCCTACTTTCTCTGCTGAGGTATCCAATTCATCCAAATAAGGAATAACGGCTAATTTGTGCGGGATGGTAACGTTCAATCCAACAAGATGTGCGTTTGTTTGAAATAATTCCAGAAAATAAGAAGCATCTGTACATTCAAACAAATCATACGCATGTGAGTCGGCGATGCCTAATTCAGTAAATTTTTCAGAGAAATATTTCTTTGAAAAGGAGTGCGTTAAGGGAAAGCCGATAAGTCCGAAAGTTCGCATACGTTACGCGTTTGATTTTACGAATTTTGCTTTGATGATACCAATAATCATGGGTGCAATAGAGATAAATACAATACCAAGAACGACTTTCTCGAAGTTGACTTTCACCCATTCGTTGCTACCTAAAAAATAACCCAAAAGGCTGATACTTGTCACCCAGAGAATCGCACCAGCAACACAGTTAAAGATATATCTTGGATATTTCATACTTCCGGCACCGGCTACAAATGGGGCGATTGTCCGAATAATTGGCATAAAACGGGCTAAAATAACTGCTTTTCCACCATGTTTTTCATAAAATGCTTCCGTCTGGGTGATATAGTCTCTTTTTAAGAAGAGAATTTTTTCGCGGGATTTTACAAAATTACTGAAACGTTTGCCTACGAAATAGTTGACGTTATCTCCGAGCAAGGCAGCTACAACAAGCAAAGGAATAACGAGAGCAATATCTAATTTTCCGGTTGTGGAGGCGAGAAGACCAACGGCAAAAAGGAGTGAATCACCAGGCAAAAGGGGCATGATAATGAAGCCCGTTTCTACGAAGATGATGAGAAAGAGAATGGCATAAGTAAGTGTGTCGTATTCTGCTAAGAAGCCTTCCAAAACAGTGAGAGGATCCTTCAAAAAGGACAATAAGAAATGAATAATTTCCATGATTAATTTGGGGGATATTATTTATAAAAGAAAACATCTCACACGCAAAAATGAGTGGAGATGTTTTCTTTTATGTAAAATTAGTCGTCTTGACGAATACGGTCGTCTTGGTAATATTTTCCTAGTTTGTATTCCTTTTTGATGTCCTCGGGTAAAAATGTCGCAAAAGTATCTCCACGTAAACCCAAACGAATAGTCTCTAACGGAATAATCTCGTTCATTGCGATATTGCCTAAATTGACATTCGTACCTACTAATTTGACAAAATAGACTTGTTGCGATTTTTGCGGAGCTTCCCAAATGATTTTTTCCGCAGGAATGGCATTGATGATTTCATCCACTAGCCCTTGGCGAACTTCTCCACTACTTCTGTAAAGACCGATGTTTCCACCTTCTCGCGCTTCGCCGATGACCTTCCAAGCACCTGCATCTAGTTCTGCTTGCATCATTTCAATCCATTTGTAGGGCGCAAAAATCTTTTCAGCATCTTTTGAACCTACCTCAGAAAGAACTTTGCCTCTTTCAGCCAAACGACGGATATACTTACATTTTTCTTCAGACGGAAGGGTAATAGAACCGTCAGAGACTTCAGCGTGTTCGAGATTGAACTTATCAAGAATGCGCAAGTAGTCTTCAAATTGGTTACGAACCACGAAGGCTTCAAACAAAGTACCCCCAAAATAAACAGGAATACCAGCGTCTTGATATACTTTGATTTTATTTTCTACATTGGGTGTCACAAAAGAGGTGGCCCAACCTAATTTAACAATATCGATATAATCTGCTGCAATAGACAGGGTGTCCTCAACCTCGCGGACACTAGACCCTTTGTCCATAACCATCGTAAGTCCAGCTTGGCGAGGCTTTAACGTACGGTTTGGAACTAGAGATAGTTCGTAATTCATTGGTTTCTACTGTTAATATACATGTCTTTTTAACTAAAAAGAATGCGCAAAAATAGTAAAATAAACCAACTATGACAATCTATCTCTTTTTCTCTACAAACCATACATGTTTAATGACCACCTCCCACCGGAATAATGACCTTTTCTTTCCCTTTTTTGTAAGGAATGAACAAGACGGAAATCGCAGCTAAACAAAGCAAGAAGCCCGCCAAACGGATTGCATTCTGAGGATTGCCTCCAAGCAGAGATTTATAATATAAAGAAATAGTGAAGGTTTCTAGAAGCATAGGAATAACGATAAACATATTAAAAATCCCCATATAAACCCCCGTTCTATTGGCTGGAATACTTCCTGCGAGCATAATGTATGGATTCCCCATCATACTTGCCCACGACAAACCCATACCGATCATAGGAATAAACAATACATTTTCTGTTTGGATGAATGGAATAGAAAGTAAGCCAACTCCTGCCAAAAATAAACAAATCATGTGAATGTATTTAGGGCCGTATTTATTTGCTAGCGTAGCCAGTCCGAAGGCAGAAACAAAGGCCATAAAATTGTAAAAAGCACCAATTTGTCCTGTTAGTAGTTCAGATGACCGAAAACCTGTGGTAGTTGGGTCAACGGTATCATGCAATGTTTTAGACAAACAAAGGGTAATGTACTGCCAATAGATGAACATGGCGTACCAGCTAAAGAGCATCATGGGTATCATCCGTTTCATGGTGCTTGGCATTTCCCGAATGGCTTGAGCAATTTCTGTAATCGTTGATTTGACACCAGTCGGACTTTCCTTTATTTCTGCTATTTCTTCTTCTGTGAGGGGGATTTCCTTTGTTGTACGTAATGTCCATAAAATAGAACCAATCGAGACCACTGCGCCAATCATGAAGGCGATGAATGTGGTGATGGGTATGCCACTATCGTTTTTAGCTACTTGACTGACCCCAAAAAAGATAAGCAATGTGGGTGTTAGATAGGAAAGTGTCTGTCCTAAACCTGTAAATGCACTCTGAGATAAGAATCCTTGAGAATGCTGGGATTCGTCCAATTTATCACTCACAAAAGCGCGATAAGGTTCTTGTGTGATATTATTCGCGGCGTCTAAAATCCAGAGAACACTTGCTGCCATCCAAACAGAGCTGCTGTACGGCATGATGAATAAGCAAAGACTACATAAAATAGCACCAATTAAAAAATAAGGTGTTCGGCGTCCCCAACG
>CAYNRA010000068.1:0-1035 GCA_964399465.1 uncultured Cytophagales bacterium
GATTTCTACTCTGTGAATTGGTTAAAAAAGAAGATATGCAACAACATATACTGATTATCGGTGGAGGACTGAGTGGATTAGCTACGGCACTTCGTTTGCAAGAAAAAGGAATTTCTTTTCAGATTTTGGAGGCGCAAGCACGTTTGGGTGGACGTATTTTTACCCAAAAAGGTATCCAAAATACGCCCATGGATTTGGGTGCAACCTGGATAAGTGAGGAACATACAACACTGCTCCGCTTGCTCGAAAAACTAGAAATTCCTGTATTTGAGCAGTTTGCGAGTGGAACATCGTATTGGCGTGTCAGCCCTTCCGAACCTGCGCGTCCGTATCCTTCATCTCCGCCCGATATGAAATCATTTCGGGTTGAGGGAGGGACAGATTCGCTCCTCCAAGCACTTGAAAACCGTTTGCCAAGTTCATCTATCCAGCTACAAAAAGTCATTGAAGTTATTCAAGAAGAAGGAAATGAAGTGATTTGTACAACTCGGGACGGAGAGGTATTTCGTGGAACAAAGGTCATTTGTACGATTTCGCCAGAAATTCTGATTCATTCTATAACTTTTTCTCCAGCACTTCCTACCGAACTCGCTCAGTTCATGAATTATGTTCAAACCTGGATGAGTGGGTCGATTAAATATGCTGTTGAGTTTTCAGCCCCTTTTTGGCGTGAACGTGGTTTTTCAGGTACGGCCTTTAGTCATGTGGATATAGCAACTGAAATGTATGACCATACAGATGCTGAAAATACGACTTACTCGCTTATGGGTTTCTTGAATCCGAAAGCGGTATTGATGACTGAACTCGAACGGAGAAAGGCTGTATTATCTCAAATTCGAACACTTTTTGGTGAATGTGATGAATTTCTTTTGGATTATTACGAAAAAGTTTGGAACCATGAATTTGTTCAAGTGAAAGAACCGAAATATTTACAATCACATCAGAACAATGGACATCCAATTCTTCACAAACCTCAATTAGGTAATAAATTGTATTTTTCAGGTACAGAAACGTCATATAATCACCCTGGCTATA
>CAYNRA010000068.1:1045-1415 GCA_964399465.1 uncultured Cytophagales bacterium
ATATGGAGGGTGCAGTCGTTTCAGCCAATCGTGTATATAATCAGGTACTTACTGATTTATGATTGAAAATACATTCATACTGAAACAGCCTTTTCATGTCGTGAGAAGGCTGTTTTTTTACCCATTCTATACAAGTGTTAAATTTATGTGTGCGATTTATTCGAAAAATTTACGTTTGAATCGATACAAATAAGGAGCTTTGTTTGCAGCACCTGTATATTTTTTTTCTAATCTTTCCAATACATCTAAATCTAGGATTTTCTTTTGGAAATTATTTCGTGCAAAAGGTTTATCAAATACCGTTTCGTATAATTCCTGTAATTCCTTCATGGTGAATGTAGAAGGTAATAAATTGAATGCCAGTAAGTTG
>CAYNRA010000068.1:1425-17058 GCA_964399465.1 uncultured Cytophagales bacterium
TTCTTTCTCTCAATCGTTTTAAAGCTAAATCGATCATTTGGTTGTGATCAATGATGAGTTGTGGGATTTCTGGTAATGCCACCCAATGTATTGACTCATCTAACATTCCCTTTTGTGGATTTACTTTGTGCATATCCACTAGGGCAAAATAGCCAATGGATACAAATCTTTTACTTAACCATTCTTGTTGGGAGGGGGTCAAGGTTAAGGTATCTAAATAGTGTATTTTTTCCTGGTTTTCCCGTTCCAAGAATAAATTATTTATTCGATTTTTATGTCCAAAAACGGCGAATTGTTCAAGATATATAGCTTCTAAATTTGTACGTTCTTTAAGTATCCGTTGGGCAGCTTCTTCGATATTTTCATCTTGTTTAATAAATCCACCCGGCAAAGCCCAAATTTGATGTTCACTTTCTAGTTGAGGAAGCAACACAAACAGTTTTTTATTGGAAAACCCGAATATTACGCAGTCAATGGAAAGTTGAGGGATGTAGTTTTCTAGTGTGAAATCTTGCATATTTTTAATTTTGCATTTTTAGATGAAAGCTGAAAAGGTAGCTTTTTGAGGTATAAATGCTATTTTTTCGTGAAATTATAGAATAATATTTATTGTCTAGTAAATAGACAATGAAAATATTTCTTTATATTTGTTTGAACTTATCAATTATTCAATCAAAATGAAATCAAAAAAACGACAGCTAACCGCGCATATTGCGGTTTTTTTATTGATTTTCCAGTGGGCGATGGGTCAACAAAAAATGCAGGTAATGGTCTTCAGCAAGACGACAGGATACCGGCATCAGTCCATCGAAGCTGGTAAAGCATCTTTAGCCAAAATGGCGAAAGAAAAAGGTTTTGGTATAAGTTTTACGGAAGATGCAGCTCAATTTACTGAGCAAAATCTTAAAAAACTAAATACTGTTATATTTCTAAATACAACAGGAGATATTCTCAATCCAGAACAGCAAACGGCATACGAACGTTTTATACAAGCTGGTGGAGGGTATGTAGGTATTCACTCAGCGACAGATACCGAGTATGATTGGCCTTGGTATGGAAAACTTGCGGGCGCTTGGTTTTTAGACCATCCTTCTAGTCCAAGTAATGTACAAAAAGGTAAATTTATCGTCGCCTTGAAGAACCACTGGGCTACCAAAGGAATGCCTGATGAGTTTGAGAGGACAGATGAGTTCTACAGCTATAAAGATATTTCCTCGAAGATAAATGTTGTTCTAAAAATCGACGAAAAGTCCTATATCGGCGGGAAAAATGGTGACGACCACCCAATGAGCTGGTATCAAGAATTTGATGGAGGTCGCGCATTCTACACTGGCATGGGACATACGGATGAAACTTTCAGTGAACCTCTTTTCTTAAATCACTTGTATGCAGGGATAGTATATACAGCGGGTGGAGAAGCACCTAAATCGCTGGATTTTTCAAAATCCCGTCCAGAAGAAAATCGTTTTACTAAAGTCGTTTTGGCTGATAAATTGGATGAACCGATGGAGTTGACGCTATTGGATAAAGAACGCGTTTTGTTCATTCAGCGAAAAGGAGAAGTACGTTTGTATAATACGAAAACGAAAGAATTAAAAACTATTGCCAAGATTCCTGTCAGTACGAAATACGTGAACAAAGAAGGCAAAGAGTCGATGGGAGAGGATGGCTTATTGGGCTTGAATAAAGATCCTAATTTTGCCAAAAATAATTGGATTTACCTCTTCTATTCTGTTCCTGAAGAGCCTAAAAATATACTTACTCGCTACGAATTGAAAGGAGATGAGCTAGTATTGTCTTCCAAAAAAGTTTTATTGGAAGTGCCGGTTCAAAGAGAAGAGTGTTGCCATACGGGTGGCTCTATTGCGTGGGATAAAGCTGGAAACCTCTATTTATCAACTGGAGATAACACAAATCCGCATGGGTCAAACGGATTTAGTCCGAGTGACGAGCGGGAGGGTAGAAGTGCTTGGGATGCACAGAAATCATCTGCCAATACGAACGATTTGAGAGGAAAAATCATTCGTATCAAACCACAAGCAGATGGAACTTATACAATTCCAGAAGGAAATTTATTTCCTGTAGGCACACCAAAAACAAGACCTGAAATTTATTCAATGGGGCATCGGAATCCGTTCCGTATTTCGGTAGATTCCAAGACTGGATATGTGTATTGGGGGGAAGTCGGGCCGGATGCGTCAAAACCAGACGATTCACGTGGGCCAGCTGGACATGATGAAATCGGACAAGCGCGGAAAGCGGGTAATTTTGGTTGGCCACATTTTGTGGGAGACAACAAGGCGTACAATAAGTTTGATTTTGCTACAGGTAAATCGGGCGAAAAATGGTCGGTCGATGCGCCTACCAATACATCACCAAACAATACAGGATTAACGGTTTTACCACCGGCTCAAAAAGCGTTTATATGGTATCCGTACGGTGTCTCGAAAGAGTTTCCACTCGTCGGTACAGGCGGAAGAAATGCTATGGCAGGACCTGTGTATTATAAAGATCAGTTTGCAACTGCGCCTCGGGCATTTCCTTCGTATTATGATGGTAAATTCTTCCAATACGAATGGATGCGTGGCTGGATTATGGCAGTAACAATGGATAAAAACGGGGATTTTGTATCAATGGAACGTTTCATGCCAAGTTATAAATTCAGTAATCCGATGGATATGGAATTTGCTGAAGACGGTGACTTATATATGTTGGAATATGGTTCAGGTTGGTTTACTGCCAATGATGATGCACGGCTGATTCGGATTGAATACAATGGAGGTAATAGAAAACCACAAGTGATGATGGCAGCAAATCAAATGGGTGGTTCTGCTCCATTTGCCTTAAAGTTAACATCTAAAGGTACATTTGACGCAGATGGTGATTTGTTAACGTACAAATGGGTTGTGACTTCTACTGGATATGCCAAAACAATCACTACGCCAGACGCTGCCTTAACTTTGACAAAAATGGGTACATACAAAGTTGTATTAACAGTATCTGATGGCAAAGGTGGTGTAGGAACGCAAGCTATGGAAGTTGTTGTTGGAAACGAACCGCCAGTACTTAGTTTAGAAATGCGTAAAGGAAATAAATCATTTTATGCTGCGAATAAACCCCTTGAATACGCAATCAAGGTGACAGACAAAGAGGATGGAAAGTTAGGTGAAGGTATTGATGAAGAGCAAGTTGCTGTTACGATTGACTACCTAGCAGAAGGTTTTGATAAAATAGCGATTGCACAAGGACACCGTTCAGCTGATGCTTCAGCTGCATTTGCAACAGGTAAAAAATTAATCGAAGCAAGTGACTGCATGGCTTGCCATAGCAAAGATAAAAAGTCTATTGGACCAACTTACCGGGAAGTGGCGATGCGTTACAAAGGAGATGCTAAGGCATTGGAAACCTTAACAAAGAAAGTTATCAATGGTGGAAGTGGAGTCTGGGGAGAAACTGCGATGGCGGGTCATCCACAATTATCTACAGCAGATGCATCTGAAATGGTCAAGTATATCTTGAATATTGCTAACGAAAAACCAAAAGAGAAAACATTGCCAACACAAGGCACCTATGTGACCAAATTACCTAATGGGGATGCTGGGAAAGGCGTTTTTGTTGTGCGTGCTTCGTACGAAGACCAAGGTGCAAACGGGTATCCTTCTCTGCGCTCAGAACAAAGCTTTGTGCTTCGGAATGCAAAGTTAGATGCTCATGCTTTTGATGCGTTTCACGATGTGAATAAAATGGCATTCGGAGGTAATAATTTAGCCATTCCGACTGTCAACGGTTCGTATGTTGTTTTGAAACAAATTGATCTATCTGGTCTAAAAGAATTACACGTATTTGCAGCTGCACCGAAACCACAATTGAATGCATCTGGCGGAAAAATTGAACTTCGAGTGGGTAGTCCTACAGGTACAAAAGTAGGGGAATCTATTTTCCTAGAACCAAGTGAAACAATGGATTTTGCTCCAAAATCGTTGGTTATTCCAATCAAAGCAGCAGAGATAAAAGAATTGGTTGATGTCTATTTGGTATTCGTCAACCCAGCAGCAACCACGCAATCTATGATGATTATGATGGGTGCAGAATTTAAATTAGCTCATTTGGATGATTCAGAAACACAAGCAACGAAAGAAGAACCAGTTGATTTCTTTGTTGGAGCATGGAAAACTACTTTTTTTGATACACCAAACGGGGATGTTGAATTAACTTTTACTTTTGCTCGAAAAGAAGGAAAATTAGTTGGGACGGCTTCTACGGGTGATTCAGAACCAGTTGCATTGGAGAAAATAGATGAGACTGCAGAAAGTCTTGCTATTGCCTTTAGTTTTGCAGGATATAACTTGAATGTTACATTGGATAAAAAAGGAGAAAATAACTTAGAGGGCTCACTGATGGGGATGTTCAAAGTAAAATCTGAGCGAGTGAAATAAATTAATTTCCTACTCGATTTATCAAATCTCAGCAAGAATAGATAACTCTATTTTTGCTGAGATTTTCCTTTTTAGCCCCATCGGGGCGCAATATGGGTAAAAGGGGAAAATAAAAAAGAGGCTATCTAAATCAGATAACCTCTCTGTGGGCCCACCTGGGCTCGAACCAGGGACCACCTGATTATGAGTCAGGTGCTCTAACCGACTGAGCTATAGGCCCTGCTCGTTAAAGCGTTGCAAAATAACAGCTTAATTTTGGTAAATCCAAAAAAAATGAAGACATTCGAACATAATCCCTTCGTGTTCGCAAAGCGTTTACAAGGTAAATTATTCATTTACAAGACGTTACTTCATGCATAATAAACGAAAAATCATCAATGATCCTGTTTATGGATTTATAACAATCCCCTCTGAACTTGTTTACGAAGTCATCCAACATCCGTATTTTCAACGTTTACGACGGATAAATCAGTTGGGGATGGCAGAGTTCGTTTATCCTGGCGCCAAACATACGCGTTTTCAACATGCTTTGGGAGCAATGCACCTCATGGGGCAGGTATTGCAAACTCTTAAATCTAAAAATCTTACGATTTCAAACCACGAAATTGTTTCCGCACAAATTGCTATACTCTTACACGATTTGGGTCATGGTCCCTTTTCTCATGTATTAGAGCATCACCTTTTAGAAAAAATCCCGCACGAGTGGCTCTCGGAACAACTCATGCAAGAAATAAATAAAGACTTAGACGGCGCTTTAGATTTGGCTGTTTCTATGTTCAATGGCACGTACGAACGACCATTTTTTCATCAGTTGATTTCCAGTCAATTGGATATGGATCGAATGGATTATTTGCGTAGAGATAGTTTTTTTACGGGCGTGGTTGAAGGTACAATTGGTGTAGAAAGAATCATAAAAATGCTTCAAGTTGTTGATAATCAATTGGTTGTTGAAGAAAAAGGATTGCTTTCGGTTGAAAATTTTTTAAATGCACGTCGCTTGATGTATTGGCAAGTATATTTGCACAAAACTGCAATTGCGGCGGAAAGTATGCTGGTTTTACTTCTAAATCGGGTTCGTTTTTTGTTAAAGAACGGAGCTACTGTGCCCGTTGTTGGGCCCCTGAAAAACTTCTTAACAGCCACCTTTTCTCAAAATGATTTTCTACAAAATCCTTCTTTATTGGCACTTTTTGCTTCTTTAGATGATATAGATATTTGGATGAATATCAAAGAATGGGCTCATGCGGAAGATGTTATCCTCAAAGATATTGCACGCAAACTTTTGGAGCGAAAACTGTATAAAATCGAATTATTTAATGAACCGATTTCAGCATTTCGTCGCGAAGAATTGAGTGAATTATTGCTTTCAAAAGGGATTACAGAAGAAACCTTACCTTATTATTTGCGGGAGGGAAGTGTAAGTAATAAAGGATATATTCCTGAAAACTCACATATTTTAATTGTCCGGAAAGACGGTACTTGTCAAGATATGGCAGATGCTTCTGACTTACCTACGATAAAGGCACTTAGTCATATTGTCAAAAAATATTATCTTTGTTATACGAATCCCCTATATTTGTAACCCGTACAGAGATACATTTAGCTATCGCAACTTATGCAAATTTCTATTTCTACTTTGGCATCTTGGGTAAATGGCCATGTCGAAGGCGACCCAGACGCGCTCATCTCAAGCGTCGGAAAAATTGAGGATGCAAAACCAGGTGATATTGCATTTTTTGCCAATGAGAAGTACGAGAAATTCGTTTATACTACCCAGGCTTCAGCCGTTCTTGTTTCCAATTCGTATGTTTTAACTCATAAGGTGCAAACCACGCTGATTCGTGTGGAAGATCCTTATTTGGCATTTACTCTACTTTTAGAGAAAGTTCAATCGGCTTCTTCTAGTTCGCTTACATGGGAAATTCACCCGACAGTACTAGTAGGTACTTCCACTCTTTTACCTTCTCGCTGTGCAATTGGGCCATACGTATGTATTTCGGACAATGTACAGATAGGCGAAGATGTGCGCATTGATAGTCATTGTTTTATTGATAAAAATGTACAAATTGGTGAAGGAACTGTCATCCAGTCCGGGGTTCGTATCTTAGAAGGCACACAGATTGGTAAAAATTGTCTTATCAAGCCCAACGCTGTAATCGGTAGTAACGGGTTTGGATATGCGCCTCAGCCAGATGGAAGTTACAGACAAATTCCTCAACTTGGAAACGTAGTTATTGAGGACGATGTACAAATTGGTGCAAACGCAACGATTGATAGAGCTACTTTGGGTGTTACGCGTCTATGTCGAGGTGTAAAACTGGATAACCTAATTCATATAGGACATAATGTAGAGGTAGGTGAGAATACAGTTATGGCTGCCCAATCTGGAATTGCGGGGTCAAGTAAAGTAGGTAAAAACTGCATGATTAGCGGACAGGTTGCTATTTCAGGACATTTGACACTAGCAGACGGGACACAAATCGGTGGTCAGGCGGGTATATTAAAAACGGTTACAAAGCCCAATTCCATGCTTTTTGGAACACCAGCATTTGATAAAAATGAATTTATGAAATCATTTGCCGTATTTAAAAAACTTCCAGATTTGTACAAAGAAATGAAAGAAATTAACCAAAAAATCGATTCAATCGAGAAATAAAAAAAGTCAAAAATCCTCTTTTAAAGATGAACACAAAACAACAAACCATTCAGTCCAGTCTTTCTCTGACAGGAATTGGTCTTCACACAGGCGTCGAAGTGACCATGGAAATCTGTCCTGCAGGTCTAAATCATGGAATCGTTTTTCAACGTATAGATTTACCCAATAAGCCGCTCGTTCCGGCTGATGTGGATTATGTCGTGGAAACACTCAGAGGAACTGTTTTAGAAAAAGACGGTGCGCGGGTACATACGCCTGAACACTTGTTGGCTGCATTGGTTGCGCTGCAAGTCGATAATATTTTAATTACTTTGAACGGGCCAGAAGTTCCCATTTTAGATGGAAGTGCCGCACCATTCGTCGAATTAATTGAAAAAGCAGGATTAGAAGAACAAAATGCACTTCGCAATTATTTTGAAGTCACGGAAGCCATTCATTTTAGAAATGAGGATCATAGCATTGAATTGGCTGCGTTACCACTAAATGATTACCGGTTGACTGTCATGGTGGATTATCAGTCGGAGCAAGTTCATCCGCAACATGCTCAATTACACCAACTTGATCTGTTTAAAGAAGAAATTGCGCCCAATCGTACGTTCACGTTTTTACACGATATTGAAAAATTATATACGCAAAATTTGATACGCGGAGGTTCTCTTTCCAATGCTGTTGTATTTGCGGAATCTCCTTTATCGGCTGAACAAATGGAGGTGATTCGGCCTTTGTTTGGAGAACAAAATGTACCACTCGGTGCAACGGGGGTTCTCAACCCAGAAGGACTTCGGGAGCAAAATGAGCCTGCAAGGCATAAATTATTGGATTTAATGGGAGACTTGGCTTTGGTTGGGCGTCCTATCAAAGCACATATTTTGGCAGCACGACCAGGCCATGCCGCGAATATTCAGTTGGCGAAAAAGATTAAAAAGGCGATTACAGAAGCAGCAAACACAGCACCTTCTTTTGACCCCAATGCAGAACCTGTTTTGAACGTAAATGACATTGCTCGCTTGTTACCACATCGGTATCCCTTCCAATTGGTAGATAAAATTGTTTCCTTAGACGGAAAAACGGTCGTTGGCGTAAAAAATATTACGATGAATGAGCCCCAATTTACTGGTCACTTTCCTGAAAATCCAGTAATGCCTGGCGTTCTTCAACTAGAGGCTATCGCGCAAACGGGTGGTGTATTGGTATTAACTTCCACGGGAAATCCGGAAGCGTATTGGCCGTATTTGGTGGGAATTGATAACTGTAGATTTTACAAAAATGTGCTTCCTGGAGATACTTTGGTAATTAAATGTACGCTATCTGCCTCCATTCGTATGGGTGTAGCCAAAATGCACGGAGAAGCATGGGTCGGTAAAACCATGGTTTGTAGTGTGGATATGATTGCCCGATTAGTTAAGAAATAATTTCAATGCCTACGGATGCTATGACAGCAAATACCGCCTTGAGTTCCATTCATCCTGATGCAAAAATTGCTGAGGGAGTAGTCATTGGTCCTTTTACAACGATTTATGCAGATGTTCAAATTGGAGCAGGTACATGGATAGGACCTAATGTTACGTTGTTCGATGGAGCAAGAATTGGTGAAAACTGCCAGATTTTTCCTGGTGCGGTGATAGCAGCTATACCTCAAGATTTAAAATATCGTGGAGAAAAAACGACGGTTGAAATAGGAGATAGAACGGTTATTCGTGAATGTGTTACGGTAAACAAAGGAACTTCTGACCAACTAGTAACTCGCATTGGTACCGATTGTCTTTTGATGGCTTATACGCACATTGCACACGATTGTCAACTCGGAAATCACGTAATTTTGGCAAATGGGGTACAAGTGGCAGGTCATGTAGTTATAGATGATCATGCGTTTATCGGAGGAACATCAGCGATTCATCAGTTCGTACGAGTAGGAACACACGCGATGGTAGGCGGAGGTTCGTT
Source organism: uncultured Cytophagales bacterium (assembly GCA_964399465.1). Classification (GTDB taxonomy): domain Bacteria; phylum Bacteroidota; class Bacteroidia; order Cytophagales; family Spirosomataceae; genus CAYNRA01. Next base: position 10,462 of record CAYNRA010000068.1, read on the forward strand.
GGTTCGAAAAGATGTTCCACCTTATGTAAAAGCGATTCGTGAACCGCTGTCGTTCGGTGGTATTAACCATGTTGGACTGACAAGAAAAGGGTTTTCAGCCAAAGATTTAGATGAAATTCAACAAATTTATCGGCTGCTTTTTCAATCGGCAAATAATTTATCCGACGCATTACGAATCTTGGAAGAGAGTTTAATTTCATCTCGTTACAAAACTGAAATTAGTGCATTTATTCAGCAATCCAAAAGAGGAATTATTCGTAAAGGAGGATTTATCGCGGACTCAGAAGAAAATATATGATACAAATTGAGACAGAAGGAATTGGAAAAAAGTACAAAAATGAATGGATATTTAGAGATTTGACAGAGGTCTTCGTTGTCGGAAAACCAGTTGCTATCATTGGACCAAATGGTTCTGGTAAATCTACTCTGGCGCAAGTATTAGCTGGAAGTGCGCCTGCCACAGAGGGGAAAATTCGGTGGTGGAAATCAGAAAATGAACAAGTAGAGGATGATCAAATTTTCAAGCAAATTGCGTTTGTATCCCCTTATCTTGAACTAATTGAGGAATTTACATTGAATGAATTACTTGAATTCCATGCACGTTTCAAAAATTTCCGACCTGGTTTTTGCAAAGATACATTCCTTTCCCGCGTTTATTTGGAGAAGCATGCCAACAAAGAAATCAAGTACTTTTCATCTGGTATGAAACAAAGGTTGAAGTTGGCATTGGCTTTTTTCTTTGAGTCAAATGTTCTTTTTTTAGATGAACCGACAGCAAATTTGGATAAAGAAGGTGCTTCTTGGTATTTGAAAGAAATACAAGAAGTCATTGCTACTAAAATTATTCTTATTTCCTCCAATGAACCTGAAGAATATGCATTTACAGATAATTTATTAGATATACGTTCGTATAAATTCAAGAAAAAATAGTAAGTTTAGTCAAAATCAAACCAATAATTTTATGAAAAATGTCCTATTCATGACTGCATTTGTGCTTGTAAGTTTTATCAGTCAAGCGCAAAAATACCAATCATTCGGTAAAAAAATCACGACAAAAGAAGCAAAAGAATCTATAACATTGACAGCACAAGTAGTTGGAAATAAGGAAGTTGCCATGAAGGTAGTAGGTGAAGTAGAGTCTGTTTGTCCAATGGCAGGTTGTTGGATGAAAGTGAAGTTGGCAAACGGTGAAACCATGCGCGTTACGTTCAAAGATTATGGTTTCTTTGTTCCGAAAGACATCGCCGGACAAAAAGTAATTTTTGAAGGAATTGCTAAACAAAAGGTGGTTTCCGTCAGTGACCAAAAACATTATGCGGAGGATGCGGGCGTTTCACGCGCGGAGATTGATAAAATAGATAGTGAAAAAGTAGAACTTACTTTTGTAGCAGACGGCGTTCTTGTTCCTAAAAAGTAATCCGATTTGCTCAAATTGATATAAAAATAAAAAGCCGAGTTATCCATTGCTTGTGGTAACTCGGCTTTTTTAATTTCATCAGAAAGTCAATCGATTTGTATTCTTGATTGAACTATTTTTGACTAAATCATTTTGTTGGCTGGTAAAATTTCATTGCTTCGGGGATAAGCTTTTGCAAATCGTCAATTCTTTTTTCGTCAGCAGGGTGAGTAGAAAGTAGTCGAGGGGGTTTCGCTTGGCCTTTTCCTGCATTTGCCATTCTTTGCCAGAATGCAACAGATTCTTGCGGATTGTACCCTGCCAATGCCATGAAAATAAGTCCTAATTTGTCTGCCTCTGATTCTTGTAGACGGCTGTTTGGTAATACACCTCCTAGAGTCGTACTTACCCCTAATACTTGACCTGCTAACTGCATCAATTGTTCATTTTGAGTTAATGCACCGGTTGCTACTGCACCAAGTTGGGTAATTCCGTTGGCAGCCATCGCTCTACTCATTCTCTCACGTCCGTGGTTGGCAATAGCGTGCGCGATTTCGTGTCCCATGACAACCGCTACACCCGCTTCAGTTTCACAAATGGGTAAAATACCCGTATAAAAACAGACTTTTCCGCCGGGCATACACCAGGCATTAACTGTCTTATCATCCACCAACCTAAACTCCCATTGGTAGCCATTGATGACTTCACTGTAGTTATTTTGAATGAGATAGGTCTCAGCTGCCGTTTTCAGTTTATTGCCAACGCGTGCAATCATTTGTGCCTGTGGATTATTCAAAGGAACTACTTTAGATGTGTCTAAAAAACCTTTATATTCTGCAAAGCTAAGAGCCATAATTTGTTCTTGTGAGACTAACCCGACCATCTGGGTTCTGCCTGTCAACGGAACTTTTTGACATGCCCAAATGATACCGACCAAGGTGAGTGAAATGAAGAGGAGTTGTTTTGCGTTTTTCATTATTTCGTTGTAATTGGTAATAAAATCAAAATTAGTTTTAAATATTCATTGTTAGACCTAATTTTGTGTTCAAAGTAACGCAAAAATCAATGAAAATTATTGCTGTCGGTCGCAATTATGTAGATCATATTCTCGAACTTCAAAACGAAAAACCTTCAGAGCCTGTCATTTTTACCAAACCAGAGACAGCCATTTTACGAAATAATGAGCCTTTTTACTTGCCTGATTTTTCATCTGATATACACCATGAAGTTGAAGTAATCGTGCGTATTTCTAAAATTGGAAAAAATATTGACCCTGCTTTTGCCCATAAATATTATGATGAAATTGGGGTTGGAATTGACTTTACCGCGCGTGATATTCAATCCAACTTAAAAGCAAAAGGTCTCCCATGGGAGCTCGCAAAAGCGTTCGATGGTTCAGCTCCTATTTCCTCGTTTATTCCAAAGTCCACTTTTGCAAGTATACAGGATATTTCGTTTGACTTACACGTAAATGGTGAATTAAAGCAAGTGGGAAATACGTCTTTGATGCTTTATTCGATTGATTTCCTCATTGCCCATGTATCCAAATATTTTACGTTAAAAGTGGGGGATATTCTCTTTACTGGTACGCCCAAAGGTGTTGGGCCTGTTAAAATCGGGGATGAACTTGTCGCTCGTTTGGGTGATCAAGAAATGCTCCGTTTTTCTGTAAAATAATCCATCAATTTGCCTATAAATCAGTTTATTTCTTATGCGCTTGCCGCTGACTTTCCTCATTACCTTAATCAGTTTAAATATATTCGCTCAAAAAAAGGAGAGTGGAACGCGCTATCTGCCTACACCTCCTAATGTACCCAAAGGCTATTTTATTTTGCCAGTAAATCCGTCAAATGTAGCTTCGCTTTCGGGTTGTTTTGGTGATATTCGTGCCAATCACTTTCATGCCGGATTAGATGTTCGGACTGGAGGTGTGGAGGGTGTACCTATCTATGCCGCTGCTGATGGATACGTTTCACGCATTAAAATTGCCCGCGATGGCTACGGAAATGCTATTTATATCACGCATCCCAATGGTTTTACTACATTATACGCTCATCTGAAAACAATCAGTGGTTCTATTGGTGAAAAATTAAAAAATGAGCAATATAAACAGAAAAAATGGGAGGTGGATGTATCTTTTGATGCTACTGAATTACCGGTCAGAAAAGGTGAAAAAGTGGCACTTTCCGGAAATACAGGAAGTTCTGCTGGACCACATTTACACTTCGAAATCCGAGATGTAAACGAAAATGTCCTTGACCCAGCTTTGTTTGGTTTTTCCGAAATTAAGGATAATTTGCCTCCCGTTGTCGAAAAAGTAATTCTCAAAACGTTGGAGAAAGATGCTCGAATTAATGGACGTTTTGGTGCGGTAGAGTTTACGCCACAATGGAATGGCAAAGCATTGGTAATTCCAGCTCATATAAAAGTTATTGGAACGATAGGAATAGAGTTACTTGCCTATGACAAAGCTGCTAACTCCCCGTTTAAACTTGGTGTACAACATATTCTAGTCGAAATGGATGACGAATTGGTTTATGATTACCACATGTTTCGTACTTCTTTTGACTTGAAATTGGACATGAACCTTCATACTGATTACGAACGAATGTTTAGAAAAGGGCAGCGTGTTCACCGTTGTTACGTTTTACCTGGAAACCGGTTTACACATTATAAAACCAATGCCAATAAAGGTAAAATTAATATCAATGACCGAGCAAATCACGCTGTCAAGATTCTTTTGGAAGATACATTTGGAAATAAGAAAAACCTAGAATTTACACTGACAGGCGATAAATCGGAGGCGTACTTCCAAGAAACTAAAGAAGAAACGCCATCCTCAAGTCCGCAAGTGAAAGTAATACAAGAACATAACTTTTTATTAATTGAGGCATCGCAACCGCGTCCAACTACATCTGTGGCATATGTAGAAGTAAAAGGAGATTGGTTTCCAGTAAGCCAACCCGTTCTTTCTCAAGATAAAAAAGTATTTGTTTATGACATGGCTGCGGGTATTCCAACAAGAGTTAGAGTTGAAAAAACAGTTCAGTCTGTACCATCGATAGGATTGGTTAGTCCTCGAAAAACATCACTTTCTTCCGCTGCTTTTTCATTGGATATGAAAGAATCTTTGTATGACTCAACGTTTATTCAGTTAGCAACAAACGGTTCAAAACTGATGATTCACAAAGACATCGTTCCTTTAAAAGACTATTTTTCAGTAGATTGGGAAGTGCCAAATATGGGAAATACGACAAATAAACATGCCTATTTGGATGGTAGAGGAAAGTTTATCGGAGGTATTTGGCAGGATGGACGAATTAAGTTCCAATCAAGGGAATTTGGGGTTTTCTCGATTCGAGAAGATAGCATCGCTCCAACAGTAACACCAATTAAATTGACGAAAGATATTCTCCAATTCAAGATATCTGATAATCTATCGGGTATCAAAGATTTTGCTTGTTATACAAACGATGAATGGGTTTTGATGAAGTATGAATACAAAAACGGGCTTTTATGGTCGGAGAAAAAAGATAATTCCGTAAATTTCGGAGGAGAAATCAAATGCTTCGTCACAGATAGAGCAGGAAATACGCGTACTTTCACAAAAACATTGTAAATCATGCACATTGAAATAGGACAAAAAGCCCCAGCTTTTATGGGTATTAATCAAAAAGGGGAAGAAATTCAGTTGTCTCATTTTCTTGGGAGAAAGGTAGTTTTGTATTTTTATCCAAAGGATAATACGCCCGGTTGTACGGCACAAGCTTGTAATTTGAAGGATAATTACGCGCAATTACTTGCAGCAGGCTATGTTGTTTTGGGGGTAAGTCCAGACTCTGTCAAGTCGCATGTCAAGTTTATTGAAAAATTCAATTTGCCTTTTGATTTACTTGCGGATGAGTCGCATGAAATTGCTGAACTTTACGGTGTTTGGGTTGAAAAAAGTATGTATGGTCGTACCTATATGGGTATTGCCCGAACCACTTTTATTATTAATGAAGAAGGTAATATAGAAGAAATCATTCAGAAAGTGGACACGAAAAACCACTCGGCACAGCTTTTATAAAGACAATAGATTTTTAGTTTTTCTTTTTTATCAAACAACACGTCAATGCAAATTCACGAATTAGAAGCGGTGGCTACTCAGGTACGAAGAGATATCGTTCGGATGGTTCACGCTTGCCAATCTGGTCACCCAGGTGGCTCTCTTGGATGTACAGATTTATTAGTTGCTCTGTATTTTCAGCAAATGAAAATCAATAACCGCAAAGGAAAAGGTGGTTATTTAAGTTTTAAAATGGATGGCACGGGCGAGGATTTGTTCTTCCTGTCGAATGGCCATATTTCGCCTGTTTTTTATTCTGTTCTTGCAAGACGTGGATATTTTGGTGTAGATGAGTTGGCAACGTTTCGTAAAATTAATTCTCGTTTGCAAGGTCACCCAACTACACATGAGCATCTTCCTGGTATTCGGATTGCCTCGGGTTCGCTTGGCCAAGGGCTTTCTGTAGCTGCCGGAGCCGCACTTGCCAAAAAAATGAATGGAGATACATCGACTATTTATTGCTTAATGGGTGATGGTGAGCAGCAAGAAGGCCAAGTATGGGAAGCTGCCCAATTCGTTCCGCACCACCAATTAGATAATCTTATCGCAATTATTGATCTAAACGGTCAGCAAATTGACGGACCAACGGCTAAAGTCATGAATAACCGTGACCTTAAAGCAAAATACAAGGCGTTTGGTTGGAATGTCATGGAAATTAAGGAAGGTAATGACATGGACTCGGTCGTTAGAGGTCTCAGAAAAGCCAAAAGATTGTTGGGGAAAGGTACGCCTGTGATGATTCTTCTTGTTACAGAAATGGGTGCTGGCGTCGACTTCATGATGGGCAGTCACAAATGGCACGGTGTTGCTCCAAATGATGCTCAATTGGCAGATGCGCTTGCACAATTACCTGAAACACTCGGCGATTATTAATTCAATTAACTTGTATTTCATTCAATGAAAAAATATACATATACAGAAAAAAAAGATACTCGCTCAGGTTTTGGTGATGCCATGACGGAGCTCGGTAATACCAAAGAGAATGTTGTTGCTCTTTGTGCTGATTTAATCGGTTCACTCAAGTTAAATACATTCATAGACCAACATCCCGAACGTTTTGTGCAATGTGGAATTGCTGAAGCAAACATGATGG
>CAYNRA010000069.1:0-16604 GCA_964399465.1 uncultured Cytophagales bacterium
GATGTTTTCATATAACCGTATGCGGGACATGTCTGCTTTCTGCATGAAGAAATACCTACAGTAGCGAACACTAATAGAAGAAAAAGAACTTTTTTCATTTTGAATTTTATTTATCTGAACGATTACAAACAAACAAAATTACAAAATAGATGTGGAAGTTCTTCCCCACTCATTTATAATTTTGGACATTTCTTGCAATGCTTTCCTTTTTTCTTGTATGCTTTGCAACATTTTTTAAATACACAGCATGGATTATCCCCCCGCCCTTGTAACCAGATTGGTCGCTCATTATTTAAATCGAATATTTCTACTTGTTTCTCAAATGTGTTTTCCATATATCAGGTAGTTTTGTGCAAATATAAAAACACTATTTAGAATAAGTCTAATTAAATAATAAAAAGAGTGAAAAAATCTAGGTATATTTATATTCTTTCTTTAAGTTTTGAAAATAGTAAACTTTGGATTCGTAGAAGCGAGCCCATTAAAACGTATTTTTCTAATTTAAGACTTCTCCATTCTGCGTTAGAAAGTGCTTTAAAAACAAATGGTTGGGAAGACCAACCTATTTCTTACAGTAGTATATATCGTGCATTACAGACACGAAACAAATTTGTAAAAACACTTACTGTTTTACAAGTGGCCTATTATAAAATGGAGATTGAAAAAGTAATTTTAAACGATACAACCGCTGCCATTGGAATAGAAAAAAAACCTTAAAGCAGGTAATTTCTAGGCATAATATTCAATCGAATACCCGAATTAAGATAGAAATCTGTGTTTTCTTGTCCGAACCAAGGAGTCGTCTGTTTTCTACGTCCAACCTCTATATCAAAAAAGAGATTATTTTTCAGCATGTAACTTGCTCTTCCTCGCCAAAACTGAACTTGGGTTTCAACACCTTGACCGACGTAATTACCAAAGTCCCGAACCCGGAAAGACGAATTAGAACGAAGGATATTTCCACCATAATTGGCTAGTCCATCATCTAAACCTTTCATATATGTCATAAAAATACCCTCAAAATTCAGCTTTTGTATAGGTTGATACTTGACTTGAACAATAAACTCACCAAAATTTGCCCCTAACGGGTGAGCCATAGGAAGATTATAATGTACCGCATTACTGAAAGTCGAAAAATGGGAGTACATAAAGGGTCTTGCCCGATTATATTCTGCTAGAATATCCAAATTGGAGATTCCAAGGAAGTCAAAATACCGTGCACCAACTTGATAAGAAAACTTTTTCGCCCACCATCCATCCGCCTTAAATTCGGACAGTTTAAGTTCATCTAATACAAATTGACCATACAAAGTTGCTTTTTTTTCTATAATCCATTTAAAATCACTTCCTACTAATACATTATCTGGACTTCCTAGGAAGCCCTCAACAAAACGATAAAAAATGACCGGATTTAGGTAATTAAAGTCAAAGCCAATAGGCCTTTCTCCAAAGATGACTTTTTCAAAAATACCAACCTGAATATTTTTTCTTACATTTCCACTTATCCGGTGAAAAGTCATATACTTTGGCGGGATCAACTGATTGAATGCGACTGAGTTACGTGCCTGTAAATTAGCTAACTGAGCAAAAATAGTAGTATATTGAATTTTACCGACATTGATGGTAGTTTTGAGTTGTAAGTAAGGTGCGCTAAAGTCACTTAGAATCATCGAACGGTACCCAGCTCCTACAAAATTCTTATCATGACCAAATAAAAAAGTAGTGTTTTTAAAGGGCTTAAACATAAGAACACCGCGTGCATCAATAAAATCAATTGCTTTTCGAACTGTATCTCCGCCAATCCATTTCACGAATCCCAAATAAGGCGCTCCATTTGAGTAACCCATGTAGTCTCGTACAAAGCGTAAGTTCGTTTGCTGATTTTCTGTAAAACGAGAAAAGAAACTTAACTTTTTGTTTAACGTACCCTTTATTTCAGCCCCTCTTGTATTAATAAATTGACTCTCAAATGATCCATCTGGAACTTGTTCCATTCCCCCGCCAAAATGGAATATCGGTGATGCTTGGATGCTGTAATCATCTCCATTAAAAGCAAGTAAGTCTCCTTTTCTGCGGTAAATATTGCGACCTACAAAACGGGTAGAAAAACTTTCCCATTGCTTCGAGTCAGGTAAATAATTCCAATACATTTCTCGAATAAACCGATTATTTTTCAAATCCACTCGTTCCAATTGGACTGGGTAGTTATTTTCTACCTCCTCTGCTAATTGTAAAACGTATTCTCGGCTGTAAGGCTTTTGCGTAGAATGGAATTTATCGGAGAAACTACCAGATAAAACCTCCAATCGCTGTACAGAATGATCTACTTGTTCATGAAAATCAATGTGGGTAGTTTGACCAAAACATATAGAAGAAGTAGTTAAAATACTAAATATCAGCTTATTTACTCGATTTTTCATAGTAGAATTTAATTCACAAAGGGACAAAAATAGGAAAACAAAGAGATTATCTTTCCATTTAATTAGTTTTGCAACAATATACAAATAAGTATTGTTACCTATTAAAATTGTATCAAAGAACATGAAGTCATTCACTATACCCACTTTTTATAAAAGCTCTGTCATTGGTCAAATAAAAGAAACAAGACGCAAACAAGACAGACTAAAAAAAGATTTTTCACCCACGTTTCTTGATTTCGGTCCTGTACAAATTTACATTGCTCGTCATTTTGGTTTTTGTTATGGAGTAGAAAATGCAGTTGAAATTGCCTATAAAACGTTGGAAGAAAACCCAACCAAACGTGTCTTTTTGTTAAGTGAAATGATTCATAATCCTTTGGTCAATAAGGATTTACAAGACAGAGGTATTCAATTTTTAATGGATACTTCTGGTAAACAACTCATCCCTTGGGAGGATTTATCTGCTGAAGATGTAGTGATTGTACCAGCCTTTGGGACTACTCTTGAGATTGAGCAAATATTGAGTAGAATAGGAATTAATCCGTACGCTTACAATACCACATGCCCTTTTGTGGAGAAAGTGTGGAACAGGGCGGGTCAAATTGGAGAAAGAGGATATTCCATCATTGTACACGGCAAACCAAATCATGAAGAAACGAGGGCTACATTTTCACATAGCCAATCTAATGCGCCCACTTTGGTAGTAAAAGATATGGCACAAACGAAACTATTGGCAGAATATCTACTTGGAAATAGAACGGAAGCTCAATTTTTTGAAGATTTTAAGGGTCAATTTTCAGAAGGGTTTCAACCTTCCATTCATTTGCAGCGTATAGGTGTCGTAAACCAAACCACCATGTTAGCAAGTGATACGCAAGCTATTTCAGACTTTTTGAAGCAAACACTTATGCAAAAGCACCAGCTCGACGAAAAGCAAATAGAGCCTTATTTTGCCAATACCCGCGATACGCTTTGTTATGCCACCAATGATAACCAAGAAGCTACAGCAGGGTTATTAGAAAAAGAAGCAGATTTAGCTGTTGTTATTGGAGGATATAACAGTTCCAATACTGCGCATTTAGTAGAATTATGCGAAGAAAAATTACCTACATTTTACATTGAATCAGCAGATTGTCTTTTACCTAACAATCAAATCAACCATTTTAACTTGCATTCAGGAACTTCTACTATCACTACACCATTTATACCACTTAACAAAACAAATAATCCTGTCAAAATATTACTTACTTGTGGAGCAAGTTGTCCCGACTCAATGGTAGAATCTGTGCTCTATGGACTTTTATCCTACTTTGACTCCGTTCGTCCAATTGAAGACGTGATGCATGAAATAAATAGTTGAAATGAGCGTTAAAAATATATCAATAAATCATTGACAAATACAATTTTTTATTGGTATATTTACATTATAAATATAACCTCAAAAACAGAATACAACTATGGCTAACTCGATGCTCGAATATGTAAAGTTAATATTGGAGAAAGTCAGTTTCGATAAAGAATTATTTGAAAAAGAATTAAAAAAAGGAATCACATATTTAGTACCTGACGAAGTAGTTGAACTGAAAAATTGGTGTTACTCCCGCTTCGGATCCATCTATAAGTCGATTCTAAATAAAATTTTCAGAAGAAAAAGTAGTCAAATTTCAGTAGAATAAAAGGGAATAAAAACATTTCCTGTGGACTGATAGTTAGGAAAAGAAAACTATTACACTACATTCATGAGCTTTTTGATTAATTCATTGATTGTCCTTGGGACGTTCGTTTTTATGGAAGGAGTTGCTTGGTTTGCTCACAAGTACATCATGCACGGTTTTGGATGGGGATGGCATGAAGATCACCACAACCACCACCAGGGCTTTTTTGAAAGAAACGATTATTATGCGGTAGTTTTCAGCTTTTTAGCTTCAGGTTCTATTATTTATGGGAATACCCACCCTGAATTTGGTTACTTAACCTACATTGGTATTGGAATTACTTTTTATGGAATCGCATACTTTGTCTTTCATGATTTGATTGTTCACAGAAGAATCAAGTTTAAATACAAAGCACGAACAAAGTACATGAAAAGAATTATGAATGCGCATTACATTCATCACAAAGTACATACCAAAGAAGGAGCTGAAGCATTTGGATTCCTTTATGCACCGAAGAAATTCGAACCGAAACAGAGAATATGAAAATAGCGGCCTGCGGCCGCTATTTTTTTTATACTTTCCTTATATCACAATATATTTCACTTACTTACCAAGCATTGCCACAAAATCGTCGAACAAATATCTGGAATCATGTGGTCCTGGCGCCGCCTCTGGGTGATATTGTACAGAAAACGCCGGACGATCCGTTCTTCTAATCCCCTCAATCGTCTGATCATTTAAATTCACATGGGTCACTTCTAGCAAATCATTTGCTCTTGCTTCCTCAGGATTGACCGCAAAACCATGATTTTGTGAAGTAATTTCACTCAATCCAGTCTTTAAATTAAGTACAGGGTGGTTCAATCCACGGTGTCCATTGTGCATCTTATAGGTCGTTACACCACTAGCTCTTGCTAATAACTGATGACCAAGACAAATACCAAAGAGTGGCTTATCTGTCTCTAACAGCCCTTTCACTGTTTCCACAGCATAATCCATTGCACCAGGATCACCAGGCCCATTGGAAATAAAATAGCCGTCAGCACCCCAACTTGTCACTTCGTCCAGAGACGTTTTTGCATTGAAAACTTTTACGTAACAATCTCTATCCACAAAATTTCGTAAAATATTACGTTTGCAACCATAATCCATTACAGCCAATTTGAATTTAGCGTCTGGATTACCCATGAAATACGCATCTTTCGTGGTTACTTGTGAGGAAAGTTCCAAACCTTCCATAGACGGACAGGCAGCTAACTGAGCCTTTAGTTCCTCAAGAGGTGTTTCATCTGAAGAAATCAAGCAATTCATTACCCCAGCATTTCGGATATGGCGTACTAATTGGCGCGTATCAATATCATAAATACCTACAATACCAGCCTTTTCAAAGTATGTTTGCAGGGAAGAATCAGCCGTTAAACGGGAATAAGACTCACTTGCAAAGGAATTACAAATCATTCCCTTCACTTTGATACCATCAGACTCTTCCTCTGTATCAAATTTGATACCGTAGTTTCCGATATGTGATGTGGTATTGACAATAATTTGACCGAAATAAGAAGGGTCTGTGTAAATTTCTTGGTAGCCCGTCATGCCTGTATTAAAGCAGATTTCGCCTGTTGTAGTGCCCACTTTGCCAAGTGCTTTGCCTTTTAAAACCGTTCCATCTTCTAGAAGAAGAAGCGCATCTTTGGGGGGATTATTCATTGAGGAGTATGGTTTCCGATTACAATTGATTATCGGAGTGCAAAGATAATAAAACTATCACGAATGGTGATACTTGTTTCTTAGTTTACCATCCTTTTATTCATTTAATTAAATATAATCTCCATAAAAAACAATTTTAAACAAGATACATTTCGCAGATTAGGCAAACATTAATTTTACAAAAAACTAACCCAAATCATAAAAATGAGGGCTAGCTTTTTCTATTTTTGATTATCGAATGTAAAACCTGTAAACTTCCGTATATGAAGAATATCATCATTGGAACTGACTTTTCAGCAAGTTCAACGAACGCACTTGCATTGGCAGCTCAGATTTCTAAAAAAGTTGGCGCTACCCTACATATTATTCATGCATTTATTCCTCCTTTTGTAGATCCTAATACACCAGTTTCTATCATAAATGAGCTCCACACTCAAAATATGAATATATTTAAAGAGCAATTGGATAAAATTGCACAAGAGATGGAAGCTGATGGAATACACGTTTCAACTAGCCTCGTATTTTCAGATGTTCCAAACGGATTAATCGAAAAAGCAGAAGAAATAGACGCTGATCTAATACTAATTGGTAAAACGGGTGAAAATTTTCTACTAGATAGATTGATTGGAAGCAACGCAGTTAGTGTGGTAAAACGCGCAAAAAGACCTGTATTAATGGTTCCTAAGGATTTTAAAGTGACTCCAATTCAACACTTGGTTTACGGAACCCAGCTCGAACAAGATGAAAATAAAGTCTTGTCGATGGTGAAGGAATTTGCCTCGTCTTTGGGAGCTTTGGTTTCATTTGTTCATATAGACTTGGAACTACAACCAAATATTAATCCAGATTCAGACTACATTGCCTCTATCAAACAGATTTTTGGTACGGAGGTCCAAGTTGACCAAAAAGCCGACGAAAGTGTTGTTGAAGGACTTCAAGAATATGCACATAGCAAAGGTGCCCAGGTAATCGTTGTTGCTGCAGAGCACCGCAACTTTTTTACTCAGCTTGTAGAACCAAGCCAGACCAGAAGGTTAGTTCGTGATGCCGAGTTACCTGTACTTGTCTACTACCTTGATTGACAAGAATTTCTAACCAAATTTATAATTCAATGGGCTCTCTTTTTCTAAGGAGAGCCCGTTTGTATTTTAAAGAAATTACGAATTTTAAATCCTACAAAATTGGTAGATTATATAGTTTTATTTAGTTTTGCATCATTGAATAAAAAAATCCAACAAACTATTATAAGATGCATGATGAATAAACTTCTTTCTTTTTTTACCAACTCGACCATTTGGTCAACCAAGAAATTACTCATTGAAGCTTTAAAAGCAATTACTTGGATGGTTGGAGGGCATCTTCTTTTCGAACTACTACCCTATGAATTAATTGGTAATCAAGCAATTACATTATGGAACAGCATAGATGAAGAAATATTAATTTATATGTTAGCGGGATTCATTGCCCAATCGATTGATGGGGCATTAGGTATGGCTTACGGTGTAAGTGCGACTACATTTCTATTAGCCATTGGAGGTGTTTCTCCTGCAGCAGCAAGTGCAAGTGTACATGCATCTGAGATTTTCACAAGTGGTGTATCTGGGTTGAGCCATTTGAAATTTGGAAATGTTAATAAGCGCTTATTCAGAAATTTATTACTTCCAGGCGTTTTAGGATCCATTGCAGGTGCCTACTTACTAGTACAATTTGAGCCCTTTACTCCTTACATTCGCCCAATTGTAGCCATTTATACACTTTACCTAGGTATTCGTATCATCCAAAAAATCGTACAACCGAATATTCAGAAAAAGCCAATTCGTAGATTAGGAATTTTGGCAGCGAGTGGTGGTTTTTTAGATGCTATTGGTGGTGGCGGTTGGGGACCTATCGTAAGTTCCACTTTAATTGCGAACGGTCGGAATCCTATGTACACAATTGGTTCCGTTAATCTGACCGAATTTTTTGTGAGTTTAGCGAGTTCTTTAACCTTTATTGCCTTTATTGGACTTACGCACTGGCAAATCATATTGGGGCTATTACTTGGTGGCGTTATAGCTGCACCTTTTGCTGCACTTTTACTGCGCAAACTACCGTTAAAACCCCTATTCCTATTTGTCGGTATTGTAGTCATTGTATTGAGCTTACGAAATATATACTCAGCTTATCAAATGATATCTTTTTAAATCCTTTCAAACATCCGGTTAATTTATTGTATGAATTATTGCAAATAGAAAAAAAAAGACTACCTTTGAAAAGGTATTTGAGCATCTCTCCGTCCGGCAGCCATTTTTGTTTTTCACATTTGTTTTGCTACGCAGTTTTTCTCAGTATTTATTTTATTTATTAAATTTTTTTCTCATGAACATTTTCGTAGCAAAATTAAATTACGACACGCAGGAAGACACTCTTAGAGATGCTTTCGAAGAATTTGGAACAGTTGACTCGGCTAAAATTGTGATGGACAAATTCACAGGTCGTTCAAAAGGTTTCGGGTTTGTAGAAATGCCTAACGATGACGAAGCTCAAAATGCAATCAACGCATTAAACGATACTGACTTTGATGGCAGAACAATCGTTGTTAAAGTAGCTGAACCAAGAGAAGGTGGCGAAAGACGCGAAAGAAGACCAGGCGGATTCGGTGGTGGCGGTGACCGTCGCAGCAGCGGTGGTGGCTACGGCGAACGTCGCGATAGATATTAATCTTATCGGAAAGTCAATTAAAAAAGGGGAAGCTTGCTTCCCCTTTTTTAATGATTACCCCAGCTCCTCTGTATTTCTTTTCGAAGTGTCGTAATGGCAACTTTAGTTAAATTTTGCTCATCAGCTTGCAAAAAAGCGGCCCTTAACAAATCTCTACCTGTAGCTCCCTCACCAAGTGTACCAGATGCAAAATTAAGCTGAGCAATCACTTGGTCTTTTGCTCTCTCTACCAAATCCCAGGCCTCCTCTGAAACGTACATCTGTTGCACTAAATTATGGGTAAATTCTTGACGAATTTCTTGTAATAGCAGTTCTTGAAATGCCATCATAGGTAAATCAAGCCAATCCGCGTCCAGTCGAAAAGCCAATTGCTGCAATGATATACGCTCCATTAATAAAACAAGACGCTCATATGCTTGAATTTTAATCGGCAAAATGTCTTTTTGATGCACCAATTCTTGCTCCACCCGTTTTAAATCAGTTCTATTCTTTCCAATTGCTCGAATAACCGCGTACGCAAATACACCCATTCCAGCCACTAAAGCGCCTATTTGTAACCAATACATATCCATCCGTAAAATCTTGTGTGAAAGTTGCTAAAGTATATCGCAACAAATATGATAAATTTGCTTGATAAAAAAGACAATTACATGATTTTGATTACCGAAGAAGCACAGAAAGCCATTCTTAACTATTTCAACTCAGGATCCATTTCGACAGAATATGGAGTGCGAGTGGGTGTCAAAGGAGGCGCATGCTCCGCAAACTATTTACTAGGTTTTGATTTACCCGGAGAACACGATGAAATACATGTCATCAAAGAAATTAAGCTCATAATCGACAAAAGACAACTTATGTATGTGATTGGCACAAAAATTGACTATGAAGTGTCGGGGGGGCAATCCACCTTTGTTATCACAAAAGAATAATCTATCGCTCAAAAAATAAATGAATGTTCGTCAATATAAGAAGCTTATTCTGCTATATCTATCTGTATTGACAGCCATACTCTCGTCAGTCATATGGTTAGTCACTGACGCCCCTTGGAACACATCCGATAAAAAACAAAAGTTTGTTCACTTACAACAAGAAGAAATTACCCGATTTGAACACTCTTCTGATAGTCTTTTATATGCATTAGCATCCCAGTTTAGTGATACTTCAAACCACTTCTTTCAATCGTTTCATTCTCTTTTACTTCAGGAGAACATCGATATTTTTACTCATAAAACACAGTTATTTGGAGACAGAGAAAAATATACCTATCTCAAACAAGCAGATTTTCAAGGAATAAAAAGTAAGATTATCCAAACACAACAAGGTAATTTACTTGCAAGGAAACATTCCATAATCGATAAAGGAATAGAGATTATATTCATCAAAAGCACCCCTTTCCCCTTTGGAAAAGTACAAGCACAGCTCGATGCGTCCAAAGGTTTGGCAATTTATAACAAGGAGAATCATCGTATCGGTTATCTATCAACGTTGAATAATTCAATTTCAAATTTCTTATTTATCAATCCGATTTCCTTTTATTTACTACTTTTCAGCTTCTTGCTTTTTACTATTTGGATTATTCTTTCTTTCAAGAAACTGTACTACTCAAGCCAAATATCTCGATTAATCCTTTACAGTGGTGGCTGGTGTATTGCGCTCAAAACAGTAGATTTAGCCTTTGCATACCGATACCCAATGTATCCTTATTTCTTAACTACCCCATTTCTCGAAGGCAGTTCTTGGTTGAATCCAACCTATTTGAGTAGAACGACCTCAATGGTTTGTGTGCTCATTTGGATGTGCATAATAGCACTTAAATTACACAGAACTGACATTTACAAACACCTTAATAGAGTCAATGGGACTAATCTACAGGTACTCTCTATTTCTTTGCTTCTCATTGGCTTTTTAGTGAGTCAGTTCATCATTGAGGAATTAAAAATTAGTTATCAGATTCTTGGCATTTCAAATGGTTTCTCAAACATCTTTCGAAATAACACACAATATATACTCCTTCTTTTTTCTATTCATCTTTTAGGTAGTATCTATTTTCTATTCCTTCACCCTCTATTCGTATTCTTTAACGCCATCAACAAAAATAGGATACAGGCCTATTTAATAATTAGTACAAGTGGTCTCTGTTGGTTTCTTATTTTATCCTTCAGCCAAATTGAAAACCAAATATCCTTGCTCCTTCTGTTTGCTTGGATTATACAATATACGTTCAATCTACCGCAGGGTTTTTATAGCATTCGCCACAAAACTACTCTCTACGGAATTACTTTCGTTTATCTTTTTTCTTTATTTACTACCTTCAGTTCCTATCACTTTGAGTTAAACGAGGCAGACAAGTACCAAGAAGAAATAAAAGAGGTGATTTTAACCTCTCCATCTAAAGAACTGATAAATAATTTATTTACACTGCAAAAGCAACTTTTGGCAGATACGAGTCATCTGTTACTCAACCAAGATGCTAAGATCAGGAATACATATATTCAATCTATTTCCCATATAGTAAAAGGAAATTTTACTACCGTTTTGACGAATGAATGGAGGCAAGTTATAAATAATTCATACACAAATACTTCCTATAAAGGAATATACAGAGATAATCAATCACATAAAATTGCACTTCTTCTACCTAAAGATAAAAAATGGTTGATTATAGAATTACAAGTGCCGATACTAACGAGCAGGCAGCTACACATACGTTCTGTTCTGAACACACAGCAAAAGCTCTCCTTATTTCAACGGAAAGTAGGTATTGCCTTAATCCACTTGCCAACTTTTCAGGTATATGAAAGTTTTGGTGACAACATACCCATAAATCGAAATTTTAAACTTAAAAGTATCGAAAGCACTACTAGTTTCGCGCACTTTCTTGTTGATTCAAAACGAATTAATCAATATCAAATAGGTAAAAATACGTTACTTGTTTTTCAGTTCCCTAGATATAATGCAATTGATTTTTGGGGTAACTTCGCATTTATATCACTTGTCTCTTTCTTACTTATTTCCTTGTATTTCTTGATCTTCTTTGGTTTAAGTTTTGTGAGGGCTAAAAAGGTAAGTAGCTTAACAACAAAAATTGTCCTTTATATCCAAGTATCCTATTTAATTCCCATTTTGCTCACTATCCTATTTGTTATCTATTTTTTTGATGAAGAAATCAAAAAAAGTCAAAGAGAAAATTATTTACAAGAAACTGAGCTAATCCAAAGTCAAATTGAGCCATTGATACGCGAATGGTTTAGTGGGGAACGTACAGATTCTAGCTTAGTTGGCATGCTTTCTACGATACCATTGAAGCCACTGCACACGTTACATTTCGTGGACAAGCAGGGGAAAGTAATTTTTGCTTCCTCTGAACTAAGTCATTTAGGTAATTTAGGTACAAAAAAAACGGTTTGGGATTCCTCCATAATAGACTCTCCGCTCATTTTTGAGGGCATAACATCAACTATGCCTGTAACTGGAATAATGAGGTCTATTCGTAGCGAATTTGGAAAAAAAATAGGTAGTATTCAGCTTCATTTTTTAGATTCGGAGATACAGTATGTACATAGAATAACAGAAGTTATCCAATCTATTTTAGTCGTCTTCCTCATTATATTCAATGGTTTATTTTTTATTTCATTTTTCATTTCCAAAAAATTAATCAATCCCATAAAAGCTGTAGCTATCCGGTTGAAGAATACTACTTTGAGCGAGTTAACAGAAAAAGAGCTCATTCCTTTCGTGAAACACGATGAGATTGGCTTACTGGTTGATGCATATAATGGCATGATTAAAAAATTAGATGAAAGTAAAAACGCGATTGCTGAAGCAGAGAAACAAACCGCTTGGCAGGAAATTGCGAAACAAGTTGCCCATGAAATCAAAAATCCGTTGACACCCATGAAACTGAGTATTCAACAGTTGCAGCGTAATCTAATAAAAAATCCAGGGCAACCATTAACACCAGAAATGAAGGAAACGTTGTCGTTATTAATTGACCAAATTGATGATATCAGTGCGATTGCTAGTTCATTTTCAAGCTATGCACAAATGCCGATTCCTAAGAAAGTACGGATTAATTTAGTAGAAGTTGTGCAAAAAAGTGTCCAATTCATGTTGACTTCACAGCAAACCCAAATCTCACTACATTTTTCACAAAATGAAATTTGGGTTTTGCAAGACCCTTCGTTTATGGACAGATTGCTCAAAAATATCTTATTAAACGGGATTCAGTCAGTCCCCAAAGGTGTCTTACCAGAAATAGAAGTGCAGATTGAGCAGCGAAGTAGGTCGGCAGTAATTAGTATAAAAGATAACGGGGTCGGTATACCTGACGAAAACAAAGAGAAAATTTTTCTTCCTCATTTTTCGACAAAAAAAATTGGTTCAGGCATCGGATTAGCTATTGCCAAAAAAGGAATAGAAAGTATGGGCGGAAATATTTGGTTTGAGAGCCAAGAGGGAAAGGGCACTACTTTTTATGTAGAAGTGCCCTTACAAGGAACGATTCTTTAGAATAAAAGGAGAAAATTATTCCTCAACTACTACATAACCCCAGTTTTCGCCGGAGCGTATGCGCTGAAGTTGCGTATTGGTGATTCCAAATTGCTTGGCAATCATCTTGAAACGTGTATTCTTCGATTTCAACATTTTTTTAATCATGCGCACCTTCATTTCTGTCAACTTTTGGTTTTTTGGGTGCGGATGTCTTTTACGATTGAGATTGGCAGGATTTGTCCGATTGTGTTCAATCACCTCCTCCTGCGTAACCCATTTTAGGTTTTCAAAATGATTGTTGAGTTTATCAAAATCAAGATGAATAACGAATTTGTGTTCTTCGGACGGTTTTTCTACGAAAGCATCAGCCACCAGTTTATGAATGTATTTACAAACTGACTTCCCTTGTAAGACGCGAATATTCAGGGACTTATACCCTTGAATAATAGAACCTTTGATAATAACTCCATCCTTATTGGATTGAAAACTCTTCACACGACCAAAGTTTGAAACTTCATACTTGGGTGGATTCTCTAATCCCTCTATATCAATGACAACTGGGACCCACTTTTCATGCCAAAAAACTCTATACCCTTGTGATAGATGATTCATGTTGCGATTTTTGTTTGTAAAAGGCAAACCTTCATTTTATGGACAATTCAAATATACTGTAATAACCGAAAATTTGACCTAATGTTTATCATCTAATTTCATATTATATGCATTTCTATCCTATATACGCTATTTTTTTATTGATACAATTAGCTGTATTTTTGATTTTATAAGAAAAAAGATATGACACAGATACAAACTTTCACCTTCTCCCCTTTTCAAGAAAATACGTATTTACTCTGGGATGAAACCAATGAAGCCGTTATTATTGATCCAGGATGTTTGGCACAACGCGAAAAAGAAATTCTAAAAAACTATATTTCACAACAAAACTTAATTGTAAAGGCATTATTGCAGACACATACGCACCTTGACCATGTTTTCGGAAGTGCTTTTGTTAAGCGCACGTACCAAGTTGAAATGTATATGCACCCGTTGGAATTACCTATTTTGCAAGATGTGGAAATGCGCTGTAAAACGTGGGGAATTGATGGATATGAACCTGTCGAACACGATAAATTTCTGGAGCACGGAGATGTCTTTCATTTCGGAAATACGAAATTAGACATTGTACACGTACCCGGACATTCGCCGGGTCACATCGCTTTTATTCAGCACGAAGACCGATGGATTATTGGTGGTGATTGCTTATTTAGAGAAAGTGTTGGTCGGACGGATTTTCCGCTTTGTAGCCACGAAGACCTGATGCAAAGCATTCGCAGTCAATTCTTTACCTTGCCAGATGACTACATCGTCTACGCAGGTCATAATGAACCAACGACTATCGGACACGAGAAAAAACACAATCCTTTTTTACGTTAAAACCCCATTTATGAAATTATTTACCGTTCCCAATTTCATGACATTGGGTAATTTATTGGCAGGATGTATTGGTATTTTCGCTGTTTTTGAAGGTCAACTTCTCCTTGCTTCTCTACTTATTGGCATAGCGCTTATCTTAGATTTTGGCGATGGATTTGTAGCGCGTTTACTCAAGCAGAGTTCACCGATTGGTAAAGAACTAGACTCGCTAGCAGATATGGTTACGTTTGGCGTATTACCTTCGTGTATGCTTGTACACATATTACAGGAACCTTTGGCATCACACGTCACGGAAACGACAAAATATATTGCCTTTCTTCCGCTTTTGTTGGCACTCAGTTCTGCCTTGCGGTTGGCGAAATTCAATGTAGATACACGACAGAGTGACCGCTTTGTTGGCGTTCCTACCCCGGCAAATGGGCTCGTCATTGCCTCACTTCCCTTGATTTCTATGTATCAACCCGAATATGCAAACTATTTGCTTCAACCCGAAATACTTATCGTTTATACACTGATAATGAGCTATTTACTAATAGCAGAACTACCATTATTAGCATTTAAATTTAAGAACTTTCAGTGGAAAGGCAATCAAATTCGTTATGTATTTCTGATTTTTTCCGTAATTTTGATATTCAGTTTGGGCTTTGTTAGTTTTCCGATATTGATTATAAGTTATATTTTCGTTTCGGTATTTGACAGCGCTTTTTCCAGATAACCTTTTTCACAAAAAATCAAATTCTCCCTTTGCACGGAGGCATTCACGTATGAAATTTACAGCTTCTATTGACATCATGCCTATCAAGGAAATTCTTGACCCACAGGGGAAGGCTGTGCTTTTAGGATTAAAAAACTTGGACATTCACGCGGTGGAAGACTGCCGTATCGGGCGTCACATTCATCTTTCATTAGAGGCTGACTCTGTGGAACAAGCAGAGGAATTAGTTGAAAAAGCATGCAAGCAACTTTTGGCTAATTTGATTATGGAAGAATATAGCTTCAAGGTCATTCCAGCTTAATAAAAAGCCTCTTTCTAGCGAGAAAGAGGCTTTTTTATTTCTGTTTTTACATTTGGTTCTTTCGGTTTTAAACGCCGTATTTCGTTCCAAGCTGAGATATGGTTTTCTGCGGGGGCTGGTTCACGCCATGTTTTAGCTTCTTTGAGTAAACTGTACGTATTGACAGGTATAGGTGCGCCTGCTTCGTCAATTTCCAAATACATCAAATGCAAATGCGTATCCGAGCGAGCTGCGGCTGCATTTTTACCTGTTCTGCCTACCAAACCAAGTGGCATTCCTTTTTTGACTACTTGTGCTTTCTCTACATATACCTCGCGCAAATGGGCATAATACCATACGCCACCTGTCTGAAAATCATACATCCATACATAATTCCCACCGTATGTTTGCAACGAATCGTTCCAATTTTTCTCGGTAGCGATGACCAAACCGTCGCCCATTGAAATAACGGGAACATACGCTCCGGAGACATCCTCTTTGTCGTCGTGGTTGCGGTCGTAGATAAAAATATCGTGCGCGGGATGGCTACCACGAACGCGGTGATTGAATAAATTGAAGCCCATCGGGCGGAAACCCCGCCCACCTCCGCCAATAGCTGAATAATTTTTGTTTACTAGCGGGAAAGCCCATTCGTACTTTGCTCTGGCGGTAGAATCCAGTGGAGGTGAAAGTGTATGTAGTGCGCGAAACAGCGCAGAAAACTCCTTTGAAGCGGCTTCAGGGGTAATTTCTTCCCGCTGAATTTGCACCAAAAGCTTCTCAAATCTGGAAGAATATTCCAAAAAACGGAAAGGACTTAGACCAAATCCGGCAATTGAAACAAATAAAATTACCAAAATGCCAACTAATTTCTGTTTTCGTTGGAGGTTAAATGTTGTTTTTTTCAAGACGTATTTCTAGCTAATGCATCCAAAAATAATGGATTTTTGGATATAGGTTTTGTATTGTGTGGAATACAAAGATACAGTCAAGTTCATAAATTAGACGTACATCCACTGAAAAAAACACGAATATACGTCTGTAGTTCTACGAGAACTGAAATTTAGATGATACGAATATTTCAAATACATTACCCAATATCTACATTATAGTACATCTTATTTAATAAAATGCCCTTGTCTGTCAACATAATGAGCTTTTATCGTGGTAAATTTAGGAACGATGTGAAAAATATCTATTTT
>CAYNRA010000070.1:0-5033 GCA_964399465.1 uncultured Cytophagales bacterium
AAAATGAGTATTTCCCAACCAAGATTCGCCTTTTTGGAATGAAAGAGGTATAAGTCTTTTTCAACAACTAACTGAAGGGAGTCACTTAAAATATAGTTCGTCACCTTTTTTTCTTTTTCCTTTGGGTGTATGGAGGATATGCCCAAGACAGTTTATCGCGGCGTTGGGAAGTCGGCGCGGTAGTTTCCACCTCGGGTCGGGGGGCGCAAGTGGTGTATCATATTTCGCCGCGCTGGAACATACAGACGACATTTCAGACACTACGCCACAACCAAACCTATACCATCCCTGTGCCTGGTTCCACCAGTTTGCAAGCAGAACCGCAGATTTTAACCCGTTTTTGGACTATTCAAATGGGTATTGCTCCTTTTGCCAATCGACCCAATTTTCTGGTTTTGGTGGGTGTATCGGGGGCACTTTTGCAACAATACCAAGGGCGTTTTTCTACGGAAACAGGCGTAGCACTTGGGGGGGCAACCATCTCCGCCGCCGACTTTGGCATTGTTGAGGCAGGTATCCGCTGGAATACTTGGCGCCCCTATTTGGGGGTAGGTTGGCGAAAAGTATTGGGCAAATCCCGTCTTTCTCTCCGGACAGACCTCGGCGTGTATTATCTAGGAAGTCCTCAACTGAGCGTTGCGTACGAAGGTTTTCTAGAAACGACCAACCTCTCAGAAGATATTCGTGTCGTAGAACAAAACATGAAAAACTATTCATTTTACCCCCATTTGGGCTTATCTGTCACGTATGAACTTTAAACGACTTTCTCGATATACCCTCCTGATAGGTGTGGGTCAACTGGTGGGTTGCGCCAATCCGTTGGAGGATTTCAAGTTGACATTCAAAGAGCCCATCACGCAGGGGCTTTATACTTTTACTATCCGTGATTATGCCAACCGGCAGGTGATACCGACGGATTTAAAAATCACAGGAAAAGAGGCAGATAGAGTAGTAAACCATTTGAACGACCCCAAATTTGTCTTTTCAGAAGAGGGACAGATTCGGTTGGCGATTGAGCGAAGTATTGAACCAACGCCTTCCGAGCCGTTTTCGTTTTTGGCGACGTTTTCGGCGGAGGGTTTTCTGCCCCAGAGTTATCGTATTCGTGCGACTAATCGCACGAACAGAGGATTTACAGTCCGTTTGGCTTCTTTGACAACCCGTACGCAAGGCGTTTTGGGGATGCAAGCGACTCCCAATGCCCAAGGAATCACTACGTTTGCAGATCCCGAAGGCTTGCCGTGGGTACGCTGGACGGGTGCAGTGTCGCCTCAAGGGCTGAATCCCTGGGGCGAACCCGTGCAAGGAAATATTCGTTGGCGCTTGCAGCATTTCAATCGGACAAGCAAGAATGTACTTCCAGGGCAAACCATTGGTCGTTTGTACGACCCAACAGGAAAAGAACTCCCCGATGCCCATGTTTTTCAAGGAACGGCGGGGTTTATCTATACCCAATGGGTGACAGAAACAGAGGAAATCGCCAAATTAGCAACTCCTTTGGCAGTACAAATGTGGCTAGAAAATCAGGTGAACCCCCTGACAGGCAAGGAGATACAAAAAGGAGAGATGCTTCCGCTGTATCAATACAATCCTTTTACAGGTCGTTGGACAAAACAGGCAGACGTGGTTGCAGAGCAAGAAGCGACAGGTCGGTTATTTGTCCGCTTTGCCATGCAAGAAAGCAGTTATTGGATAGTAGGTTGGACGACCGCCGTATGCAATACTGCAACGACGTTCCGAATTCAAAGTTTATTAAAAGACGTGGACATCAATTATTTCTGTCAATATGTACGGGAAAGTGATGGACAGGTAGTTCGTAACTTTTTTGCAAGCATGAACAATGGATCCAGTTTTTCAACACAGTTTTTACCTCGAGAAACGGGAAAAGTACGCCTATTCATTTATTTATCCACGGATTTTCATGGGGGCGACCGGACTACGCCTGTGTATAAGTCGGAGCCGGTGGACGTATGTGTTTCGCAGGTTGTTCCGCTGAATTTAGATTTGGTTCTTCCTTTTCCCCCTTCGGTGAATGTCTTTTTCAATGTACGTTGTCCGGAAGGCAAGACATTGGACGAGACGTTGCTTCCGGCGCAGATGCGGTCACAGTTTAGTGAGCCGGGGAAAAATCAATGGCGGGATTTGGCGGTATTCACGCGGTCATCCCGTTCGATTCGTACGTATCGTTTGAAAACGGGGGTGACGTATGATTTTCGAGCGAGTACAGACGGAGGGGTCACGTGGCCGTACAAGCAGGAGAATTACAAGATTTTGGCAAGTTATTACGGTTTGTCGTTGCAGGCAGATGGGTACTGCAAATAAAATAAAACTCCTACAAACGGGTCGTAGGAGAACGAAGCGCAGGCAAATTACAGATAAATGAAAAGGGCAAGAAGGAGAAAGAAAATAACGGCGATCAGACGTTCCAAGATGACTAATTTGTACTTGTGTTCGGTGTTCATAATTGGCTGATTTGAAATTTAATAATTGGAAAATTTGAGTTCTGTAAAGTTCAAAAGATATAAGGTAAGGAAAAAGAGAAAATAATGATTTTTATTAAGCGGTCAATTCTTCGGTAGAAGGCGAGAGGATACGCAATCGATTAACTCAAAAAAAGAAAAAAGTATGAACAAGGTAAGCTATTTTAAGCTCGTGACAGACAGCGTATTGCTTGTCGCGTGTTTTTTTGCCGCCTCTTGGCTGAGCGGTCGAACCCTCCAGCGGGTAGATGGGGTCGTATTGGCTATTTTGGGTGGTGGCTGGTATTTTTCGACGCGTATCACGAATTTGTACGGCGATGTTCGGACGGAGAAATACGTAGGAGAACTTTTGCTTTCACTCGAGAATATATTGATTCAGTTGCTATTAATCGGACAAATCTATTTCTTCTTGAATGAGCAAAACTTTGCGCGGCGGTTTACATTGGCTTATGTTGCCTTATTAACTGTGGGTATTCTGTTGAAAGGTTACCTGACGAAGAAAGCCTTGATTCGCTACCGCAGGAGTGGGAAGAACTTCCGAAATGTCGCTTTTGTGGGGTATAATTCCATCACACAAAATATATTAACCCGTATTTTAGACAACCCACAGTATGGTTTAAAAGTCGTGGGGGCAATCGAAGACGAACCCATTTGGGATACAGATTGCCCGTATTTAGGAGATTTAACACAATTTTTTGCACGCAATAGCCGGCAAGGAATTGATGAAATCATCATCACCACCGATACCTTAGATAAAACCACTTTGATGCAGATATTCCGTTTTTCAGATAATTTGGCGATACGGACAAAGATTATTCCGAATTATTTAAGTTATTACCAAAGTCGGTTTCATTTCCAGTTGTTTGGAAATTATCCGATGATTACGCTGCGTTCGGAGCCGTTGCAGCAAGGTCAATGGCGTTTTGTAAAGCGCTTATTTGATATTGTATTTTCCGTATTGGCTTTTGTTTTACTTTTTTCGTGGCTTTTTCCGTTGGTAGCTTTCTTAATTAAATTGGATTCACGCGGGCCTGTTTTCTTCAGACAGGCAAGGTGGGGTAAAAACGGGGCGAAATTCATGTGTTATAAGTTTCGGTCGATGAAGCCAGAGAGCCGTGATGTGAATGAACGGGGCGAGTTTCAGCAGGCACAGGCCAAAGACCCTCGGATAACGAAGTTAGGCGCCTTTTTGCGAAAGACCAGTTTGGATGAATTACCTCAGTTCATTAATGTATTGAAAGGAGAAATGTCGGTGGTGGGCCCGCGTCCACACGCGCATGAGCATAATTTGCGTACAAAAGACCAGGTGGGCAGTTATATGGTGCGGCATTGGATAAAGCCAGGAGTGACGGGTTGGGCGCAGGTAAATGGCTATCGAGGAGAGACACGTACGTTAGATCAAATGCGTAATCGGGTGGATTTTGATATTTGGTACATTGAAAACTGGACATTTTGGTTAGATATTCGCATCATAATCATGACAGTTTACAATATAATACGAGGAGAAGACAATGCCTATTAACCACGGCACATGCCATTAAATAACAAGCCATGAATACACGAATCAATAACATCCATGACAAATTTGTCAAAGAATTATTAGCCAACCGAGAGGTAGCTATAGCCTTCTTATCTGAATTTTTACCTCCCGAACTAGTGACACTTTTTGATTTTGACACACTCATCTATGAACCGACGTCCTATTTGAATACAGATTTGAGTGATTTTTTCTCGGATATGGTTTGGCGTGTAGATGTGCGAGGAGAAGTAGAGGTGAAAATTTCGATTTTATTGGAGCATAAGAGTTACCGCGATAATCGAACGAGTTTTCAGGTATTGGAGTACATGGCGCTGGGTTATTTGGCTCAGTTAAAATCGGGAGAAAAAGTATCATTAATCATTCCGTTGGTCTATTACCATGGCCACGAACAATGGGAATACCAACCTTTATCTTCTTTCTTTGAAGATTTGAATCCTATTTTTAAACGCTATTTGCCCGTTCATGCGACAGAATTTGTGAGTCTTTTGGCATTAAGCAATGCACAAATTGAGCAATTGACAATGGGTTTACTACAAAATGCGTTATTCATACAGAAGAATTATCGAGACGGGGGTTATCTATTGAGCCAGATTGAAAAAATACTAGGCAGACTGAATCCTTACTTGCAAAATACGTCATTTCGGTCTATATTTGTTTATCTGATACAGAATGAAAACATTGATAATCAAGAGTTAAGAACAAAACTGGTAACATTACCCACCAAACTAAGTGATGCAATGATGAGCTTATACGACGAATTAATTCAGGAAGGAATAGAGAAGGGGATTAACCTTGGGATGGAGAAAGGGATTAATCTTGGAATGGACAATACAAAAATAGATGTTATTTTAAAAGCTTATGACAATCATCTGGGCATATCAACGATTCAAATGCTTACAGATTTGAATGAAGCGCGTATTTTGGAGATACTTCGGGAGCATGGAAGGTTGTCTTCCTAATTACCCACCAAACTAAGTGATGCAATGATGAGCTTATACGACGAATTAATTCAG
>CAYNRA010000070.1:5133-16534 GCA_964399465.1 uncultured Cytophagales bacterium
TGAGCTTATACGACGAATTAATTCAGGAAGGAATAGAGAAGGGGATTAACCTTGGAATGGACAATACAAAAATAGATGTTATTTTAAAAGCTTATGACAATCAGCTGGGCATATCAACGATTCAAATGCTTACAGATTTGAATGAAGCGCGTATTTTGGAGATACTTCGGGAGCATGGAAGAATTAGTTGACTCATGCAAGGAATGCAAAAACGTTAGAAATAAAATACGAATGAATAAACCTTAAAAGTGTGGCTCAACAGCCGCACTTTTTTGTTTGAAAACAGGTGTAAGAAAGTATTGCTAAGAGGGAAGTTGGTAAGTAGTTTGCTGAATTTATTTATATTTTTGATGTTTTTCCAAGAACGCGAACAGAAAATAGAGGTGAAATTACACCACATCGTGTGCAGAATTTTCCTATTTTCGTTCTTTATTCACCCTATAACAGTCTTTATACTATGTACAAAAAATACGCACTCCTTGCTTTTCTGGCAGTAGGTTTTTGGAGCTGCCAACAAGAATCAGAAAATAAGACGAAAAACACAGATTACTTTGCACAAACGGAAGACTCCGTACAAACAGGCGGAGTGAAACTCATCCCCATTACGACGCCCAAAGGGACATTCAACGTATGGACAAAACGTGTTGGGAATAACCCAACTACAAAAGTTCTCCTTCTGAACGGAGGTCCTGGAGCAACCCACGAATATTTTGAATGCTTCGAGAATTTTCTACCTGCTGAAGGGATCGAGTTTATTTACTACGATCAACTAGGTTGCGGAAATTCGGACAATCCGAACGATACAACCATGTGGGATTTGGCGCGCTATGTAGAAGAAGTAGAGCAAGTCCGAAAAGCCCTGCAGTTGGATGCGTCAAATTTCTATCTACTAGGTCATTCGTGGGGCGGTATTTTAGCCATGGAGTACAGCTTGAAATACCAAAAAAACATGAAAGGGCTTATTATTTCGAATATGATGGCAAGCTGCCCGGAATATGGCCAGTATGCAGATGAGGTATTGGCCAAACAGTTACCAGCAGATGTTTTAAAAGAAATTCGTGCCATTGAGACAAGAAATGACTTTGGAAATCCACGCTATATGGAACTACTTATTCCGAATTTCTATGAAAAACACGTGCTTCGCTTTCCATCAAAAGACTGGCCTGAGCCTGTGAACCGCTCGTTCGCCAAAATGAATCAGTCCTTGTATGTGACAATGCAAGGCCCAAGTGAGTTTGGAATTGCCGGTAAATTGGAAAAATGGGACAGAAAGGCAGACTTGAAGACCATTCAAATTCCAACACTGGTCATCGGTGCACAACACGATACCATGGATCCCAAACACATGGAGGAAATGGCTGGTTTGGTACAAAAAGGAACGTATCTACATTGTCCGAAAGGTAGTCATATGGCATTTTACGATGACCAAAAAACGTATTTTTCGGGCTTACTTGCCTTTTTAAAAAAGTAAATGATGAAACTATTCATCCAACAGCCTGCTAAAGTCGTTTTTAGCGGGCTGTTTTATTTTTGAGCCAATCCTATCTTTCTATCAGTAGATTCACGAACCAATAACTTGGTTTTCAGGATTTTAACAGGAAAATTGTCTTGAAAATAACGGGGGTTTTCAATATGATGCATCAATAACCGAAAAGCTGTACGACCTACTTCTGTACCTGGCTGTGCAATGGTGCTCAAGGAGGGTTGTACCACACGGGAAATCTGCCAATTACTGAACCCAATCACCCCAAACTCCTCGGGTATTTTTTTCCCTGCTTGCTGAGCTGCCTGCAAAGCTCCCACAGCTATTTCGTCCGTGATGGCGAAAATAGCGTCAATTTCTGGATGTGTTTTCAATAAATCTTCTGTTACACGGCGACTTTCGTCAATGGAAATAGAAGATAACTGAACGACATATTCGCTATTTTTTGTCAATTTATGCCGCTTCAAAGCCGAATAATATCCCTTTAACCGTTTCTGAGAACCGTGACTTACCATATTGTCTTGCAAATGGGCAATGTGCTGGTAGCCTTGTTCAATCAGATGCTCGACGGCACGCAAAGCACCCGAGAAATCATCTACGACTACCTTAGGGGCTTGTAGTTTTTGAATGTCTTTGTCGAACATGACAAACGGAATATTATTCTCCCGCAAAATATCAAAGTGTTCGGTGTAAATAGTCTCGTTGGTTGCACAAATAAGCACGCCGTCCACCATCCCATTCGCAAAAAGTTCCATGGCTTTTACCTCTTTTTGATAGGAATCGTTTGTCAAGTGAATCATCAGTTGGTAGGGTGAACTGTGTGCTTCTTCACTGATGCCCTTGATGATAGACGCCATGTATTCGTGTACAATCTTGGGGATAATTACACCGATGACAAAATTTTTCTGTGCCCGTAAATTGGACGCCATGAAGTTGGGCTGATACGACAACTCTTTGGCAACCTGACGGACTTTCTCCCGTACCTCTTCACTGATTTCTATCCTGTTTTTCAAGGCACGAGAAACCGTTGCAATCGAAATACCTAGCTTCTTTGCAATGTCTGCTTGTTTGACTCTTCTCATCGGATGTTTATGCAAACGTTTACGTAAACGTTTGCATTTTAATTAACTGATTATTAAGTATTTACAATTACAAATATACTTTTTTTCAAAATAGGAAACAATCTACCTTTGTTGCGAAAGTACAATTAATTATTGATTTAATTTAATAAATTATGAAAGCAAAACACTACCTAGTAGTACTCATCCTGGGAATGGCCAGCCAATTCGCCTTCGCCCAGAGTGTACTGACCGGAACTGTCACCGACAAAACAGGCAGCAAAGTACCCGGCATCACAGTATCTCTAGAAGGTACTAAAAAAGGAGTTCAAACCGATGGCTCTGGACAATACAAGCTAGAGTTACCATCCACAGCAAAAGCAACCGTTCGCTTTACGGGTATTGGCTATAAGCCGCTTACCAAGGAAATTTCAGGTGGTTCAGAAGTACTCAACGTTCAATTAGAAGACGATATCATGGCATTAGACCAAGTTGTGGTAACAGCTACATTTGGAACAAAGTCGGTGAAAGATTCTCCGCTATCCATGACCTACCTTGGGGCAAGACAAGTACAAACGTTGGCAGCAAGTAGCCAAGCGGATATCCTTCGGACAATTCCCGGTATCACAGCGGAAGGTGGCGGGGGTGAAGTTGCCGCCAATGTGTTCATCCGGGGGCTTCCTTCTGGTGGACAATATCAGTTCAACCCATTGCAAGTAGATGGAATGCCGACACTTAGTACTTTCGGGCTTAACTCGTCTGCACATGACGTGTATTTTAGAAATGACTTGGGTATTCAAAGTCTTGAATTTGTGCGTGGAGGTATTTCTACGCTATTTGGTGCAGGTTCGGTAGCGGGTATCATTAATTATACCAGTATTACAGGATCAGACGTAAGTAAAAATGCAGTCCAAATGGAGTGGGCGAATCTGGGCCGTGTGAAAACCGACTTTTTAAGCAGCGGCCGCCTCGGTGGAGAAGGGTCAAATCTCTATTACGCGGTTTCAGGCGTGTATCGTTATGACGAAGGACCCATTCGTACGGGTTTACCTACAGAAGGTGTTCAGTTCAGAGCAAATATCAAAAAAGTAACGCAAAAAGGTACATTTACACTATTCGGTCAGTTTATAGACGACAAAGCGCAATTCTATTTGCCTTTCCCTCTAGAAGCAAGCGATCGTTCCAGACCGGTTGTTAATGGACAGACTATCACCACTTTACAAACTTCGTTGGCAGGCAAAATGGCATTCATGACTCCAGATGGCCTCTATCACTCGCCTATCCAAGAAGGTGCTGCAACACGAGGTGGTTATTTGATGATGAAAGCCAACCAAAACCTGGGAAATGGCTGGGTATTAGATGCCAAAGTAAAGTTTGCCAAATATGCACACCAATTTAACTTATTCCTAGATGGGGCTGGTTTCGGAAATCCAGTGGAAACACAGAGTAGCTTCCTTACCACTGCAGGAAGAGGCCTAGCAGGTGGCTCTAATTACAAATTTAGCTATGTTGATAACGGACAACCGCTTGCAGCAGGTGCGCTTTTGTATGAAAACAGAATTGTGGATAGAGAACGCCCATTGACAGAGTATGTAGGTGAATTTAACCTTACAAAAACGTTAGATAAGCACACCATCACAGCGGGAACTTTCCTTTCTAATTCAGTAGCAGGAGATAAAAATATTACGTATAGATACTTGAGTGAATTTGCAGAAACGCCACGTTTAGTACATCTTAGCTACACAGACGCAGCTGGTAATGCTCGTAAATATACCTTGAATGGACTTTCAGGAACCAATGTTGGCTATGTAGACCAAACCATCGCTAGTCAGAAAATTGCAGCTTATTTAACAGACGAGTACATTGGCGAGAAATTTAATTTCGATGCAGGTGTACGTATCGAAAGAGCCCGTGGACTCATCACAAGTTACGGAAGCCGCCGTTACAATGTATTGCAAGATGCTTCGCTGGCACCAAATATCTCAGAAGTTACTTGGGGAAATGGACAGTTGAATAAGAATGGAGAGGTTTCAACAGTAGGAACTGCCATCGCATTAGCAGGGTTATACAAAGTTTCGTCATCTGTGAATGTGTATGCCAATGCATCAAGTGGATATTTCTTCCCAGAACTTCGTTCGGTTCGTTTCAAATCAGTGTATGAGCCTGCAACATACGAACCAGAGAGAATTAACTCTATTGAAACAGGGGTAAAAATTGGAACTCCGAAGTTCTCAACAACAGCAGCTATCTACGCTATTCAGTTGAAAGATAGAATGGAAATCAACTTTATCAACGATGGTAAAGGAGGTCTAATGGATGATGTTCAAAAAGTATCTACTTCATCGTATGGTGTGGAAATGTCTGTGAATTACCAATGGACAAAGTACCTATCTGTATATGGAAATGCTACGTACCAACGTCATGAATATACAGAATACGAAAGCAACCCTGCTCTTGTAGGCAACTGGCTACAAAGACAGCCAAGAACAATGGCAATGGCAGGTATTTTGTTCGATAACTCCAAATTTGATGCGGGCTTCTCAACCAACTATATCGGTGAAAAATATACTGCAGCCGATAATGTGTACCTATTAGATGATTATACAATCAGTCGATTAGACTTGGGATATAGCATCAAATGGAAAGATCAACAAGAAAAAATGAGATTGGGCGTATCTGTATTCAATGTATTCAATACAGCAGGCGTAACAGAGGGCTCTCCAAGAGGGGCAAATGTTACAGGTTCAAGCTATTTCATTGGCCGTCCTGAGCTTCCAAGACGTGTATTCTTACGTCTTCTTTACGAATTCTAATTCCAAATTTTTACCAAACAGAGAGGGAAATGTACTAAACCCTCTCTGTTCTATTTCCCACTTTAAACCCTGATCACACGCCTCATGACACTCCAAGAACAGGCTCAAAGTATATTAACACAAAATTGGCGTGAAGGATTTACCGTTCCTTCTTCACATCTATATCCCTTTCAATGGCTTTGGGATTCAGGATTTCATGCCATGGGCTGGGCAAACTTTAATCAAGAAAAAGCACGAACAGAAATCCAAACATTACTTTCAGCTCAGTGGGATAATGGCTTGATTCCTCATATTATATTCCATGCAGACTCTGCCGAGAAAAAATACTTCCCTGGGGCGAGTTTCCACCAAGCTTACGTACACCCCGCAGCACCGAAACACGTACATACAACGGGTATGACCCAACCCCCCGTGCTTGGTTTTGTACTTGAATATGTACACGAAAAAGAATCAGCCAAAGAAGAAAACATAGCTTTTTACCAACAAGCAGCAAAAGCAATTTTTGCCTTTCATCATTACTTGTACATGCAACGTGACCCAAACCAAGAAGGTCTCGTATATATACGCCATAACTGGGAGTCCGGTACAGATAATTCTGCCGTTTGGGATTCTGTCTGGGAGACATTTGACCCACCTATGTATCAAGTTGAACGAAAGGATACACACCACGTCGATCAATCGCAAAGACCAACTGCAAGAGATTATGATTATTATTTGTACCTCATTGACCTCTCTCGGCAATGCGGTTACGAGGAGGATAAAATGTTTGAAAAAATTCCATTCCTCATTCAAGATCCCCTTTTCAACGCGGTTTTAGCAGCATCAAACCAAAGTTTAGCCCGTCTTTTCGCTACGTGGGGATGGACAGAGGAACAAGCGCAATGTGAAAAATGGTATGCTCAAACTGCGCAACAGCTGAACCAAAAGCTCTATTGTCCACAACAGAATCAATATCATTACTACGATATAAAAAACGATCGCCCCATTAAATTACCCACGGCTATGGGCTTTGCACCAATTTTTGCAAGTGTACCTACGCAAGACCAAGCCGAAAAAATGGCAACCCTCATAGAAAGTGCTACGTTTTTAGGGGAAGACTTATCTGGCTATCATTGCCCAAGTCTCGCACCCACCCACGAAAAATTTGAAGCAAACCGATACTGGAGAGGACCCGTTTGGTTGCAAGTTAACTGGCTTCTTGAAAAAGGATTCCGTCAATATGGCTTCGATAAATTAGCCGATCAAATCAAAGAAGATGCTTTGGCGCTTGTCAAACGCGATGGATTCTACGAATACTTTAATCCCAAAAAAGACGTAGCTGCCGGAAAAGGTGGATACGGAGGTAGCCAATTTTCATGGACTGCATCAGTGGTCATAGACTTTTTAAACGATACAAAATGAATCAATTAGACTATAGCATTGTGGTCATTTATATCGTCGGAATGATATGGATGGGCTACTATCTAAAAAAACAGAAAAATTCCCAAGATTATTTTCTTGGTGGTAAAGGATTTGGTTGGTTTTCCTTGACGATGTCTGCCATGGCGTCTCAATTGTCTGTCATCAGTTTTGTCTCAGCACCCGCATTTGTCGGGCTGCGCGAAGGTGGAGGTATGAAATGGCTTACTTTTGAATTGGGCGTACCGATTGCCATGATTATCATCATGACTTTCATTGGCCCCGTTTTATACAAATCGGGTGTAGTCAGTATTTATTCTTTTCTTGAAAAAAGATTCGGCGCTTCAACACGTCTTATCCTTTCTTTCGTCTTTCTTTGGAGTCGATCGTTCGCAGGAGCTGTTGTCGTTTACGCCGTTTCACTGATATTGGCCTCCCTTTTACATCTTTCCTTTCTGACAACCTTGCTGCTCGTCGGGGTATCAACCATTCTTTATTCATTGGAAGGTGGAATGAAAGCCGTGGTCTATAGTGAAGTTGTTCAAATGGTCATCAAAGTAGCTGGTATTTTTCTTATCGTCTATTACGGTCTCGAAAATCTAGGCGGTTGGGAAGTTCTCAAGGCAGAAGTAGAGCCAAGCCGCTTACGCGTGATTGATTATACGAATTTAGGATTGAATGGCGATGAGTTTGGCTTCTTTCCCATGCTCTTCGGAGGTATTTTTCTATATACATCGTATTACGGAACAGATCAAATGCAAGCACAACGTATTTTATCTGCCAAAGATTTACCTACCGTCAGAAGTATTTTGTTTGCCAATGGTCTGCTTCGCTTTCCCATTACGCTGATGTATTGTATTGGAGGACTTGTCATCGGAACATTTGCCCGTCTGAATAGTGACTTCATGGCACTTCTACCAGACGGAAAAAGTGACCTCATGATTCCTGTATTCATTGAACACTATTTGCCAAATGGCATCATTGGTCTTCTTGTCGTGGCAATCATTGCAGCAGCTATGTCTGCTTATTCTTCGTACCTAAATTCTTTGAGCGCCGTTACGATGGAAGAGGTCGTGAGTAAATATTTTACCCTAGACTCTGCAAAATATGTGACCTACAGCAAGTTGTCAACGTTGATTTGGGGACTCATGACACTCGTTCTCAGCTTTTTCGTAGGCGGAATGGCGAAAACAGTGATTGAAGCCATCAATAAAATTGGCTCTTTGTTCTATGGACCCATGTTGGCCACATTTATCATCGCAATGGCTATTCCTCGCGTAAAAGGCAAAGCGATGAACCTCGGACTTATCGTTGGAGTAGGTATTAATGTATATTTATGGCAATTTGTTCCCCATGTATTTTGGTTTTGGTGGAATCTCATCGGTTGTGTCAGTACATTTTTGGTTGCTTATAGCGTGTCTTTTGTCTTTAAACCGACAGAAAATGCAAAAGAATCTTTCTCTGATGGAGTGGAACCGCTCGTAAATCGATATTCCATCGCGCTCGTATTTGTATTTTTCTTCATTTATTTATTCTGTGTTTATCTCCCTACTTTCTTTCAACCATGAGAATTATCATCGCACCGGATAAATTCAAAGACGCCTGCTCGGCTACCGAGGTTTGTACGTATTTGACAAAGGGTCTCCGAAAAATTCTTCCTGCCTCCGTTCCTATACTCTCTCTCCCGCTCGCTGATGGGGGAGAGGGGACGTTAGACGCATTAGCCGCTATTACGCCCCTTCATTTTGAGCACATACAAACCCAAGATGCACTCGGTCGCCCGATTTCTGCTAAATATGCCCGTTTACAAACGGGTAATTGTGCTGTCATCGAAATGGCACAAGCCTCAGGAATACAACAACTTGCTCCCCACGAACGCTCAGCTACTTTGTCGTCGAGTTTTGGAACAGGTCTTCTCCTGCGTGATGCTTTGGATAAAGGATGCAAACGTATTTTCTTGACCGTCGGAGGGACCGCCACCAACGACGGTGGTATGGGAATTGCAAAGGCTTTGGGTGTCCGATTTTTGGATAAAAATGGACAGGAACTGGAACCCATCGGACAGAATTTAAGTCGAATAGAAAATATAGATACCTCTGGCCTTTATTTTGACCCAACGACCATACAACTTGAAATTGCGACGGATGTCAGTAATCCACTTTTTGGCCTAAATGGTGCTGCTTGTGTATATGCCGCCCAAAAAGGAGCATCCATTCATCAAATTGCCGAATTAGACGATGGGCTACAACATTTCTGTACTATTTTGACAAAAGAAGGCTACCCCTCCCCCGCATTTCTTGCTGGTTCAGGAGCGGGTGGAGGAGTCGCCGCTTCCCTTGTACCGCTGCTACACGCTACGATATGTTCAGCCACAGATTGGTTACTAGGGTATTACGAGTTGGAAAGTAAAATACAAAAAGGAGATATACTCATAACTGGAGAAGGAAAAGTCGATAGACAAACTTGGGAAGGAAAATTAATTTGTGCTTTGACTCGTGTAGCCACTCAATCCAATACGCCCGTCTGTATCATCTGTGGAACGCTCGAAGACTTAGACTCAATTCCAAAGACATTTCCTTTGAAATACCTTTCTTCCATTATCCATCGTCCCCTTTCGCTACAAGAAGCACTAACGCAAACACCTCTTCTCCTCGAAGAACAAGGAATAATTTTAGGACATTTACTTACATCTCAGCAATCATGATACTTTGGGGTTTTGATTTAGGCGGTACAAAAATCGAATGTGCCGTCATACAATATACTGAAAACGCACCCGTGGAAACGCTTTTCCGCGATAGGCTGCCAACAGAAGCACATAAAGGATATGCACATATCTTACAACAAATAGATGCGCTAGTCCAAATCGCGAAAAAAGAAACCGGACTCTCTCCTCTTTCTATCGGAATAGGTACACCTGGAATTTTAGACAGAAGGACATATAAAATCAAAAATGCGAATGTTACATGTCTCAATGGTCAAAATATAGCTAAAGACTTAGAAGCAAAATGGGGAATTCCTGTTTTGCATACCAACGATGCCAATGCTTTTATCTTGGCTGAAACACTAGTTGGTGCAGGTCGTGAATCTAAGGAAATACCTGGTGTCTCTTTTGGAATTATTATCGGGACTGGCGTTGGTGGAGGATGGATGTTCAACGGACGGTTGCACGAAGGTCCGCACGGTATCGCAGGTGAATGGGGACATACAACGGTTGGCTCCTCTCATACCAAATGTTATTGTGGAAAAACAGGTTGCTTAGAAACCTTTATATCCGGAGGAGCTCTTGAACAATTTTATGCCTCTCTCACGGGTGTTAAAAAATCACTCCCCCAGATTTACGAAGATTATTTGACATCAAAAGATATGCCTGCCAAAATAACATTAGACAGGTTAGTTCTCTATCTCGGAAAATCCATCGTGCAAGTTATCAATACCATCGACCCCGATATGATTATCGTCGGTGGGGGAGTAAGTAAAATGGATTATATCTATGAGCAACTCCCAGATGCTATCTTGCCACAGCTCTTTAATCACGAGTTAAATACACCAATTCTAAAGCATACCCTTGGTGAAAGTGCGGGAGTAATTGGTGCGGCTCTTCTCACAAATAATAGCGCTAAACCGTAAATGAAAAATATAGCCAGCTTAAAATTTTTACGTAGCTATATATAATGATATAGATTGATTTTTTGGGTGATGCAAATAAGTAGCGTCACCCAATTTTTTTAAAAAAGTTGAATGTTCTCAAGAGGAAATTGTGTAAGCAATTTGTGTATTTCTTTGTCTTTCTCAAAACGTTGAAAAAGATGTAAATGCTGATCGTGATGCAGGTCTGTTCCAAGTAGAGATACATGTCCCTCTCTCCAAAGTGTTTTGGCTACCTGCTGAATAGGTTTTCCGTAATGTCCCAATAAAGAAGAAATATTTACTTGTAGCCAAGCCCCCCTTTCCACAAATCGCTGGAATGCTTTGGGATGTCGATGCCAATAAGTATATCGTTCAGGATGTGCCAATACAGGCTGGTACCCTTTGGTAACCAAAGCAAAAATAGCTTCTTCCCACTGTGGAGCAGGTGCTACAAAAGACATTTCAACCAAAACACACCGCTTTACGCCAAAGCTAAGTAGTTCCTCTCGTTCAATGAGTGCTAAAAAAGAATCATCAATAAAGTATTCAGCCCCGACATGCAAGGAAATAGGAATGTCTGCTTCTTGTACCGCTATTTGTGTTTGTTTGAAAACAGACTGAATGCCAGCTGCTGTATTGGGGTAATATCCTGCCATAATATGAGGAGTGGCTACTAAACGAGAGTATCCCAATGAATAAAGCCCACGAATTAGACGCAAAGCGGTTTCCATATCAGGGGCACCATCGTCAATACCCGGAAGAAAATGGGCGTGCATATCAGTTTGTATATGTTCAGGAAAAGAAGTTGGGACAGATGAGGAAAAGAAAGACCACATAAGTTAGCTATATATAATGTACACAAATATAATAGAAATGTTTCCAACACATCTTTGTACGGGTGAATAGATGAAGTAGATATAAAAAAGAACGAAATAAATGTTTTATAAAGCTAGATTGAATACTTTTTATTTCATTATTTGAATTAGTTATATAATTATTTGGTGGATTTTGGGGGGTTATTT
>CAYNRA010000071.1:0-16245 GCA_964399465.1 uncultured Cytophagales bacterium
TTTTAGGGGTACAAAGGCTACTTCCACCAGTCCTTTTGGTGCACATTTGGCAGCTAAAATTTGGTTTCAAGAAAGATTGGCCTTAGGTGTTACAGCGCAAGCAGACGACAGTCCTCTGGAGAATAACACGGTAAAGTTTAAACCCATATTTCTCGCGGAGCTTCGAGTGACAGAAGGGGTGCGAATTGGAGCCTCGTATGATACGAAACCCCTAAGTTTGTATCGTTTATCTTCTGGAACTATACAGGATATTGGACTTTTTCAAGTTTTTTTTAGATACGAAGGAGTGAAAAATGGACTTAAAAAGAATGTTTTTGAATATCATTAATAATTTTGGTGTACCATGTAATAGTCCAATAAATGTTTCGTTTTTAGTGGCTAATTATTGAAAAAACACAAATTTCTTACTAGATAAAAATAATTGAAGTGACAACATATAAATATAATAACTTTTTGTTACGTATTTATCATTGTTCTTCTAACTTTGCAATAAGTAAAAATCAAGCAGATAATTTAAATAATAATGGATCAATTTTCGTACATTGCTAATGCAGATGTAGCCGCGTTAGATTCGCTTTACCAACAATACAAGGAAAACCCTAGCTCCGTTGATGAAAGCTGGCAGAATTTTTTTAAAGGATTTGAATTTTCAAAATCTTGGAATACTACAACAGAAACTGCTTCCTCAGACATACCAACTACTAGCGAGCATGTAGCCAAAGAAATTGAAGTCGTACACCTCATCCGTGGGTATAGAGCAAGAGGCCATATGATGGCTTCGATTGACCCGCTCTATCCAACTAGAAAATATAACCCAAATTTGGAGTTATCTGACTTTAACTTATCTGAAAGTGATTTAGATACAGTTTTTCATGCGGGTGTCCAAGTCTTTGGGAAACCAGCCAAGCTTCGAGATATCGTAGATACACTCAAAAAAATATACACAGGGAATATTGGTTTTGAATACATATATATTCGTGACAGAAAAATAAAGGGTTGGTTCCGTCGTAAAATTGAACAAGAATACAGAAACTTCAATCCTTCCCTTGAACAAAAGAAACGTATTCTAAGCAAGCTAAACTCAGCTGTTGCTTT
This sequence comes from uncultured Cytophagales bacterium, assembly GCA_964399465.1. Lineage (GTDB taxonomy): Bacteria > Bacteroidota > Bacteroidia > Cytophagales > Spirosomataceae > CAYNRA01. The sequence continues at coordinate 1,096 of CAYNRA010000071.1, forward strand.
TGAAGGTTTCCTTCATACGAAATTTTTAGGGAAAAAACGTTTCTCCTTGGAAGGAGGGGAATCCACTATTCCTGGACTTGATGCAGCCATTTTAAAAGGTGCAGAACTCGGCGTTGAAGAAGTTGTAATTGGTATGGCACACCGTGGTCGTTTGAATGTCTTGACAAACATCATGCAAAAACCATACGATCAAGTCTTCAATGAATTTGAAGAAAATGTACCTACTTTGGAATTCTCCGATGGCGACGTAAAATACCACATGGGGTATTCTTCACAAATTGAAACTCCTTCAGGGCAACGTGTTTCCATGAAACTCATGGCAAATCCATCCCACCTCGAAGCAGTTGATCCTGTTGTTCTTGGATATGCACGCTCACGCGCTGATGCGCACTTTGAAAGTGAGGGAACAAAAGCAAATACATTTGATGATATTTATGATAAAATCTTACCTATCATCATACATGGAGATGCTTCGTTAGCAGGTCAAGGAATCGTGTACGAAGTGGCTCAAATGTCAAATCTTCCAGGATATTACGTAGGTGGCGCACTTCACTTCATCATTAATAACCAAGTTGGTTTTACGACTGACAATAGTGATTCGCGTTCAAGTGTCTATTGTTCCGACGTAGCAAAAATCTTGGATACACCTATTTTCCATGTGAACGGAGATGATCCTGAGGCGGTAGTGTATGCCATGCAATTGGCTATTGAGTTCCGTCAAGAGTTTAACCGGGATGTCTTTATCGATATGATTTGTTACCGAAAACATGGTCATAATGAAGCTGACGAACCGCGCTTTACGCAACCAACGATGTATCAAATCATCTCAAAACATCCAAATCCACGTGAAATTTATTTAAAACGCCTGCAAGAATCAGGTGTGATGGATGAGTCTTTGGCTACTCAAATGAAGTTGGAATTTGATAATGCCTTACAAAGTCTTCTTACAAAAGTTAAGCAAAATCAATTGCCTTATCAATTACCAAAATTGGAAAGAGATTGGGCTAAACTAAGAAGATCTACTCCTAGTGATTTTGAAAAATCCCCAACTACAGGCATCTCCGAAGAGGCAATGCATGTAATTGGAGCAGCTCTCTCAAAAGTTCCTGAAACCTTCAAGCCAATCAAGCAAATTGAAAAGGTATTAGAAGAAAGAAAAGAAATTTTCGCAGGCAATCGTCCGTTTAACTGGGCTGCTGGAGAATTGATGGCTTTTGGTTCTATTTTAAATGAAGGAAAATTGGTACGTATGTCTGGTCAAGATGTACAACGTGGTACTTTCTCGCATAGACATGCAGTTCTTCATGATATCAATACCAATGAAATTTATAACAATCTCTCCTATATTCACGAGAAGCAAGGTAAATTTGAAATTTACAACTCCTTCCTCTCTGAATATGGTGTAATGGGATTTGAGTATGGGTACTCAATGGCGAACCCAAATGCATTGGTTATTTGGGAAGCACAGTTCGGTGACTTTGCAAATGGGGCTCAAATTATGATTGACCAATTCATTGCAGCGACCGAGTCAAAATGGAACGCCATGAATGGTTTGGTGCTTCTTCTTCCGCACGGATATGAAGGCCAAGGTCCTGAACACTCGAATGCTCGTCCTGAAAGGTTTTTGCAGCTTTCGGCAGAGTACAATATGTATGTGTGTAACTGTACGACACCGGCGAATTATTTCCACATGTTGCGCAGACAGTTGGCACTGCCTTTCCGCAAGCCTTGTGTCCACATGTCGCCTAAGTCAATGCTTCGTCATCCGATGGCTATTTCTGCCAAAGAGGATTTCTTAGGTGAGACGACTTTCCAAGAAACAATCGGAGATTCGTTCGTAGATCCTAAAAAGGTGAAAAGAGTCTTGTTCTGTTCGGGTAAAATTTATTGGGAGTTACTTGAAAAACAGCAAGCTGATAATCGAAAAGATGTAGCCATTATTCGTGTAGAACAATTACATCCTTTCCCGAAAACTCAGGTTGAAGCACACTTAGCGAAATATAAAAATCCAGAAACTTTCTGGGTGCAAGAAGAACCTAAAAACATGGGAGCTTGGACATTTATTCTTCGTGAATTCCCAGAAATTGGTATTGATGATGTCATCTCTCGGAAGAAAAGTGCTTCACCAGCAACGGGTTACACAAAATTCCATGTGCGTGAGCAACAAGAAATTATCAACAAAGCATTTGAACTGAAAAAATAATCAAGACTAATAGAACGTAGTATGGCAATAGAAATGAAAGTACCTTCGGTTGGTGAATCGGTAACAGAAGTAACCATCGCCTCGTGGGTCAAGAAAGACGGTGACTTTGTTAAAATGGATGAAGTCCTTTGTGAATTAGAATCCGATAAAGCAACTTTTGAGTTGCCCGCTGAAGCTGACGGTATCCTCCGAATCATTGGTCAAGAGGGAGATACTTTAGCTATCGGTGCACCCATTTGTATAATTGAAGCTTCCAGCGCCGTAGCTGCAACACCTGTGCAAGTTGAAAGTACACCATCTGTAGAAGTGTCATCAAATACACCTATGGTAACTATAGATGTTACAATACCTACAGTAGGTGAATCAATCACGGAAGTAACTATCTCGGCATGGTCGAAAAAGACAGGAGATTTCGTTCAGATGGATGAAGTTATTTGTGAGTTAGAGTCAGACAAAGCAACCTTTGAGTTACCAGCTCCACAAGCTGGAATATTAACAATTTTATCTGGAGACGGAGAAACTGTTCCAGTAGGACAAATTGTAGCTCAAATTACATCGGGTGGTGCAGCTTCTTCTTCTGTTCAAACAACATCTGTTTCTCATGCCTCAGCGCCTGCTTCTGTAGCAGCTTCTGATTCTTCTTACGCCGCAGGACATCCTTCGCCAGCTGCCGCAAAAGTAATGTCTGAAAAAGGACTAAGCAATTCGGATGTAGTCGGAACAGGTGTAGGTGGTAGAATTACGAAAGAAGATGCAATGAATGCACAAAAAACGGTTGCTGCCTCTACACCAGTAACAGCGAAACAAGAAGCAAAAGTTTCTGTGGTTTCAGATGCACGTGGTGCTAGAAGAGAAAAAATGTCTTCATTGCGTAGAACAATAGCACGCAGATTGGTAGCTGTGAAAAACGAAACAGCTATGCTGACAACCTTTAATGAGGTTGACATGAAACCAATCATGGATTTACGCAAACAGTACAAAGATAAATTCAAAGATACGCATGGAGTAGGACTAGGTTTTATGTCTTTCTTCACAAAAGCGTGTTCAATTGCTCTTCAGGAGTTCCCAGTTGTCAATGCATATATTGATGGTGAGGAAATTGTGTATAATGACTTTACTGATATTTCGATTGCTGTATCAGCTCCAAGAGGTTTGGTAGTCCCCGTTATCCGCAATGCGGAGAAAATGTCGTTTGCTGAGATTGAAGCAGAGGTCGTTCGTCTAGCTGTGAAGGCAAGGGATAATAAATTGACGGTAGATGAAATGACTGGAGGTACATTCACAATTACAAATGGAGGTATTTTTGGATCGATGCTCTCAACCCCAATTATCAATGCACCTCAATCTGCTATTTTAGGAATGCACAATATTGTTGAAAGAGCAGTGGTGATAAATGGTCAGGTTGTTGTTCGTCCGATTATGTACGTCGCATTATCGTATGACCACCGCACAATTGATGGAAAAGATTCTGTTGGATTCTTAGTTCGCGTAAAGCAACTTTTGGAAGATCCTATGCGGATGCTTTTACATGTGTAAAATTTTAATTTCAACAAGATGGGCATAGACGAAAGTTTGTGCCCCTTTTAACTAAAAGAAAAACGTATGCAATACGATGTAATAATAATAGGTTCAGGTCCTGGTGGCTATGTGGCCGCTATTCGAGCAGCTCAATTAGGCATGAAAGTAGCCATCATTGAGAAATACAAAGTATTGGGTGGAACTTGCTTGAATGTGGGTTGTATTCCGTCCAAAGCACTTTTGGATTCTTCAGAACATTTCTACAATGCAGCACACCATTTTGCAGAACATGGGATTGAAATCAATACACCTACTGCTAATCTTTCTCAAATGATTTCCCGTAAAAATGGGGTGGTAGAAAAGATGAACAATGGGGTTTCGTTTTTGATGAAGAAGAACAAAATAACTGTGCATCACGGTTTAGGTTCTTTTATCGATGCAAATACAGTAAACATTGCGAAAGAAGATGGTTCATCGGAGCAGATTATTGGAAAGAATATCATCATCGCGACGGGATCCAAGCCAACTATTCTACCCTTCATGAATTATGATGGCAAACGGATTATCACGTCTACAGAAGCTTTACAATTGTCTGAAATTCCGAAAAGACTGCTAGTAATTGGCGCTGGGGTAATTGGTGCGGAACTAGGTTCTGTTTATGCACGACTAGGATCGGAGGTTACTTTTGTTGAATTTGCTTCAAGTATGATTCCAACAATGGATAGTTCGATGGGAAAAGAACTTCAAAAAGTACTTAAAAAGCAATTAGGTACGAAGTTCCACTTCAATACGAAAGTTAGCTTGATTGAGAATAAGGGAGAGGAGGTAGTTGTTACGGCAGAGGATGCAAAAGGAGAGACGATTACATTAACAGCAGATTATTGCCTTGTTGCGATTGGAAGACGCCCTTATACAGACAATCTAAATCTTGAAGCCGTCGGAATTACGACGGATAGAGGGAAAATTACCGTGAATGATCATACATTGCAGACATCTGTTCCGCATATATATGCGATTGGGGATGTTGTTCGCGGTGCCATGCTTGCACATAAAGCTGAGGAAGAGGGAGTTTTGGTTGCGGAGGTAATTGCAGGTCAAAAACCGCACATCCATTACAATCTAATTCCTGGTGTAGTTTATACATGGCCGGAGGTTGCTTCAGTAGGCGCTACAGAGGAGGAATTAAAAGCTTTAGGCAAAGCATATAAAGTTGGACAGTTTCCATTCAAAGCATTGGGTCGTGCAACTGCGAGTGGAGATGTGGATGGTCTAGTAAAAATGCTTGCTGATAAAGACACAGATGAAATTTTAGGTGTACATATCATTGGTGCACGTGCAGCAGATATGATTGCTGAAGCTGTTACAGCTATGGAGTTCAGAGCATCGGCAGAGGATATATCACGAATTTCGCATGCTCACCCGACATATATGGAGGCAGTAAAAGAAGCCGCACTAGCTGCAACTGGAAATAGATCACTTCATACTTAATGTATAGCGTGTCGTATCAAATAAAAAAGCCTGAATTGAGAAAATTCAGGCTTTTTTATTTAAAATGCAATTTTTTATTCTTTTGGAGCGCTTGTATCTCTGAATTCAACTTCATCAGCCAAGAATTCATCCATCGCAATCGATGTTGGCTTAGGTTGTCTTTCGTAGTATTTTGAAATTTCAATTTGTTCTCTATTTTCAAAAATTTCTTCTAAGTTATCCACATTGGATGCGAACTCAGAAAGCTTTTGAGTTAATTCATCTTTGGTTTTTGACGAAACTTGCTTTGCTCTTTGTGAAGCCAAGAAAACGCTAAGATAAATATTACCTGTTTTAGCAGAGATTTTATCTGTATCTCGTGTGATAATCGATGGATTAGTTACTCCTTTTATCATATTGTATATCAATTTTAAAAATCAAAGGTACTCAAAATTATTTAATGGATGAAATAGCTGGTTTTGTCGCAACAGAATCTTTTGCTATTGCTCTCTTTTTCTCATCTTCTTCTATTAGTTTTTCTGTTTTTGCGACTTCTAATAGACCTTTATTGGCATTATCATAAATGCGAACTGCTTGTTTTTGATACGATGAAGTAGGGAATTTATCCACAAAGCTTTCATATAGCTCAATGGATTTAGTGTATCTCTCTCGCTGTTTTCTGAAAATACTAACCTCCGCAAGTTCATACATCGAAAGTAACCGAATAAATGAAAGCTCTTCTAGGTACTCAGAGTCTGGAAAATCTTTCTCGAAATTATCGATGGCTACTGTTGCAGCTAAAAAGTTAGCAATGGTTACTCCGTTTGTTTTGTAGTATAACTTTGCTTTTTCATACGCTTTTTTCTCTAATCTTTTCCGTAAATCAAATAGATTATTTGTACATTGATCTGCGTATTTGCTTGATGGATAAGTGTTTATGAAAGTCTGTAGGGCGTCAATGGCAGTCAATGAACTGGATTGATCTAAGTTATAATCTGGTGAATCTTTAAACAAGGAATACGCATACATATAGAAGGCCTCTTCGGCAAACGGACTATTATTGTATGTGGAGTAAAAAGTTTTGAATTGATATGAGCTTAGTTGGTATTGCCTTTGTTGGAATTGACAATAGGCGCTGTAAAATTGTGCTTTTTCAGCAGTAGAATCCCCACGAAGAAGTGGTGTAATTTCCTCAAACAATAGACCTGCCCTATAATAGTCTTCTTGAGAATAATATTCAAGTGCAGCTACATATTTCTCTTGGATTGTTCCGTTTTTCTGAAGATTTGTGAATTTCTTTGAGCAGCCAAATAGGAAGAGGGTTACTGCAAATAAAATAGAAAGAGTTGGTATAAATTTCATCTAGCAAATTTAAGAAATAACTGCAATAAAGAACGCTTTTGAAGCTTGGTAAATTGCAAAGGTAGGGTTTCTATCAATGATTGACAATGAATTTTTTTGTGGAAACCTTTTTATCATCAATCGTAAGTTGGTAGAAGTATACACCAGAAGGCCAGTTTCGCGTATTTATACGTATTTTGTCAGAGACAACATCAGTATGTATCGATTCTATTTCCGTTCCTAATAGGTTAAAAAAGCTAATTTGTACCTTATCCACACGAGACATTATTTTATATTCTACGAAAGTATAGTCGTTGGCAGGGTTTGGATAAATGCTTGTCGTATAATTTTTTTCTAAAGTGGAATGTGTTTGTTTTTCAACCTCCTTGGTATTTGTTTTCGTATTACGAGATATGAGAGTCTCTTTGTAATATTTATTAAGTGTGGTGACATTTGATATTGTAGTAGGCTTTACCTTACTCAATTCAAAACTAGGCTTTGGAGATTTTGATGTATTTTTACCTAAATATAGCCGCGACTTTTCGGAAACCGTTTGCGCATAAACCGCAGACAGCGAACTTCCTAAAAAGGTGGCGATAAAAAGTAAAAATAAAAATCTTCTCATTGAATTGGTGGACTAAAATGGTACGTTTCTAATATAGACGTAAATTCTTTTAAAAAGTTTTTTAAAAAAATAAAAAAAAATTGAAATTTTTTAATTTTTGTCACGATTTCACGTTGAGTGGTCAAAATTTGGGTTTTAGTGGTCTTTTCAAGTCAAATAATTCAAACTTTTCAAGTCTTGCTTCTTTCAAATCTATTGCTTTGGGTGGGGACAGTTTAGCATCCGGGTTTCCGGAAAAACGTATAATCTGGACTTCATTTCGTTTGAAATCAATTTGCATCTCACTCGATTCGACTCGATTTAAACCTATCATTTTTTGGTTGTCGTCTAAGGCAAAATACAAGGTTTCCCCATTCCCATTGGCTAAAACTTTTTCCAAACTTCCATCTTCTCTTGAGATATATGCAGTTATTTCACGTGCACTCACTTGATTATAGTTTTGAATCGTATCTGGGGCGATGACAAAGCCATTTGTAATTAAATGTATTTTTCTGAGTTTATTTCTTTCAAGAAAAGAAACAATGGTATCTGCCTTCATCTGATTATTTTTTCCCCATACTATCGGATCACCTAAAAAATGAATGGTTGAATCCATTAAATCGTAACGCAAAGAATCACTTACGGATTGAAAGTCGTGACGCCAAACGCGTACTGAATCATGCGCAATTAGTAACTTAAATTCCTGCTCATCTGCTTTCTTGACACTATCTACTTTTTCATAGGTAATAAAGTGCTTAGCTTGAATAAATAGACTATCAGAATTTGTTATTCGAATGAGGAGTGCATCACCATCCATATATGTTTCTCCTAACTTGCCCTTCCGAATTCCAGTTTTTGAATAAATCGTAACACTATCTTTAAATGATTCAAACCGTACATGTCCTTTGCCAACTCCCAATTGGTTTTTTTGATCATAAGAGAGTGTATCTGCCTCAAGTATATATGTAGCAGATGCCATACTTGATCTCCCTTGAAATTTAGAAATTTTTGTTTTTGTATTGTATTGACCTTTATCTGCACTTGCAACCCCATCCGTACTTGTAATAGTTGTTTTAGACTGAAAAAAAGCATCAAATGTATTGCTATTATAATCTAAGGTGTCTGTACATAATAATATGGTGGGACTTTTTATTTCTACATCTCCCACATAATTGAAAATTTTTGTGCGTGTGTTGTATGTTCCTTGGTTACTAACTAGAGTACTTGAATCTTGAACGATATAACCCTTGACAGGATAGTAAGCAGAGGAAATGGGGATATTATAGTTGATTCTTTTTGTCGTGAGGGTTACTTTTTTGTCTTTAAGAACCACTTTTTTTCCTAAAATTTGGGCAAAACGGTTATTCCCATCATAATATAATGTATCACCTGTAATCGTTAATGTATCACCTTGCACGATTTTAACTCTTCCAAAAGATTCAAGTGTGTTGGTTGTCATGTTTTGAAGTGCCAAATCACATTTGAGGACGACCCCGTTATGTTTGAATGCGACATTTCCGACAAACCTACGAAAGGTAACATTTCCTTCAATGCCGGAAAGGGAGTCCGCATATAAAATTTCTATGGTGGACTTTGCTCCTCTGTCTTTTGGTGGATTAAGTGGTTTTTGTGCAGTACAGATAAGTGAGGTTGTTAGTGTTAGCCACACCCACAGGAGGTTTTTTAATTCAAGTCGCATTTCGGTTTTTATCCTTATTTTTGTCAAAAACAAGGCAATTTACATGATTCAGGCATTTCAATCCTACATTGCTACAAATAAATTATTTACAAAGCAGGACAAGTTGCTTGTAGCCGTCAGTGGTGGTCGAGACTCCATGTTACTCGTTGATTTGCTTCAACAACTCGGTTATGACTTTGGAGTGGCACATGTAAACTATCAGTTACGTGGCAAAGATTCTATGTTAGATGAACGGTTTGTTTCGGAATATTGTGAAAAACACGTCATTCCGTTATATGTACATCGTCCTGATATTCAATTTTTTAAAAAAGAAAATGGCGTATCAACCCAAATGGCTGCTCGTACAATCCGGTATGAATGGTTTGAAGAAATTCGTTACCAAAATAACTACCAATATATACTTACGGCACATCATGCTGCTGACTCCGTGGAAACCATTCTGTTGCATCTTTCGCGTGGGACTGGTTTAGCAGGTTTACAAGGGATTTTGCCTATTCAAGGATTGATAAGAAGACCTTTGCTATTTGCTTCTAAAGAGGAAATGCAAAGATATGTACTTGATAGAAAGGTAGTTTGGCGAGATGATTTGTCGAATTTTAAAACGGATTATGCGCGGAATAAAATGAGGTTGGAGATTATTCCACTTTTGGAGCAAATAAATCCAGCATTCCAACAAAATTTGATTCGTACAGCAAAATTTGTTCAGCTAAATACAGAATTTGTACATACACGTCTAGCTTTTTTTTTAGACCAAAACAAGACTCATACGGCATTTAATGAAGAAATTATAGATTTAAATGTATTACGTGCACAAAAAGAAAAAGAATTGATTTTGTTTGAATGGCTACATCCCAAAGGTTTTGGTTCAAAATTGATTGAGGATTTAGCAGATTGGATCGATGTTGAAAAAAAAGAAACTAAACGTTTTGATTCTGCTTCGCATCGACTTTGCATAAGTCGAAATCAAGTAATCTTGACAAAGAAAACTGAATTCTTAGAAGAAGATGAATATATAGTAGATGAGGTATCAGTCCCAGGAGAAATAGCAAATTTGTCTTTTTCAATTCAATCCAGTTTGCCTGAAAAGTATGATTTGAGTTCGCTGTATATTGCTTTAGAGGATGTTTGCTGGCCTTTGAAAGTCCGAAAATGGAAAATGGGAGATAAAATGTATCCATTCGGAATGAAAGGGCGGAAGAAGATTAGTGATATTTTGATTGATAAGAAAGTACCTATCGTAGAAAAATCACGTATTTTTGTTTTGGAAGATGGAAAAGGAGAAATATTGTGGTTGATAGGCAAAAAGCAAAGTGATAAGGCTCGTATTTACCCAAATACCCAGCGATTTTTGCATGTTCAACAAGTAGTATAGCTTTTCTATGCACAAAATACGAATATATTAGCGGTTCGTTTAACTATTTTACCCTTTATGCTTACGAATTTATTGATTCGAAATTTTGCTTTAATTGATGAACTGGAAATTCAACCAGATGCGCAATTCAACATCATCACAGGAGAAACTGGCGCAGGTAAATCTATTTTACTTGGTGCTATTGGGTTACTTCTTGGTAATCGAGCAGATACAAAGTCATTGTTTTTAGAGACAGAAAAATGTGTAATCGAAGGAACTTTCACACTTGCTGACGACCGAATGGCGTCACTTTTTGAACAAGAAGAATTGGATTTTGACCATGTGTGTTTGGTTCGGCGTGAAATTTTACCTACAGGAAAATCGCGCGCGTTCATCAATGATACCCCTGTTACCTTGGAAACCCTTCGGGCTATAGCAGGTCAATTTATGGATATTCATTCCCAGCATGATTCTATTCAGTTGGGTTCAAACGAGTATCAATTATCTATTGTCGATACATTTGCTCAATCAGAGGAAATGGTTTTTGCGTACCAAGAAAAGTACAAATTATACCAGCGACTGAAATCTGCTTACGAGAAAATGCAAGCTGAGGCTACAGCGAATCAGAAAGAATTTGATTACAATCAATATTTATTAGCTGAGCTTCAAAGTGCAAACATTAAGCACCATGAACAAGAAGAATTAGAGCAGGAATTGACGGTTTTGGAACATGCCGAAGAAGTGAAATTAAAATTACTTTCAGGGCTTCAACTTTTGGAACAACATCCTGAAACGTCTATTATTCATTTATTAGCAGAAGTTAAAAACCTCATTCAAACCATCGCGCCGTACTCGCAAACGTACCGCGATTATGTCACTCGATTGGAAAGTTGTGTCATTGAACTCAACGACATCTCTACGGATATGTTGAACGAAGAGGAAAAAATCGAATTGGATGATGCACGAATACATGCCATTCAAGAGCGGCTAGATCTGTTTTTCAGATTGCAGCAAAAACACGGAGTGACTTCAACGGCGGCTTTATTGGATATTCAAGCTATTTTGGCAGAAAAAGTAAGTAAAGTATTGAATATCAGTGATAATCTTTCCGCAGCTAAGGAGCGTTTAGCTATCGCTGAGCAAGAAGCACGAATAGCGGCTGAAACTTTGTCTGAAGTACGGAGTCGTGTTCTGAGCCAAATTGAAAAGCAAATTATCCATTATTTGCATGAATTGGGTATGCCTAATGCGGCTTTGTCTTTTGAACATCAAAGAAAGGAGCTTGCATTAGACGGAACAGATATCATTAATATCTTGTTTACAGCAAATAAAGGCATGCGCTTGAGACAATTGCGTGAAGTAGCTTCAGGTGGGGAGTTTTCTCGATTAATGCTTGTCATTAAGTATATTTTAGCAGATAAGCGTTCTTTGCCTACGATTTTATTCGATGAAATTGATACCGGAATTTCTGGTGAGGTAGCGATAAAAGTAGGTGGAATGATGCAACAAATGTCTAAATCCATTCAAGTAATTGCTATATCGCATTTACATCAAATTGCTGGGAAAGGCACTGCGCATTATTTTGTTTACAAGGATCATTCATCTGAACGGACAATCAGCCGAATCAAACAGTTGAACGAAGAAGAGCGAATCCTTGAGATTGCAAAAATGATTGGTGGAGATAATCCTTCCGAAAGCGCACTCAAAAGTGCGCGAGAAATGTTAGTAAATAATTGATAATCTAAAATTTAAAAATGAAAAAGAGCTTAATCGTATTTCTAGGTTTGATGACTTTCACATTTGCATCTTGTTCAAACCAAAATGAAGAGGAGTTGAAGAAATTAGAAGCAGAATTGATGGTTGGACATGACGTGGTGATGCCTAAAACAATGAAATTGCTTGATTTAAAAGAAGAAATCATGGCAAAAATAGGTGAAAAAGACAGTGCAGCTGTTGTGAAAGTCGCTTCGGAGCTTCAAGCGGCAAACGACGAAATGTATGCTTGGATGGACGAGTACCAAGTTGTGATAAACGATGTACAAGATGAAAAAGAGAAGTTGAAGCGTTTTACTACCTTAAAAATACAGATTGACTCCATTCAAGTGAAGACTGAAAAAGCAATGAATGATGCAAAATCGCTTTAAAATTTTAAGCACACTTGTTTTGATTGTTTTCATAAGCTTGACAAGTTGCCAAAATAAACAAGACGCGTTACCTATTCTTGGGCATAAATCAATTGAAGGAACAGATACGACGTTTCACCAAATTGCTGACTTTGCTTTCATTGACCAGGATAGTCAATTAGTTACAAATGCTACCTTTTCTAATCAAATATATGTGGCAGATTTCTTTTTCATTTCATGTCCAACGATTTGTCCTGTCATGAAAAAACAGATGATTCGGGTGTATGAAAAGTTTAAGGATAATCCGGAGGTAGCGCTTTTATCGCATACGATTGACCCAAGGCACGACTCCGTTTCTGTTTTAAAAGAGTATGCTACCCAACTTGGAATTGAAACTTCGAAGTGGCACATGGTAACGGGTAAAACGGAAACCATCTATGATATCGCCTTGAAAAGTTACATGGTTACAGCAATGGAAGACTCTACAGCCAAAGACGAAGGTGGAATTATCCATAGCGGTGCATTTTTATTGGTTGATAAAAATCGACGAATCAGAGGACAATACGATGGTACGAAGGAGGAAGAAGTAGATCAATTAATAAAAGACATAGAGAAATTGCTCAAAGAAAATGCGAAAGAGAAGAATTGACTTTTTAGAGAAAGGAAGCATTGCTTCCTTTTTTTTGGTTTTATTCCTTGGTTGTCAAAGCCAAGAAGAAATCAGGTACGAACAGTACATGGTGAACGGGGAAGAATTGTATGTGACCCATTGTGCGAATTGTCATCAGAAAGAAGGTACGGGATTTAAAAATGTAATTCCACCTCTTGTTAACACGGATTATCTGAATGCAGACAATAAAGATAGGGTCATTTGTTTGATTAAAAATGGAATTAAAGAACCTTTGGTTGTGAATGGGCAAACGTATACGCAAGCTATGCCAGCCAATAAGCAACTTCAACCGATAGATATTGCTGCGATTACAACATATATTTATTCGAAATGGGGCGGAGAGCGCGTGCGAACAGACGTGGTAGAGGTAGAAAAAGTTTTACAAGCGTGTGAAGAGTAAAGTTAATTCTGTACAGAATAGGGTGTTGGTTGTGTGATGAGTGAATCAACTTGGAAAATACCACTGACTCGATTGAGTGTATAATTGGTAAAATCTTGATCAGCAGTCATCCCTATACCCGTAATTTTTTCAGTAGGAGTATTGATGGTGATACGCTTATCGGTTGATATTTTTCGAGTCAACGGATTCCAATTAATAAGCTCAGAGGACATGCTTTGTTGTGCTAACCGATTGAAAAAGAAGACATTACCCGTAATAACATATTGATTTGTTTCTTTGTAAAAACGAGCTGAATCACCACGAAGGGTAGAGTATTGCACCCCATTTTTATCATAAAATGTTACATAGACAGTTTTAGGATAAATTTCGTCTTCGTTTTTTAATTTTAACTGTTTAGGTGTCGTCAATTTAATGGTAGTTCTCCCCGAATCACTGAGTGTGACGGTCAGATTTTCAATTTCCATGACTGGGCCTGTATATTCTTGAAGTGTTTCATTTTTTGTATCCGTCTTATCTTGACAGGATACAAAAAATGAAACAGGTATGATTAAGAACAGAAGTAATTTTTTGAAATACATGTCCAAATTAATCAATTCTATTTTTGATAAACCAGGAACTCATCAGAGAGAAGTTAGCTGAGACCCGTACATAGTTTTCTTGAATCAAGTTATTTGCTGTAGTTCCTCTTCTTCCAACTGCCACTGCGAAGTCAATATAACTTGGGCTTCTAAAGCCGAGAGGAAGAGAGATACCTCCTGAAAAGCTACGATCCATGATTCTTTGTGAAGCAATGACGTAAGGGGTTGTTGTTTGTGTATATCCGAGGCGATAAAATGCTTGGTCAAAATATTTGGTTGAAGTAGCATTTGGAATATATTCCATGCCAATGGATAACTGATTGGAAGCTTGCAAAATGTCAGGTCTTGGGTCAGCGTTATTTTTGTACGTGTTCCAATTGGTTACTTTGTAGTCAGCAGCAAAAATCCACTTGAATGGGCTTTCAATGCTTATTCCTATTGTGTATCTACTTGGTAAAGTAGCCTGAGCTGTAGAGAGTAAAAGAGTATCTGCTCGACTGGATAGTACAAAACCGTTTCCTGTATTCGTTACGTTTGAAAGTTGGCGTAAGTATTCACCAGAGACTTGGCTGTTTAGTTCGTAATTTCCTCCAATATTCACTTGCCATTTTTCCGATATTTTCTGTTGGAAAGCGGCACCGAATTTTACACCTGAACCACCAAATGACGTTCTGTTTGTAAAACGGGTTGCTTCTGGAGATGCTACTCCGCTAACGGTTATTAGGGAAGTTGTATCTCGAAGTATTACACCGAATGTATGAAATGCTTCGAGACCAAGATAAAGTGATTTTCCGATTTGAAAAGAGTTCGTATAGCTTGCCCGAGACAAACCGCCAGAACTTTCTATTAATGTTCCTCTGCTCTCAATTGTGCCTGGAATGGATGTAAGGGGAATTGTAGCTTTATGAGATACTTGAGAGTAGGGTTTCATTTGGATAGCCATTGCCCATTTCGGCTTAACTGGAAATGCAAATGAAATATGATTGAGGTTCATTCCAAAATCTCTTTGTACAGAACTTGAGTTTTCGATGGTTCGGTAGTTCCCACCAAGTCCAACATTGAATGCTACATATTTATATCCACCTAATACTCTGTTTTTTACAATTAGTGCAGGGTTGGCCGGATTGATGTAAAATCCATTGGCAAACGAAGCACTTACGCCACCCATACCGTCTTGAGCAGCAGATGTTTCATGT
>CAYNRA010000072.1:0-16126 GCA_964399465.1 uncultured Cytophagales bacterium
GATGTTTGGTTTGATTCGGGTGCAATGCCGTACGCACAATGGCATTATCCGTTTGAAAATTCAGATACGTTTGAAAAATCATATCCTGCTGACTTTATCTCCGAAGGCGTGGATCAAACAAGAGGTTGGTTCTTTACATTGCACGCCATCGCAGGATTGTTGTTCGATTCCGTTGCATTTAAAAATGTCGTTTCTACAGGACTTGTTTTAGATAAAAATGGCAATAAAATGTCCAAAAGATTGGGCAATGCCATTGATCCTTTCGAAACGCTTAAAACCTATGGCGCAGATCCAACCCGCTGGTACATGATTACCAATGCACAACCGTGGGATAACCTCCGTTTTGACTTGGCAGGAATCACCGAAGTCCGCAATAAGTTTTTCGGAACATTAACGAATACGTATAACTTCTTTGCGCTTTATGCGAATCTCGACAACTTTGTTCCAACAGGAAAAATTGACCCAGCACATGCAACGGAGTTAGATAAATGGATTTTATCAAAGCTTCAAACCTTGATTTTGGAAGTCGGACAGTCGTATGAATCGTATGAACCAACAAAAGCAGGACGTGCCATTCAAGAATTTGTAACTGACCAATTATCCAATTGGTACGTGCGTTTGGGTAGAAGACGTTTCTGGAAAGGGGAATTAACAGCTGATAAAACAGCTGCGTATGAAACATTGGCGTATTGCTTAACAACGGTTTCTCAACTTATGTCACCCATCGCGCCATTTTATTCAGATTGGTTGTATCGTAATTTAACAGGTACGCAGGAAGGGAATTCCGTACACGTATCCGATTTCCCAACGGTACAAACTCTTTGGACAAACGAAGCGCTAGAAACTGCGATGGACTTGGCGCAACGCATCAGTTCGTTGGTACATTCGATTCGGAAAACCAACCGCTTGAAAGTTCGTCAGCCGCTCTCAAAAGTATTAATTCCTGTCTTGAACAAGACAACGCGTGAACAAATTGCTTCTGTGGAAGAATTAATCAAGAACGAAGTAAATATCAAATCGGTTGACTATTTGGATGATACATCAGGCGTTCTTTCAAAGAAAGTAAAGCCTAATTTCAAAGCATTAGGGCCTAAATTTGGGAAAGAAATGAAAGCAGTGGCAGAAGCCATTACATCCATGACGAATGAGCAGATTAACCAATTAGAAAAAGATGGAAGCTTGCTTGTCGGAAATTATACGATTACGCCTAGCGAAGTGGAAATCTTGACAGAGGACTTACCTGGTTATTTAACCGCCCAAGAGGGAGGTATTACAGTTGCGTTAGATATTACACTTACGGACGAATTGCGTAAAGAAGGTATTGCGCGTGATGTGGTGAACCGTATCCAGAATTATAGAAAAGAAAATGGATTTGAAGTAACGGATAAAATCAAAATTCAAATAAAAGAAGAAGATGCACTCGTTGCCTCGGCGATTCGTACCAACGAAGCTTATATCTGCCAAGAAGTACAGGCAGTATCACTTATATTCGAAGCTGATTTACCCGAAGCTACTTCACTCGAAATGGATGACTTGATTGTATCTGCTGTGATTTCACGCGTGTAATATACGATATGAATAAAGGAAGGCAGAAGGCGCTCAGAAATGGGCGCCTTATTTTTTGTATTTTAGACTGTGGTTTTCATCATGGAACAGAAAAGTTGTAACCATGGGATTTGATGCACAAAATGTAACCTCATCAAAAGGAATTGTACGTTTTTTAATATGTCTTCTACTGGAATAGTTGTTTATTTGAGTGTTTAATAAACTGCTTATGAATCGTATTTCCTTCTTTCTTCTTTTGCTCTTGTTTTTTCAAAGTTGTACAAATGAAAATAAACCGGCTTTGCGCATTGGCTTTTCTCAATGTACCATGGGAGATAGTTGGCGTATCAATCAATGGGAGGCTATGCGCAGAGAGCTTTCATTTTTTCCTGAGCTATCTCTAGATTTAAAGGATGCGAATGGGAACACGCAAAAACAAATCCAAGATGTAAAACAGATGATTGAGGAGGGGTATGACCTAATCATTATTTCGCCCAATGACTACCAGCTCAGCACAGCTATTGATCTCGCGTATTCTGCTGGTATTCCTGTCTTAATACTTGAGCGAAGAACAGCATCAACAAATTATACGGCTTTTGTTGGTGCAGAAAATACGCAAGTAGGAGAGCAGGCAGGTAATTATGCTCATTCCATTGCCACTAAACCAAATACACAAATTGTAGAAGTAATCGCAGGCTCAACAGATTCGCCGGCCATTGACCGCCACAAGGGCTTTACGTCAGGGATTGCTTCTTCAAAAAATGTAGTGACATTTCCTGTCATTTATTCTGGTGATAGCGACAGCCTGAAAATTCAAAAAGAATTAGCAAAAATCCCTACCGTAGACATCATCTTTGCTCACAACGACCGTTTAGCTTGGACGGTCAGCAAGGTGTGTAAAAAAATGGGTATTTCTCCCAAAATCATTGGTGTGGACGGGCTCGCTGGAGAAAACGAGGGACTCGATTTAGTGCGTAAAGGTCTTTTAGAGGCAACTGTATTGTATCCGTCTGGTGGTGAAGAAGCTATCAAAGTGGCAAATGCTATTTTAAAAAGAATGCCTTTTCAACGTGAAAATAACCTATTCTCGACGGTTATTAATAAAGACAACGTGAACATTATGTTCTCACAATACCAAAAAATCAAGGCACAACAAGAAGACATAGAACGCCAAGCCTCACGGATTCAAGAACTCAATTTAACCTTCTCTACACAACGTAATCGACTTTATATTACGAGTGCACTTTTGACGGTCGTCGTGTTATTATTAGCAACGTTGTACTTTCTTTTACAAGAAAAACAGCGTTCAAACCGTGTCTTGGAACAACAAAATAAGGCAATTCAAGAACAGAAAAACCAAATTGAAAAGGTTTCTCAGCTTGCACAAAAGGCAGTAGAGGATAAAATGCGTTTCTACTCTTATATTTCGCATGAATTTCGTACACCGCTCAGTCTTATTTTGACACCTACAGAAGACCAGTTGGCACAAAAAAATATTTCTCCGCAAGAGGCAAAACAGACGTTTCAATTAATTCGGAAAAATGCACATCGCTTACTTCGTTTGGTAGATCAATTTTTAGAACTTCGCCAGCTAGATGCAGGCAAAATGCAGTTGGAGTCCCGTGATTTGGATTTAGTCACCTTTTTAAAAGAGATTGTTCAGGATTTCCAACCAAAAGCACAAGCACAAAAAATTGACCTTCAATTCTTTTCTCCTTTTTCGGGCTTCATGTATGCTTTTGATGCTGAAAAGCTAGATAAAGTATTCTTTAATGTAATTTCCAATGCGTTTAAATATACTTCAGAAGGTGGATTTATTCATATTTCTCTCGCCCGAAAAGCAGATCAAGTGGTTATTCAATTTGCGGATAGTGGGGTTGGTATGACAGAAGAAGAGAAAACCCATGCCTTTGATTTGTTCTATCGTGGCAATAAGAATATTTCACTCGGAACAGGGCTGGGGCTTGCACTTTCCCGTGAATTTGTGCTCCTGCATGAAGGAGAAATTTACATTGAATCCGAAAAAAATAAAGGAACTACCTTTACCATACATCTACCTGTCCGGATTCAAATACCCACAAGCCAAGATAGTAATGAAGTACCGATGTTTCAAAAGAAAGAACGGTTTTCAACCTGGGAAATGCCCATTCAGGATGTTCAAACATCAAATTCAGCCGAGCATTCCATCTTAATTATTGAAGATAATCGGGATTTGAATCGATTTCTCTCTCAAAAATTTGCCAAAACCTACCATGTTTTTTCTGCTGAAACGGCTGAAAAAGGATGGGATATTTTACTCCAAAATATTCCTGATGTTGTTTTGTGCGATGTGATGTTGCCTGGTATGGATGGCTATCAATTGACGCAAAAAATAAAGGCTGATTTCCGAACTTCTCATATTCCGGTTATCTTATTGACGGCGAAAAGTCATCTTGAAAATCAATTAGAAGGCACAAAAGCTGGGGCGGACGATTACCTCACCAAGCCGTTCCACCAAGAATTAGTCGAACAAAAAGTAAAAAACTGCATCGAAAGTAGAGAAAGACAGCGCAAGAAAGGGCAACAAGAAGTACACCAGCCAGCGGGGCTGCAAAGACACGAAAAAGTATTTTTTACCGAATTAGACCGCTTGATAGAAAAGAATTTAGCCGATAATTCTCTGTCTGTGGAAAAACTAAGTAGCGAGCTTGGTATGTCTCGTGTGCAATTATTCCGGAAAATGTCCGCCCTGACAGGTGAAAACGTCTCAGATTATATCGCTTCTTTCAAAACCAATAAAGCGAAAGTATTACTCCAAGATGCGAACCGAAACATCACTGAGATTGCGTATGATTTGGGCTTTTCAAACCCAAGTTATTTCACGACATTCTTCAAACAAAGAACAGGGCATACTCCAACTGAGTGGCGTTTGAAAATAGAAAAAGAAAGGGAAAAAAACTGACGTATCAATTTCAATAATTCATGTATCATTTTCTATAATGTATACAATGTATAATATTTAATTCATTGATTATTAGTCGTTTGTGAAATGTAACAAATGAGTAGATAATTGAACCAAATAGAAAAGTAAACGTCTAGCCAAGCTTCTAATTTTGACTCATCAACGCAATCGTAATGAATCGTTTTATGAGTCCATCTTCAAAAATTTTCTTCTGGTCTTTATCCGCCGCATTGGGTGGTTTTTTATTTGGTTTTGACACCGCCGTCATTTCTGGAGTCGAGCAAACATTGCAAGTACTCTGGCAATTGTCTGCCTTTGAGCAAGGTGTAACCGTTTCTATCGCATTGGTAGGGACAGTCCTTGGTTCTGTCATCGGCGGATTTCCAGCAGATTTGTTTGGACGCAAAAAATCACTTTTCGCCATTGCCATTCTTTATTTCTTGTCTGCACTTGGCACTGCCTACGCTGTCGATTGGTCTGTTTTTCTTCTTTTTCGGTTTTTAGGTGGGCTCGGCGTTGGTATTTCCTCTGTCGTTGCTCCTTTGTATATTTCTGAAATTGCTCCACCCGCAAAAAGAGGTCGTCTGGTAGCTCTTTTTCAATTCAATATCGTATTTGGCATCTTGATGGCATACCTTTCCAACTACCTTTTATCTGGAATCGGTGGCGCAAATGATTGGCGTTGGATGCTGGGAGTACAAGCTGTTCCGTCCATCTTATTCTTGGTTACTGTCACGCTCATTCCGGAAAGCCCTCGCTGGTTAATAGTTCGATTAAACGACCTTGACGGAGCACGAGTCACATTAAAAGCCATTGATCCTGACTCCGTCGAAGAAACCATTCAAGCGATTCAACAAACGCCAAGTGGAAACCAAAAACGAACGGCACTTTTCCAAAAGGCGTACATTCAACCTATTACATTGGCGGTTTTGTTTGCCGTCTTCAATCAAGTATCAGGTATCAACGCCATCATTTATTTCGCTCCGCGTATTTTTGAAATGGCAGGAATCGGAAAAAACGCAGCTTTACTTTCCTCTGCGGGAATCGGTTTGGTCAATTTGGTTTCTACGCTTGTCGGTATTTCATTGATTGATAAGTACGGACGACGTGCCTTGATGCTCGTAGGTTCTATTGGACTTGTATGTACACTCATTTTGGTAGCAGAGACCTTTTATTCGCTTCGTACAGGGCTTTTCGTTCCGATTTACCTCTTCGTTTATATTGGCTTTTTCGCTTTCTCGCAAGGGGCAGTTATTTGGGTGTTTATCTCTGAAATCTTCCCAAATGAAGTCCGTGCAAGTGGTCAATCTCTTGGAAGTTTTACCCACTGGTTTATGGCTGCGATCATCACTTTTACGTTTCCATACCTTGCCGAAGCCTTCGGTGGAACAATTATCTTTGGGTTCTTTGCCTTCATGATGTTGCTTCAGTTTCTATTCGCTTGGAAATTCATGCCCGAAACCAAAGGTACTTCTCTTGAAAACATGGACACCGTTATCTTGACACACGCATGAAAAAGAACACAAAAACACTGGTCTGTTTCGGAGAAATGCTTTGGGATATTCTCCCAACGGGTAAATTGCCCGGTGGCGCACCCATGAATGTCGCTATTCATTGGCAAAGAACGGGGAATCAGGCGCAATTGATTAGCCGTATCGGAACAGACGAACTAGGCGAAGAACTGCTTAACTTCTTGTTTTCCATGGGGTTAACGGGAGAATTAGTACAAAAAGATGCACAGTATGCTACCGGAACGGTTTTGGCAGATACATCCAATCCTTCCCATGTATTGTACGAAATTATACAACCCGTTGCTTGGGATTTTATCTCGCTCACAAAAGCCGAAAGGCAAGCCGTTCAAGACGCCGATTTCTTTGTATTTGGTTCATTAGCAGCCCGTTCCGAAGAAAGTGAAGCGACTTTGAAAAAATTACTTGAGATAGCGAAATGCCCTGTATTTGACTGCAATCTAAGAACTCCTTTTTACAGCAAAGAAAGCATAGAAGTCTTGCTCCAAGCGACCAAAATTCTAAAAATAAACGACCAAGAAATAGGTCAATTGGCTGACTGGTTTGGCTGCCAGGGAAGTCAAGAAGAAATCGTTCGCCAATTGGCTGAACAGTTTTCATTGAGCCACGTTTGTGTCACACTTGGCGCAGAGGGTTCGGCTGTTTTAGCTGATAATCAATGGGTTACTTGTCCTGGTTTTCCCGTAAATGTAGCGGACACCATCGGAAGTGGAGATGCTTTTTTAGCGACTTTTTTAGAAGGTATTGCTTCCGAAAAAACGCTTACAGAAATCCTGACAAGAGCCAATGCCGTTGGGGCACTAGTTGCCTCAAAACCAGGTGCTGTTCCACCTGTATCCAATCAAGAA
The DNA here is from genome assembly GCA_964399465.1 of uncultured Cytophagales bacterium. GTDB lineage: Bacteria > Bacteroidota > Bacteroidia > Cytophagales > Spirosomataceae > CAYNRA01. The sequence continues at coordinate 6,864 of CAYNRA010000072.1, forward strand.
ATTCAATCTATGTTGAATACCCCACTCGTTCAGAGTAAAGACGTAATTCCGTCATTTTAGTATCTATTTAACCAATTTATCACGTATGAAAAGTAAATTTCTACTTTCCCTCTTGGCAATGCTGTGGTCTGTTCAGGTCACCTTTGCCCAGCGTACCATCACAGGAACGGTTCGCGGTGACGACTCCAACGACCCCCTCATCGGTGCTAGTGTTACTGTAAAAGGTTCAACAGTTGGAACATTAACCAATGCAGAAGGTCGGTATTCATTGACTCTTCCTGCCAACGCACAAACGCTCGTTTTTTCGTATGTCGGATACGAAGCATTGGATGTTCCGATTCAGTCGGCAACGAACTTGGACGTTGTTTTGAAATCTTCTCGTTTATTGGACGAAGTCGTTGTCGTAGGTTATACCTCGCAAAGAAAAGAAGATTTGACTGGTTCTGTAGCAGTCGTGGACTTAAAGCCTATCCAAAACAATAGTACAGGGAACCCAATGCAATCTTTGCAAGGTCGTGTTCCTGGTTTGTATATTGAGCGCGATGGTTCACCAAATGGTTCCAATGGCCGTATCTTGATTCGGGGTGCGAATACACTAGGTAACAACGACCCATTGTATATCATAGATGGAATCCCGACGACACGCCCAGAGGTGTTTCAGAATATGAACCCAGCCAATATTGAGTCTATTCAGGTATTGAAAGATGCTTCTGCACAGTCAATTTATGGAGCGAGAGCTTCAAACGGTGTCATCATCGTAACTACAAAAAACGGTGGAAATACGGACGGAAAAGTATCTTTCCAGTATAATTCAAGCATTTCTACACAGTCTGAAAAATCAATGCGTTTCAAGATGTTGAACGCAGAAGATAGAGGAAAAGCACTTTGGCAAGCATCTGTCAATGATGGACAAGATCCAGCAGCGGGTTACGGCGAAATCTATGACTTTGATTGGAATGGAAATTTCTCAAATCCTGTCCTAAATGGCGTGAAAGTTCGTCCATTCGTAGGTGGAAATCCAAATACGCCGGCTGGTGACACAGATTGGCAAGATGTTATGTACAAAACAGGTATCGTGACAAGAAATGATTTTACGGCGTCTTTCGGTAATAAAAATTCGTCTATGGAAATCAACTTGGGCCACTTGAAAAACTCAGGTATGTTGCGTTACACGGGCTACGAACGTTTGAGCGGAAGTGTAAATGCCGTGACGCGTGCTTTCAATGATAAGCTCCGTTTCGGAATGAATCTACGTATCGCTGAATCCAACGAAACCTTGACAGCTCGCGACTTGGGTGGTGCTGCTTCTACCTTCTTGGCTGTAACATTGGCACCAACAATTCCAGTCTATCAAGCAGACGGAACAACTTTCGCAGGTGCTTCTGGTTCAGGTTATTCGGATAGAAACAACCCATTGCACATGCAATATTTGGCACGTTGGAATAACGCCAATCGCGTGAGTTCGTTCGGAAATATCTTCGTAGAATTACAACCCATCAAAAACTTATTCATCAAGTCAAATATTGGAGCTGATAATGCACGTTTTGAAAATAAAATCATCACACCAACATTTTCGGAAGGTGCTTTTAACCGGACAACCAATAGCTTGTTCTTCGACCAAAATCATTATTTAAGTACTACTTGGTCTAATACGGCACGTTACGACCTAGATTTAGGCGGGAATAAGTCGATGAAATTCTTGGTAGGTACTGAATTTATTGATACAAACTTGGATTTCCAAACTATCCGTAAAGAAGGTTTTGCCCTTCAAACAGAAGAATATTTTACATTGAATGCAGGTACTGGAAACACAGCAGTAACAGGTGGATCGACGGGACATAGCTTGTGGTCGCAATTTGCACGCATGGATTATAACCACAATGACCGTTATTTGGCAGCTGTAACTGTGCGTAGAGATGGTTCATCTCGCTTCGGTGCAGACAATCGCTTCGGTATTTTCCCAGCAGCTTCGTTGGGTTGGAGAATAGATAAAGAAGCTTTCATGGCTGATAATTCTGTATTCTCTGAATTGAAAACGAGAGTAGGTGTAGGACGTGTAGGAAACCAACAAATTGGAGATTTAGCTCGCTTTGGTCTTTTCGATACACGTTACGGAACAACTCAAGCGCAATTAGTTGGTGGTTTCTGGGAGCAATACATGAACATCGGTACAGCCTACTCACTTTCTGGAGCTAATACTGGAACGTTGCCTTCTGGTTTTGTACAAACACAAGCAGCTAACTCTGGATTGAAATGGGAAACGACAGACGAAATCAACGCAGGTTTGGATTTCACGTTGGCAAACAACAAAGTATATGGTTCATTTGATTATTTCACACGCCGCACAACAGGTATCTTGATTACTCCACCAGTTGCAGCAACCTTGGGCGAAGGCCAAACAAAAGCTGTGAACGGAGCGTCGAAATCAAACAAAGGATTTGAATTTGTTCTTGGTTACAGAGGCGAGTCGAGTGGTGGTTTGAAATACAACATCATGACTAACTTTACGCATTTCAGAGATAGAATTACAGAACTACCTGAAAACGTTCGTCCAGCGTACCCAGGAAACTTGGTAAATACCATCATTGGTCGTTCACAATTTGATATTTTCGGATACAAAACAGCTGGTTTGTTCCAGTCGCAAGCAGAAGTGGACGCAGCGCCAACGCAAGTAGGAGCAGGCCCAGGTCGGATTCGTTACGTGGATATCAACGAAGATGGTCGTATCGACGACTTAGACAGAACCTGGATTGGTACTACGTTACCTGCACTTGAGTACGGTATTCGCGCAGATGTTTTCTACAAGAAATTTGACTTCTCGTTCTTCGGTTCGGGTGTAGCTGGTCGCGAAGGTTTTGATGCCTACACCGTGTTCAATAACTTGATGAGAGGTCGTGAAAACGTAGGCCCTGGCGTATTTGATGCTTGGACACCACAAAATACAAGCTCGAACATCCCGGCACTTACCTTGAAAGACAACAACGGCGAAGGACGTACCTCGGATTACTTCATTGTGAATACATCGTACTTCAAAATTAGAAATTTACAAGTAGGTTACACAGTTCAAAATGCAGCTGTTTTTGAGTCACTTCGTTTCTTCTTAATGGGTGAAAACCTATTCTGGTTGAAGAGCAAAAGCTACCAAGGGCCAGATCCTGAGCGTATTGACCTAGACCCAGTGCCAATTCCAAAGACATTTACTTTTGGTGTGAACGCTTCTTTCTAATTCAGTTTCTTTTCTATTTGATAAACAAACGTATGAAAAATAAATACATAGTTACCTCTGTTTTCGCGGCAATGCTTCTTGCAAGCTCGTGCCAAGATAAGTTAGAATATACACCTACGGGTGTGCTTTCTTCCTCTGATTTAACGTCTCCAACTGCCATCGAAGGGCTCGTCACATCGGCGTATGCAGCCATTGGAAACGGAGATATGATTGGACCAATCTACAGTAACTGGGCGTACGGAAGTGTCCGCTCTGATGATAGCTACAAAGGCGGTGGCGGTACTGGTGATGTCGGTGAAGTAGATGCCCTAGAGCATTATAACCTCGTTACACCAACGATGGGTGCTTTTGTAACCCGTACTTGGCAGAATTTATTTAAGTCGATTTCTCGTTGTAATGTAGCACTTCGTGCCGTAAATACGCTGGACGAATCTGTCTATCCTTTGAAAAAACAACGGTTGGCTGAACTTCGCTTCTTGCGTGCACACAGTTATTTCACCATGAAGTTATTGTACAAAAATGTACCACTTTTTGATGAAAATGCCACAGAAGAGGAAATCTTGAAAACATCTAACGATTTGCCCAACGAAGAACAATGGAACAAAATCGCCGCTGACTTTCAGTTTGCCGTGGATAATCTTCCTGCTTCAAACGCAGAAATCGGTCGTGCGAATAAGTTAGCAGCACAAGCGTATTTGGCGAAACTTCGTTTGTACCAAGCGTACGAACAAGGGGCAAATCACCAAGTCACTCGTATCAATGCGGCACGTTTGCAAGAGGTAGTGACGCTTACACAAGCAGTTATCAGTTCTGGAAAATACAGCTTGAGCCCAGACATCGCGGATAACTTCTTGCCTGAAACAGAAAACGGCCCTGAGTCTATCTTTGCCATTCAGTTTACCGTGAATGATGGAACAACTGCGGGTAGAATGAGCTACGAAGACGGCTTGAATTACCCACACGGTGCGCCTCAATACGGATGTTGCGGTTTCCATGCAGCCAGCCAAAATTTGGTGAATGCACATACCACAGATGCCAACGGATTGCCTAATTTTGATACATTCAATAATCAAAATGCCAATTTAGCGACGCAAACAGTTGACCCACGTCTTGACCACACCGTAGGTATCGACGGACACCCGTACAAATATGACCCTGCAAGACCTTTCTCAAACAGTTGGGTACGTGACGCGGGTGTTTATGGAAACTTCCATACGATGCGTTTCCAGCAACAAGCAAATAGTGGTTCGTATTTCAAATTAGGACCTTTCATGGGAACAGCGAAAAACTACGATATTATCCGGTATGATGACGTCTTATTGATGCAAGCAGAAGCTTATATTCAATTAGGTGAAGAGTTAAAAGCCCTTCCATTGATTAACCAAATCAGAGAACGTGCTGCGGCAAGTACAGGAAGATTACGCAAATTAGATGGAACATTCGCTTCACGCTATAATGTAAAACCTTACTCAGCAGAAGGTTGGACAAAAGATTTCGCGTTCAAAGCTTTGCAATGGGAGAGAAGATTGGAATTCGCAACGGAAGGCGCACGCTTCTTTGACTTAGTTCGTTGGGGAATCGCTGAAAAAGTATTGAACGAATACATCGACAAAGAAAAATCGCGTCGTCCTTTCTTAGCCACTGCGAAATTTACAGCCGGACGTGACGAATATCTTCCTATTCCACAGGCGGAAATTACGTTCACCAATGGCTTGTATAAGCAAAATCCTGGGTATTAATACATCGAAATTTCAAAATAGGTAAATAAGTAGTCTCCAAAAGGTAGTAGTTTTACTGCTACCTTTTTACTTTTCAACCCTTATTTGAATATATTTCATTTTGAATCAACCATTTTACTATGAAAAAGAAATTAATTCTAGGTGTTATATTTACGTGCTTTTACACGTTTGCTGACGCCCAAATGACTCCCAACAATTCGCTGACTGAACAAAACAGACCTCAAAAACATTATACGCCAAAAAAAAATTGGGTGAATGATCCCAACGGGCTTGTTTATCTCGATGGAGAATACCACCTTTTCTATCAACATAATCCATTTGGCTCCAAATGGGGACACATGAGCTGGGGACACGCTGTTAGCAAAGATTTGATGCAATGGGAAGAACTCCCAATTGCTCTGCCCGAAATCCAGAACCCAGACGGCTCAACAACCATGATTTTCTCCGGTTGTGCAGTGGTAGATAGTTTAAATACCACAGGTTTCTTTGCACCCGGATTCAAGTCAGGCTTGGTTGCCATTTTTACATCGCACGTGGATAAAAACGGAACAGGTCTTGCCCAACATCAAAGCATTGCCTTTAGCAGTGATAAAGGGAGAACTTGGACGTATTACGCTGAAAATCCTGTTCTCGATATTGGCTTGAAGGACTTCCGTGACCCGAATGTAATCTGGTCTCCAGAAAAACAAAAATGGATCATGACAGTCGTGAAACCATTGGAGTTTAAAGCGCAATTCTATGAATCTTCCGACTTGAAATCGTGGTCGCTTTTGAGTGAATTTGGTCAAAAAGGAGATACATCAAAAATCTGGGAATGTCCCTCACTTGTCCGAGTTCCGGTTGAAAACAGCCAAGAATCCAAATGGGTCTTGTTTATTTCAAGCGGTCATAGACAAAAAGATTACCTCGCGATGCAATATTTTGTAGGTGATTTTGACGGAAAGTCATTCGTCGTGCAAGAACAGAAAGAAGTATTGTATGTAGATGAAGGAAAAGACTATTATGCCGCGATTCCGTATTTTAATCTACCTGCTAAACACAGCAAACCCGTCATGATTGGTTGGGTAAATGATTGGGAATATGGTCGTGATATTCCAACAGGTGATGTACGTGGTGCGTTTTCTTTCCCGCGTGAAACCTCTCTCTATAAAACAACTGAGGGCTATCGGCTTCGTCAATCTCCCATCGTTGGAAAAGAATGGAAAACCATAGAGATTACAGACAAATCTGTTCATGGAAAATTACAAGAAGTTCCCAAAGTATATCACTTGAAAGTGGATTATCGCATCAATCCAAAGAAAAAGTTCTCGTTAGATATTCAGAAAAATGGAGAGGAACAAACACGGATCACGTATGACCCCCAATCAGAAACTTTGTCCTTTGACCGAACGAAATCTGGCAATGTTTCTTTTCACCCGCGTTTTCCAAGTGTAGAAAAATTACATGTTCCAATGGAAAAGAACAAACTTGTTCTTGACATTTATGTGGACAATACCGTCGTAGAAATTTATGCAAATAAAGGACAAGGAGTACTAACCAACTGGATTTTTCCAACAGCAAGCCAACATTATATACTGTTGAACAAATAAATTATTCAGAAAATATAGGTTCTCGACATTTTTTGTTTTGAATACTTTAATAAGTTGCTTTAATTTGTTAAAAAGGTAGTTTAAGCAATTAAATTACCTTTTTTCATGAAAGTGAATGAACCCTAACAACGAATTTGTATCTCTTAATTAAAAATGATTATGCTGAAAGAACTAAAACTCGAGAAAACAGTCGAAAAAAATGTAGCAACTTGGCTTAGAGGAAAATACGACGACGAAACCAAAGCGACTATCCAGCAGTGGATTGCAGATAAAAATACAGTGCAATTAACGGATTCGTTTTATAAAAATCTCGAGTTTGGTACAGGTGGCATGCGCGGAGAAATTGGGGTCGGTCCAAACCGTATGAACAAATACACCGTCGGGGCTGCTACCCAAGGTTTAGCTAATTATTTGAACCAAGTGATTACAGATGAGCCCATTAAAATGGCCATCGCATACGATAGCCGAAATTTCTCTCCTGAATTTGCGCAAGTTGCCGCGGATATTCTGTCTGCCAATGGCATTACCGTCTATCTTTACAAGGAACTTCGCCCAACTCCACAGCTTTCTTTTACCGTTCGGGAATTGGGTTGCCATGCCGGAATTGTCATCACGGCTTCCCATAATCCAAAAGAATACAACGGCTATAAAGTATATTGGAATGACGGCTCGCAAGTCGTTGCTCCGCACGATAAAAATATCGTAAATGAAGTAAATGCCATTACCAATGTCAAAGACATCAAGTTCAGAGGGGTAAAAAAACGCATCAAACTCATTGGTGAAGTCTTGGATAAAAAATACTTGAAAGCCGTGAAAAGCATTGCGGTTAGTCCAAGAACAATCGCCAAACAAAAAGACTTGAAAATTGTCTTTTCTTCTATTCACGGGACAGGTATCACGATGGTTCCACCTGCTTTGGCACAGTTGGGCTTTACAAATGTGACCGTCGTGGAGTCACAAGCGCAGCCAGATGGTAATTTTTCAACAGTTATTTATCCGAATCCAGAGGAAAAAGAAGCCATGAACTTGGCCATGGAAAAAGCCAAAGAAATCGATGCTGATTTGGTTATGGCCACAGACCCAGATGCAGATCGCGTTGGGATGGCTGTTAAAAACCCTGCCGGAGAATGGGTACTTCTCAACGGAAATCAAGCGGCTAGTTTGATTATCTATTATCTTTTGAAAGCATGGAAAAAATCAAATAAATTGACCGGAAAAGAATTTGTTGCCAAAACCATTGTTACCACAGATTTGATTGACGCCATGGCAGCCAAAGCGGGTGTTACGTGTTACAATACCTTGACGGGCTTCAAATACATTGCTCAGGTTATTAGAGAATTAGAAGGAAAAGAGACTTTCATCGGTGGAGGAGAAGAAAGTTACGGGTATTTAATCGGAGATAAAGTGCGCGATAAAGATGCGATTGCGTCTTGTGCGATGATTGCCGAACTAACCGCCTATGCCAAACACAAGGGTATAAGCCTCTTTGATTTTCTGGCAGATATGTACAAACAATTCGGTTTTTATTACGAAGGTTTGGTGTCTGTAACCAAAAAGGGAAAGTCGGGCGCAGAAGAAATTCAACAAATGATGGCAGATTTTCGCGCCAATCCGCCCAAATCCTTGGGTGGCTCAAAGGTCATTCGTATCGACGACTACAAAGCATTAACACGTACAGACGTACAGAAAAATACGACAGAGTCCATTCCATCAGGTATTTTAGGTATTGAATCTTCGAATGTCCTTCAGTTTTTTACAGAAGATGGTACCAAATTCACCTGCCGACCATCCGGAACCGAACCGAAAATCAAGTTCTATGTTGGCGTGAAAGGAAAACTCAAATCGAAAGAATTATTTGATGAAACGTTGGCGAATCTAAAAGAGAAAGTAGCCAATATCGCAACCGAGCTCTCGCTGGCATAAGCAAAGCAGAAAGAGATGAAAACCCGCTGAAAAGCGGGTTTTTTATTTGTGTCCTAATGAACGCATGGTATCATTTTTTCCGCATAAGTAAATTGATATACAGGTAATCTCACTTGTTTATTTATACAGTACTTACTAAACATTTTGTCCTTTTTTCATGTTACATAAAGATAAGCTTTTTCTATTTTTAATACGTAATGAATAAATTTATTCTATTATTTCGTATTTTTGCAGTCAGAAAATAGATTTAATGAGAAGGGCATTTTTTGATTCCCGTAACTACTTCAGAATTGGGAGCATACGTTCTCAAAAAAGAAACCTTCAATAGATAAAGACTTAAAAACCAAAATCAATAACCACAAATTAAGTACAAATGGAACATTACGCATCAAACGGTACAACAAATGGGGAAGCCAAATGCCCATTTACAGGTGCAACTACTTTTAAACAAGGTGCAGGTGGCGGAACAAGAAACCGCGATTGGTGGCCAAACCAATTGAATTTGAACATCCTTCGTCAAAATTCGAACTTATCCAATCCGATGGATGAATCGTTCAATTACGCAGAGGAATTCAAGTCGCTTGATTTAGCTGCTGTAAAGAAAGATTTGTATGATTTAATGACAGATTCGCAAGAATGGTGGCCTGCTGACTACGGTCATTACGGACCTTTCTTCATCCGTATGGCATGGCACAGTGCCGGAACATACCGTACGTCAGACGGTCGTGGTGGTGCAGGTGCAGGAACACAACGTTTTGCCCCCTTAAATAGCTGGCCAGATAATAC
>CAYNRA010000073.1:0-15612 GCA_964399465.1 uncultured Cytophagales bacterium
GTAGCTCCATATAGATTTGTTTTGGTTAATTGTACAAATGAATATGCAGGAGCAACTTTGTTGTTATGGGAGAGGTTGAGTTAGTTGTAGTATCTCATTTTGTGGAAACTATAAAAATGGAGTATACTGCATACAAATATCTATAACCAATTACAAATATGTACTATTTTTATACAATCTAGTAGTACGATTTTTAAATATTATTACTAAACCACTTGGTATTACTCAAAAAGTAAAAGACAGGAAAGTTGTATAAGTTATTTAAAATGAAGAATATACGCCATTTGTCCATCCAAATCCGTCTTGATTTGGGTATTCACCGCCACCAGTTGCTACAGAAGTACTTTCAACATTATACTTTTCAGTAAATTTACCTGTTTTATGAAAAATACGCGTATTCCAATCCATCCATCTTTGTTTAATTTCGTTACTTAACTCCGTAAATCCTGTCGTTCGAAATGCCTCCACTGCAATCCATTGTAGTGGCGCCCAACCATTAGGTGCGTCCCATTGTTGCCCACTCTCACAGGTAGTTGTCCGGACACCACCTGGTACCAATAATTCTTTTTGTACCCGCTCTGCACATTTTTTTGCTTGTGTTTCTGTAGCTAGTCCTGCCCACAAGGGAAAAAGTCCAGCCAGTGTGATTTTTTTGGTTATACCTCCATTTACCCAATGGTAATCAAAGAAAAAACCTTCTTGTTCGTCCCAGAAATACGTATGAATAAGGCTTGCTCTTTGTGCTGCTTTTTCTGTGTAGTATGCTCCTTTTTCGGATGAAATCTCCGCATACATCGAAGCTAATTTACACTCTAATTTATACATAAGACAGTTGAGGTCTACAGGTAAAATATGTGTAGTTTCTATGCTACCCAATGAAGTACCGTCTGCAAGCCAACGACTACTAAAGTCCCAACCCGACTCACACGCTGCACGTAAGTTTAAATAAATATCTGTCGCTGCCCGTCCAGGATTTTGGGCTGCTAATTCTAGGTCTTCTCTGTAAGACTCTGGGCGGGGTGTAGGTGAATTGTCCCAATATCTGTTCAATAACTTGGTTGGTTCAACTTCAACCACGCGCTCAAAATCATTCGTACTTTTTTCGGATGTTGTCTTCATCCAAAAATTATACTCTTTTTCTAATTCTGGTAAGTAAATACTTTGTTGAGATATCGGAAGTAAATCAACCATACAGCTGAAAAAAGGTGGTTGTGACCGACTCAAAAAATAGGTTCGGTTACCATTGGGTATAAACCCATACGTACGTATCAAATGTGCAAAATTGGCTATCATTTGCTCGATTAATTCCCATTTTTCTGCTTTTTTAAGTCCAAGGAGTGTGAAATAGCTGTCCCAGTAATAAATTTCTTGAAACCTTCCGCCTGGTACAACAAACGGATAGGGAAGAGGAAGATAAGTAGAACCCGAAACAGGTGCTTTGATTTCACGCGTTAGGTAATCCCACAACTGATGAATATGTGCAAGTGGTTGCCCTTTTTTGGTTGTTTCGAAAACAGGTAAATCAGTTGATGGAAGATCAAAGTTTTCACCAACAAATTTCTGCAAAGTTGTTTTATTTAAGTCTGCCAATTCTAGAAAATCTGCATAAATAGCAGATAGATCACGTTTCGGAGAACAGTCAGTGGCTGTTTTTGAATCTTCAAATACTTCAGCCATTTGGATGGCATGAAAAAGATCAGGGAAATCGAGAAGTGTCTGAGAAAAAGTCGAATTCATGTGGAATCAGAATGGTTTTTTTGTCAATTTTTGTAAAAGAATCAAGGCTACAAGTAGAAGTGCCATAGGGATTAATGTAAAGTAGAAAGCATTTTCGCCCCCTTGTGTTTTAAAAAGCCAGCCGATAATTCTGGAACCTAACGTTCCACCAAGCGCTGAGAAAATAACGATGAGACCCGTCATAGGGCTATGCAATTTTTTCGGTGTTGCACTCAAAACGACGGAGTTCAAGAGCGGATAAATCGGTGCAATAAAAAGTCCAATCAGTGGAAACGTATAACCAATAAATGGAATATCTGCTAGTGTATTTACCTCGCCAATAGTGAGTTGTAGTGTTTGTGGCAATAAAAAAAGAACCATTGCCATCGCTATCCCGATGCATACCGAGATAATCCAAAACCACGAAATAAACTTAGTTAAAAATCCTGCTATAAGTCGTCCAGCAGCTAAAGAAATCGCTAAAATGCTTGCCATCATGATACCTAAATCTTCGTTCAATTGAAGGATTCGGTTGTTAAAAGTTGGAAGCCAAGTCATGATGCCTTGTTCGACCATCACGAATAGAAAGGAACTAGCCACAAAAACCAAGACGAGCAATTTGCCGAGTAATAATTTCATTTGACTCATGTCTTGCCAAACAGATTGCCCTGCGTCAATATCATGGTTTTCAGAAAAGGGGGTAAACCAAAGAAATAGAAAGGAAGCGGCTGCAAGTGTAGCTAAAAGAAGATATACGCGAAGCCATCCATTGGCGTCAGATGAGTTAAAAGCAGGAAAAAGAAAGTAGGCCACTGCGATACCTACCATAAAAAATCCTTCAATGGAACTCATTAAACTGTTGTGTTCTTTGGGAGAGGATGTAAGTAGCCCAATAGACGAATACACAGATACTTTGATGAGCGCGAAGGCAATACCAACTCCAGCAAAAAGAAGTTTGGCTGCTAAAAATGAATTCCCCAAATACATACCCAAACAAGCGATTACTACAAGAGAAAGACCGACAAGCATGGCTTTTTTATAGCCTATTCGAGGTAAAAAAGAGGCAATGACAAATGAGACCAGAGCAATGGGCATATCCTTGAAAAGCTCTAAGGTACTTGCTTGGACTTCATCTACGAGATAGTTCTTTTGGGCTTTTAGTATGACAATGCCAACGCTATTTAGAAGAATGGCAAAGACAAAATAATTGAGGTAGAGAGAGAATTTAATAGACCAGTTTTTCATAAGTAAATGGAGTGAGCGTGAAAAAGCATTGGGCGCGAAGCGCCCAATGCTCGTATTCATCATAGGTAAATAGAATATAAGTAACTTTCTTAATTGCAAATTAAACAAAGAATAAGTCAACTTAATTATACTACTTTGTGCTATATTTATACTGTATTGTTCGAATTAACTTATATGTCGATACGTTTTGAGAAAATTCAACCTGACCTAAATTCGAGTTTTCGTGTACTATATCAAAATGTACACGCGGATTCTTTCACTTGGGATTATCACTACCATCCAGAAATAGAACTTGTGTTTGTTCCAAACGGGAACGGGCGTAGTTATGTAGGGAACCATCTTAGCTTTTACGAAGATGGAGATTTTATACTCATTGGTGAAAATGTACCCCACGCTGGCTTTGGATACGGTTCCCAATCTGTTCACGAAGAATGGGTTATCCAATTTAGAAAAGAAATTTTTACGGATGGAACTTTAGGTACACTTCCTGAAATGCATGCCATTCAGTCCATGTTGAAAAAAGCAGCTTGTGGAATTCGGTTTAAAGGACAAACAAGAAGGATGTGTGCTCATTTATTTCCTACATTGGCACAAAAAAAAGGTCTAGAACGCCTGCTTACTCTCCTAGAAATTTTAGACTTTTTGGCAAACTCTTCTGAATTTGAGCTTCTCAATGAAAAAAGGGTTCTTTCTCTATCTAACAAAGATTTTCAACGAACAACTGTCATTTTAGACTTTGTGGCTGCACATTTTTCCGAACAAATTCAAACGAGTGATGTTGCTGAAATAACACATTTGTCGTTAGCTGCGTTTTGTCATTATTTCAAGCGTAATTTTCAGCAAAGTTTTTCCGATTTTTTGAACGAATACCGTATTAACCAGGCTTGTCGTTTACTTGCGCAAGGAAAAACTGTGTCAGATACCGCTTTTTTGGTTGGATACAATAGTTTACCCTATTTTAGCCTGACATTCAAGCGTTTAAAAAAATGTAGCCCTTCTGCGTATCGAAAGGCTGTTTCCACTTTTGTTCAATGATTTAAACGGCCTTTTTCCCTTAAAACCCTATGAATCTATTCTATTTTTTTGTGAAGAAATTGCCTCAAAAATATATACTTTCAGTCATTACTGTAGTGCTCTTCATTCAAGCAACAGCGCAAGAACTGCCGCCTATTGTAGCTTTTTCACCCAAAGAATACGGAGGTGAAAATCAGAATTGGGCTATTTCACAAGGAAAAGATAAGCGAATTTATGTAGCTAATAATGCAGGGCTATTGCGTTTTAATGGAGAGCAATGGGAGTTGTTTCCCTCTGTAAATCAGACGATTATACGGTCTGTCAAGGTCAATAATGAACGGATTTACACAGGTTGCTACAAGGAATTTGGGTATTGGAAAGAAACGGCAACGGGTCAATTGGTTTACACGTCACTCACCAAAAAACTTAAAATACAACTTGTTGAGGATGAACAATTTTGGCGAATTATCACACAAGGTAAATCCATCGTTTTTCAATCATTGAATCGCTTATATATCTATGATGAGGTAACAGAAAAAGTAAAGATAATTTCTGCAAATTCGATGATTACAAAGGTATTTGCTGTTGGTCAAGAGATATTTTTTCAAGTTCTTGGAAAAGGAATTTATACGTTAATCGAAGGAAAGTCGGTACTTTTTTCGAGTTTATCGCCCCTAACAAATGAAGTGGTAGTAGAAATGATGCGCTCCAAACAAGGCGATTATTTGTATGTCACGCAACAAGCGGGAATTTGGGTTGGAAATGGTAAACAAATAGTACCATGGGCTTCACAATCTATTCCGTATCTGAAAAATACAAGTATATACAGTGCGATTCAATTGGAAAATGGTGACATTGTTGTCGGGACGATATCAAATGGTATCTATCATTTAACTGAAACAGGTCAACGGAAGATATCTTTGAACCAATCAAACGGTCTAGTAAATAATACGGTCTTATCTATGTTTGAAGATGTAGATAAAAATATCTGGCTAGGTTTGGACAACGGTATATCAGTAGTAAATGTAGATGCCCCTTTTCGTGTATATCATGATTTACGCGGAAGAATAGGGACTGTCTACGCAGCCCAAGAAAAGGATGGTTATTTGTATATTGGGTCAAATCAAGGATTATTTTGTAAAAAGAAGAATAGCACGGAAGATTTTCAACTAATTCCCGGTACAAATGGGCAAGTTTGGTGTTTGAAAATCATGGACAATACGCTTTTCTGTGGACATAATGCAGGTACTTTTTTAATCCAAAATAACCAAGCACAACTTATCTCAAATCAAGCTGGTACATGGGATTTAAAGGCGTTTCAAGGTCGTAGAGATTGGATATTACAAGGAAATTATTCAGGACTATCTGTCCTCCACAAAGAAAATAATCGTTGGAAATTTCATCATACGTTGACCGGTTTACCGACTATTTCGTGCCGCTATTTTGAATGGATAAGTGCACGAGAATTAGTCGTAAATCATGAATACAAAGGAGTTTTTAAAGTAAAACTAGCGGAAGATGGGGTTTCAGTAATACATTTAGAATTGATGAAGTCAGCACCTATTGGACTCAAATCTGGCTTAGCAACTTATCAAAATAAAGTCTATTATTTTTCGGATAAGGGTGTTTTCGAATATAATTCAAAACGAGGCTTTGTCTTAAATGAAGCATTCACAAAAGGCATTTTGGAGGGGGATGTTTTTCGTTCAGGAAAATTGATACATGACCCAGCAGCAAGCAAATTATGGGGCTTTACTAATCAGAATATTGTGTCTATCTCCCCGAATGCTTTCCAAAAAGGAGTTGTATTTCAAAAAATCGCCCTTCCGGTAGGTGTAAGAAATGACATAGCAGGCTTTGAAAGTATTCTTCCCTTAGGAAATACTTCCTTGCTCTTTGGTACAACCGATGGCTACATCATCACAAAAACACAACAAATAACAGAAAACACTATTTCAGTTGTTTTGCAGTCGATTACCAAAGGCAATAGAACTAGCCCTAAAGCATGGGTAAATAAATCAGAATTTGGTTATTTTTCAACCGAAGAGCGACAAGTTGCCTTTCAGTTTTATGTTCCTTCATTTTCTAAATATGAAGCTGTTTTATACAGTTATAAATTGGATGGACTTTATGAAGATTGGACAGATTGGTCTTCGCAAGCAGAAGTAAACTTTGATAATTTACCACCAGGGGATTATATTTTTTCTGTTCGTGCAAAACAAAATAATCAACTTTCTGAAAATATAGCATCGTATTCCTTTACGATTGCTCATCCTTGGTATGCTACTAGTTGGGCAAAAATAATGTACGGCATTCTCGGTGTTGCTCTTCTTTTTACAGTCAATCGTCTGAGTAGAAAATACTACATTGAAGAACAAAATAAAGAAATAGAAAAGAATAAACGAGAATTTGAAAGAAAGCAATTGGAATCTGAACAGAAGGTCATGCAGTTACAGAATCTTCAGCTGGTAAATGAAATCGAAAGTAAAAATAGGGAGCTTACTCTCTCTACGATGAGTATCATCAAGAAAAATGAAATTCTGCATGAAATTAAAAGAGAATTGGCGCAACTTGCCAATCAAAAAGAAGCAGGGAAGGTAATTCGTGTCATCGACGAAAACCTAAACGACACCAAAGACTGGGAATTTTTAGAGGAGGCGTTTAACCATGCTGATAAAGATTTCCTACGTAAATTAAAGACGACACATCCTGAATTAACTCCCAATGACTTGCGTTTTTGTGCCTATTTACGCTTGAATTTATCCTCGAAAGAAATTGCTCCTCTCCTGAATATCTCTGTTAGAAGTGTGGAAATTAAGCGTTACCGTATTCGAAAAAAAATGGATTTACCACATGAGAAGAGTTTGGTAGATTATATTCTATCTCTTTAACGGATTTATTTACCACAACATTACCACAACATCAACGCGCAGAATACAAGGTATTTATATACACTTATTGTTATTTACAGCCAAAAGTACTACTATATTATGCAATTATTGTTTGATTTCACTACAACAAGCAATTTATAAACCCTGTATGTTTTTTGTATAGGTTGATTTGTTTTTATTGACTTAGAAACGATTCTACATTTGTTGAAATAAATGAATTGTTATAACAAATCTAGGAATCATTACATGAAACAACGAATTTTCCTTTTTCTACTTTTATTCACTGCTTGGGGTGTGTATGGGCAAAGCATCTCGCTGACGGGTAACGTGAAAGACAAAGCTGGAGACCCTCTTCCAGGAGTTTCTGTTACTTTGAAGGGAAGCACCTCCGGAACAGTCACAGACGCCAAAGGGATATTCTCGCTACCGTCTGTCAAAGCAACAGATCGTTTGGTGTTTTCTTTTGTAGGATACACAACCAAGGAAGTGGTGGTCGGTAATCAAACCGAGATTTCTGTCCGTTTGGAAGAGGACGCACAAGCTTTGGAGGAAGTCGTAGTCGTGGGATATGGCTCACAGAAAGTAACGAGTGTTTCAGGGGCTATCTCGTCTGTCAATAATAAGACGATTGAAAAACTTCGTCCCGTTCGTGCCGAAGAAGCACTACAAGGGCAAGCCTCTGGGGTAAATGTCATCGCCAATGGCTCTCCAGGCTCTACTCCAACCGTCTTGATACGTGGTATTCCTTCTTACACAGGTACAAATCCATTGGTTGTCATTGACGGTGTTCCTCAAACATTGCAAGACTTGAATGCTTTGAATACCAATGACATAGAGTCCATGCACGTTCTAAAAGATGCAGCAACAACAGCAATTTATGGTGTGAGTGGTGGCAATGGGGTGATTGTCGTGAAAACAAAATCGGGTACGCGTGATGGCAAAACGAAGTTCAGTTACGATTCGTATTATGGTGTGCAAGAAGTACAAAGAACCATTGAGGTTCTCAATGCCACAGAATATGCTGCTATCTTGAACGAAGCAAGTGTAGCTGCAGGTGGCAATTTGGTTTTCCCGTCTTTGGCTAATTTAGGCGAAGGGACAGACTGGCAACGAGAAGTGTTTACGCAAGCACCTATTTCCTCAAACAACTTGACAATTTCTGGAGGTAATGCTACTTCCTCGTTCTTTTTATCAGGTGGTTATTTGGCGCAACAAGGAATCGTGGGTGGTGGCGATAAGTCGTATTTTAATCGAACAAACTTTACTGCAAACTTCACTAACTCCATCACGAATAAATTGAAGTTGTTATTGAATACAAGTTACGCAGGCATAAAAAATAGCAATTTGTCGGAAAATAACATCGGAAGTGTTCTCTCAAACGCGTTGAACTTTGATCCTACCGTTGCCCCGCGCGATGCCAATGGAAATTTCGGTATCAGTAGAACGATTACACAGGAAATCATTAACCCATTAGCACAAATAAACGATACGTACAATACGGGTTCTACGAATAAACTATTCGGGAAAATGGAGTTCCAGTACGACGTATTGAAAAATCTGAAAGTAACCTCTCGTCTAGGCTATGTTTATGTGGATGTGTATGGAAAGAATTTCTCTCCCTTCACTTTCTATGGAATTGGACACAACAGAACCAACGCAAATCCAGATTTGAGTCCGATTGTTTCCGTCAGTCCACTCGGTGAAATCACTTCTACACGTAACCGAGTATCTGAGTCTAGAACAAACTACTTGACACTCAATTACGAATTATTTGCAAATTATGATTTCAAAATTAATGAAAACCATTCTTTTGAAACCGTATTTGGTACAGCCATCAGCCGAAATACCGGTGATAACGTAACGGCAAATGCCGAGGGTATCCCGTTCAACTCTTGGGATTACGCAGATGTAAGCGCAGCAACCGGTGACCCAGAATCACAAACTTCGGGTTCTTTCCAATACGTGAAAAGAAATCTGTCGTATTTCACACGTTTGAATTACGAATTTAAGAATAAGTACTTGTTCTCTTTTACAGGTCGTGTGGACGGCTCGACGAGTTTTGGTGCAAATAATAAGTTCGGGTTTTTCCCTTCTGCTTCTGCGGGATGGATTTTATCTAATGAATCGTTCTTCAAACCAAATTTTGTGGAATACCTGAAAATCAGAGGTAGTATCGGAACTGTCGGTAATGACAATATTAGCCCACAATTCTCACGTATTTCTACGTTCCCTCGCTATACGTTTGACGGAAATATCGTTAGTGGTTCTTCCCTTTTCTCGATTCCAAATGAGAGTGTGACATGGGAAAACCAAATCCAGATGAATATTGGTTTTGATGCACGTTTCTTCAACCGGAAACTATCGGTAACAGCCGATTATTTCGTCAAATCTGTAGATGATTTGCTCTTCAATCCAACTTTGTCTCTTTATTTGGGCACGCCCGTTTATCCGGCAGCCAATATCGGAAAAACTTCTACCAAAGGATTTGATATTGCTGTTGGCTATTCAGATACAATCGGTGAAAAACTTGGATTTACTACGTCGTTGAACTTCACTGCCGCAACAAACTTAGTAGAACGTATCAATAATGGCGATAAGTTTATTTGGGGAAGTGGCTATGGTATTCCGTTCACGAACTTAACGCGTTTTGAAGAAGGTTTCTCTCCAGGCTATTTCTTTGGCTATAAAACAGACGGATTGTTCCAAAATCAAGCGGAAATCGAAGCACATGCCGTTCAAAATGGAGCACAACCGGGAGACATTCGTTTCGTAGATATCAATCAAGATGGCATAATCAACGATGCGGATAGAACGCAAATCGGAGATCCATTCCCAGATTTTACATTGGGTTGGAACCTTGGTTTCTCGTACAAAAATCTTGATTTCAGCGCATTTACGTATGCGTCTGTTGGTGGCGACATTTACCGGGCGTACGAGCGTAATCTAAACTTTACCAATCGTTTTGCTAAATCATTGACACGTTGGACAGGTGAAGGTACAAGCAACGATGAACCTAGAGCTACATTTATTGATAGCAATAACAACCGTCGCCCTTCAGACAGATACGTAGAAGACGGTACATTCGTGAAAATCAAAAACATTCAGGTAGGTTATACATTGCCTATCGGGAAAAATGCAAATAATCTCCGTGTGTATGCACAAGTGAAGAATGCGTTTACTTTTACGAAATACAGTGGCTACGACCCAGAGATTTCTTCCGGAGTACTTGATACAGGAGTTGACAGAGGTAATTATCCACAACCACGTGTTTGGATGGGTGGCTTACAATTTAATTTTTAATTAGTAAGTAATTGGTATTAAGTTAATTGTGTTAATAATTCGATTCAAAGAAATGAAAAAAATACTTCCATTTTCCGTCTTAGCTTCTACTTTTCTGTTTGCCTCAAGTTGCGCAGATTACGTGAAGTACGACCCCAAAGAAAATTTTGAAATCGTGGCAGATGCGTATTTTCAGTCGCCACAAGATTATGAAGCAGCAGTTGTTGGTGCGTATGACCCGCTCCAATGGCTTTATTTGAATGTACTTATTGGTGATATTGCCTCAGATAATTCCTTAAGCGGTGGTGAAAGTGCCACAGACGTGATTGGGCTTCAACAAATTGATGATATGACCCATGACCCCAATAACGACAATCTAACCGCTATTTGGAGATGGCTATACGAAGGGGTAAACCGCACAAATTACCTCATGGAGAACAAAGGGAAGCTGACGTTCTCTACACAAGAAGCTCTTTACGGTGAGGTACATTTTTTGCGCGCATACTATTATTTTGAGTTGGTTAAATTTTTCGGAGATGTGCCTTTGTTCACAGATAGACGATTAACAGCTTCTGATTCTGGAAAAATGACGCGAACTGCTAAAGCAGAAGTATATGCCCAAATCGAGAAAGATCTGCAAGAAGCCATTGCAAAATTACCTGGAAATCAGTCGCAAAAAGGACGAGTTACTCGTTTTGCTGCCAAAGCGCTTTTGGGTAAAGTGTATTTATATCAAGATAAATTTACACAAGCTGCCAATACGTTGGAAGAAGTTATTGGAGTGTATGGTTTGGTAAATGATTTTGGTCAACTGTTTGAAGAAGAAGGAGAAAATGGTCCAGAATCGGTATTTGAAATACAATACACGAACAAATCAAATTGGTATGATTGGGGCTTTACTCCACAAGGAACAGAAGGGAATTTCGGTATTATCCACAATGGTATTCGCGCGTTTAATGGTCCCAAATATGCTTCTGGGTGGAGTTTCAATGTGCCAACACAGAAATTAGTAGATAGCTACGAAGAAGGTGACCAAAGAAAGGCGGTAACCATTCTAGATATCAAAGCTTTCGTGCAACAAACAGGTGCAACGTATGCAGAAGGCTACAAACATACAGGCTATTTCAACCAGAAATACATGCCGAGAGCCGGACAAAGTGGCGCACAAATTGAATTGAATTATGGCACAAACTACCGCGCAATTCGCTACGCAGATGTTCTTTTGATGGCGGCAGAAGCACAAAATAGAGGTGGTTTAAGTGATGCAAAAGCACAACAATACCTCAACCAAGTGCGTCGTCGTGCGTTAGGTAATGCAGCACAGCCTGTAACAGCAACGGGTTCGGCATTAACAGAATTAATCTGGAAAGAAAGACATCTCGAACTTGCCATGGAAGGCCACCGCTTCTTTGATTTGGTACGTACTAAAAAAGCAGCAAGCCAAATCAATGGTTTTGTGACGGGAAAACATGAGGTATTCCCGATTCCTCAACAAGAAATTGATATTTCTCAACTCACACAAAATCCAGGGTATTAATTCAAATTCATCCACTTAATTTAGAACGAATCGTATATGATACAGTCTATCAGAAAAATATTTTTTGGACTATTCGTGGCCTCTACCGCTTTGGTAAGCTGCGAAGAAGAGGGAAATCCGCTAGCATTTCTGGATGCAGCAGAGGCGCCATCAAATGTGTCAGCCATTTTCGACATTACACAAGACAATACAGGACGTGTAACGATTACGCCAATCGGTGAGGGGGTCGCAAATTTTGAGGTTTTGCCAGGCGATGGTTCAACTATTTCACAAACGGTAAAACCAGGACAAAGTTGGGCGCATGTATATAAGGAAGGAGAATACAATGTCCGTATCAAAGCAATAGGTATGACGGGTTTAAGCACAGAATCAACACAAAAATTGAAAGTGTCTTTCCGTGCACCTGAAAACCTTGTGGTATCGATTCAAAAAGATCCTGTACAAACCAAAACGGTATTCGTAACAGCAAAAGCAGATTTTGCCACTTCTTTTGAGGTACTCTTCGGTGACGATCCATCTGCGTTACCTCAAGTGGCTACCATTGGTTCAACAATTGCACATACTTACGTAAATGACGGTACGTACACCATCAAAGTTACTGCAAAAAGTGGAGGCGTAGCGACAACCTCGTACAGCGAAGTCGTGACCGTAACTGGGCGTACTCTGCCTGATGCACCTGCACCTACCGCCGTAGCAAGAAATGCAAGCGATGTTATCTCTATTTACAGCCAACATTACAACACCATTGCCAACGTAAATTATTACCCAAATTGGGGACAATCTACTACGTTCGGAACATATAAAATTGGGAACGAAGAGATGATTCAATATGGAAATCTAAATTACCAAGGAATCGATTTCAACCGCGTGATTAATGCTGCAAATATGGAGTTTCTTCACCTAGATGTGTGGACAACTGATCTTACAGCCCTCGAGATTTTCCCGATTAGTCAAACAACAGGTGAAAAATTAGTATTACGTAATCTAAAAGCAAATGAATGGAATAGTATCGATATTCCGTTGAAAGATTTCACGGCTCAGGGTCTCTCGATGGCAGATATTTTCCAAATTAAATTGGTGGGTTCTCCATTTGCACCAGCTGGTTTTGGTACCATATTCGTCGATAATATCTATTTCTATCGTAACCCGCCTGTGGGCACGGTCACGATTTTACAGAATTTTGAAGGAGATGTGCCTGCTTTTGTTTCATTCGGAAATATAGCGGAAACAGTTGTGCTTGCCAATCCAGATAAGTCAGGTGAGAATACGACTGAAAAGGTCGCAAAACTGACAAAGTCAACAGGTTCTGAGGTTTGGGCTGGTACGTTCTTTGAATTGGCACAACCCATTAATTTAGCAGCTTCTCCGAAAATCACCATGAAGTCATGGGCACCCAAAGCAGGTCGTGTGATAAAAATGAAGATAGAAAATAAGGATGCCAGTATCACGCACGAAGTGGATGTGGTCAATTCAAAAAGCGCTTCATGGGAAAAACTTACGTTTGATTTTAGTCAAGCACCTGCTGCCAATTATGTGAGAATCGTTGTTTTCTATGACTTTGGCGTCTCTGGAGATGGCTCTGCGTATTATTTTGATGAAATTAAAAATTAATCGATTACCAATGAAAACCGTATATCAATTTGTATTACTCACGTTCGTAAGTTTTCTAACCAGTTGCTTACCAGATACGTATGAATTTGGAGAATTAACTGCTCCCACCAATTTACAGGTAAATGTTGAAATTGTAGGCGCTACTGCAGCCTCGCCGCTTGGTGACGGATCAGGAAAAGTGGTCGTCACAGCAAAAGCAGATAACGCCATTAGTTATAAATTTATCTATAACGGGGAAGAGTCAGTTGTACCCTCGGGAACAAAAACCTATGTTTTTGGAAAAACAGGTACACATTTTTACACCTTGCAAGTCATCGCAATTGGTCGTGCAGGGGCTATGACAGTCTCTCAAAAGCAATTTGAGGTATTTGCAAGTTACCAACCACCTGCCGACTTACTCAAAATGCTCACTAACGACTCGCAAAGAAAATGGCGTGTTCATGCTGAAATCGGCGGACATTTTGGCGTCGGCCCTGGGGATGCAACAAGTCCTATTTGGTATGCAGCGAATGCAAACGACAAAGCAGGAACGGGTATGTATGATGATATTTATACATTTGTCTCTGATGGTACGTTTACTCACACAACCAATGGAAATGTACTCGGAAAACAGAAGTATTTGGCTGACTTCAACCCGGCTATCGCCACTGAAGCAGATAACGACTTTGAAAACTTCCCATTGGCCAACTACAATGCAAATTGGTCATTGAGTGCACCTGGTGGAGTAGAAACCATTACGCTCACGAACAAAGGATTTTTGGGCTTCTATGTGGGAACAAGTTCGTACCAAATTTTATCAAGAAATGCCAATTCAATGGTTTTGAAAACAGTCGATAGCTTAGGTAGAGCATGGTTTATTACCTTAATTGCTGTATAATTTCTGATTTATAGTCAATAAAATCTTCGTTTTGTATTATTTTTGAGTCAATAAAACAAGATTTGTTCATTTATCCATTTATTTAAACAAGAGTACAGAAGAAACGGGTAAGTTTCTTCTGTATTTTTATACTTAATCTACTAATGAGACCAATTGCAACCCTTTTTTCAGGTATATCTTTGTTTGTGCTTTTGTGCGCGTGCAAAGCTACCAGTGGTATTGATCCAAAAGACGAAATTGTTCGTGTCGCACCCTCAAATCTCGTGCTAGAAGTAATTCCCAAAGGGGCTACCCCCGAAAACCCCACGGGTGACGGAAGTGGAGAAGTAACATGCAAGCTAACCGCAAAAGATGCTGTTCGCTACAGTTTCCGATTTGGAACAGGTGAGGTCATTGAAAATAGAACGGGTGAGGCAACCTATACTTTCTTAGAAAGAGGAACTCGCCAATATACGATCACAGCCGTTGCCTACTCAGAAGGTGGACTCTCTGCTAGTGCATCCAAAGAAATCATGTTGAAAGTCGAACCCAATTATGTACTTGTTTGGGCTGACGAATTTAACTCGGGTGTTGCACCCGATGCCTCCAAATGGAATTATGACATCGGTACGGGTTCAAACGGTTGGGGAAATAACGAATCTCAGTTTTATACCAATAGACCAACCAACGTCTCCATATCTGATGGCATTCTCCGAATTACAGCCAGAAAAGAGGCTTTTTCGGGCTCGGCTTACACATCGACACGGATGAAAACACAAGATAAATATAGCTTTACGTATGGACGAGTAGAGGTTCGGGCAAAACTCCCAACAGGGAAAGGAACTTGGCCTGCTATCTGGATGCTAGGAAATAATATTCCTACTGTAGGTTGGCCCGCTTGTGGCGAAATAGATATCATGGAACACGTTGGAAATCAGCAAGATATGGTGCATAATTCAATCCATACACCTTCTAGTTTTGGAAATACACAAAACACTTCCAAAAGAACAGTAGAAGGAGTATCCGAAGAATTTCATATTTATTCAATGGAATGGACGAAGGAGTCGATTGTCTTCATGATTGATAATCAGCCTACTTATACGTACAAACCATCTGCCAAAACGCCATCCACTTGGCCGTTCGATGCACCTCAGTTCATCATTCTGAATGTCGCGATGGGCGGAGGATTCGGAGGAGCTATAGACCCTGCTTTCGTTTCTTCTACAATGGAAATAGACTATGTACGCGTCTATCAAGTAAAATAATCGCTTGACTATTCAAAGTAAAAAGTCCCAAATTATCTTGTATAATTTGGGACTTTTTTATGGATAAATATATTCACTCAATGTATGGATTAGAAGAAAATTGTATGATTACTTCTCATTCAATAGATATTGATTTTTGCAACGCATCAGAAAGGATCTGGAATCTCGAAAACCATTCTTTCTTTTGTAAAAGGGTGA
>CAYNRA010000074.1:0-3437 GCA_964399465.1 uncultured Cytophagales bacterium
CGCCTACTTCGGCTACGCTCAGTTGTCTTGAAAAAGAAGAATTCCTTTTGCGCCTACTTCGGCTACGCTCAGTTGTCGGGATATAGATGAATTCCTTTTACGACTACTCTGGCTGCGCTCAGTTGTCTTGAAAAAGAAGAATTTCTTTTGCGCCTACTTTGGCTGCGCTCAGTTGTCGGTATAAATCCGAAGCTCTTCTCTGTTGCCTGAGCGAAGCCGAAGGCAAATTCATTCATATTTGGCTTATAAAAAAAACCTCCGCAAAAAATTCGCGGAGGTTTAACGTTAACTTAACCCTTATTTATGACTCAGGATAGGGCCGCCCGACTGTATATTCGGGTCAACCAAATCCGAAAACTGTTCAAAGTTGTGTTGGAATTTCTCGGCGAGCTTTGTGGCTGCTTCGTTGTATTTCGTCTCATCTGCCCAGGTTTTCCAAGGGAGAAGTGCCTGTGGTGCTATAAATGGACATTGGTCAGGTATCATCATCCCGAAAATCGGATGACGTGTATAGCTTACTTTTTCCAAATCTCCGTTCAATGCTGCCGTAATCATGGCTCTCGTTTGTGCCAATGGCATACGTTTGCCGACACCAAAACCACCCCCAACAAGTCCTGTATTGATTAGCCAAACGCGGGCATTACCTTCCTTGATCTTTTTACCCAAAAGTTTGGCATACTTGGTCGGGTGCAGGGGTAAGAAAGCCGCGCCAAAACAAGCTGAAAATGTTACTTCTGGATCTGTAACGCCCATTTCAGTTCCTGCAACTTTGGAGGTATAACCCGATACAAAATGATACATGGCTTGGTCGGCATTCAATCGACTAATCGGTGGAATAACCCCAAATGCATCGTACGTCAACAAAAAGATATTCTTCGGCGCACCTGCAATAGACGGCTCTAAGGAGTTTTCAATGTGGTAAAGCGGGTAGGCAGTACGAGTGTTTAGCGTAAGACTTGTATCCGCGTAATTCACCTCGTTTGTACCCGGCTTGAACACCGTATTTTCGACAATTGCCCCGCTTTGAATCGCTTTGTAAATAGCGGGTTCTTGTTCGGGCGACAAGTCAATGACTTTGGCATAACAACCTCCTTCAAAGTTGAAAACAGCATTGTCTGACCATCCGTGCTCGTCGTCTCCGATGAGTTGTCTGTTGGGGTCGGTTGAAAGTGTTGTTTTTCCAGTGCCGGAGAGTCCGAAAAAGATGGCTGTATCACCATCTTGACCCACATTTGCGGAGCAATGCATTGATAAATAGCCTTTTTCCTCGGGTAAAATATAGTTCAAAACAGTAAAAATGCCTTTCTTCATTTCACCAGCGTAGCCTGTTCCGCCGATGAGCAAAATTCTCCTTGTCATATCGACAATCGTAAAATTGCTTTGGCGCGTTTGGTCGATTTCTGAGTCTGCCAAAAATTCTGGTACACAAAGAATGGTGAAGTCTGCTGTGAAATGAGCGAGTTCTTCTTCGGTTGGTCGGATGAACATGTGGTGGCAAAATAGGTTCTGCCAAGCTTGTGTATTGATGATTTGTAGGCTAAGCCGCGCAGACGGCTCTGCACCCGCAAATGCTTTGCGTGTATAAACCTTTTTATCAGCAATAAAGGCAAGCATTTTTTGATAAAGCGCTTCAAAAGCATCTGGTGAAAATGGCTGATTGATTTTTCCCCACCAAACAGAATTTTCTGTTTTTTCGTCTAAGACAAGGAATTTGTCTTTAGGTGATCTGCCTGTAAATGAACCAGTTGCACACATAAGTGCACCTGTGGAGGTGAGTTCTCCTTCCCCGTTTGCGATGGCTTCAGCTACCAACTGTTCGGGAGATAATTGGTCTAAGATGCTTGCTGCACGAACGGGCGTGTCGCGAAGGATTTCAGCTGTTGAAGAACTAGTCATTGTATTAATTGTTGATGAAGTGTACGTATTAATTTATGAAAAACAAGTCATAATTTCTTTGACCATTTCTGCGGAGCCGATGAACAGTGGGGCTCTTTGGTGCAGATGATTGGGGGCAATATCTAAGATGCGTTGATGGCCGTCTGTGGCATTGCCTCCTGCTTGTTCACAGATGAATGCAAGCGGGTAGCATTCATACAGCAGACGTAATTTCCCGGAAGGCTTATCTGTTGTGGAAGGGTAGAGATAAACGCCTCCTTTCAAGAGATTTCTGTGAAAGTCCCCGACCAATGAACCAATGTATCTGCTAGAAACATTCGCCAAATGACATTGGGTTAAATAGGCTTTCACAGGATGCGAAAAAGTTAGATAATTCCCTTCATTTATCGAATAGATATTCCCTGATTTAGGAGTCTGAATGGATGTATGTGACAAGAAATATTCGCCCAGTGAATTTTCGTACGTAAATGCATGAACACCGTGCCCCGTTGTATAGACTAAAATCGTAGAAGAACCATATAATATGTATCCCGCAGCGATTTGTTGTTCACCACCTTGCAAAAAATCGTCTATCGTGGCAGGAACTCCTTCGGGTGTGATACGCCGATAAATAGAGAAAATAGTCCCAATTGAGACGTTTACATCAATATTCGACGAGCCATCTAGGGGGTCAATAGCGACAACATATTTGCCATAATCATTGCCTGTATGAATGATTTCATCGTCTTCTTCTGTTACGATGGCGCAGACTTCCCCTCCGTTTTTAAGTGCGCGAATGAAACGAATATTGGCAATAACATCCAATTTCTGCTGCGATTCCCCACTCGGATTTTGACCTCCGAAAGCGCCCGTGATATCAATTAACCCCGCTCGATTTATCTCCCGATTGACAATCTTTCCAGCCAATGCTATATCTCGAAGGAGCTGAGATAAGTCGCCCGTGGCAGTTGGCACACTACTTTGTTGCCTCTTGATAAAACGGTCTAACGTGACGCCAACAGGCAATGCAAGGGTTTCTTGTTGTAAGGTCATTAGGCGCAATTTTAAAAATAATAAAATGTATTTTTCTAATGAAGTGTCAAATCCGATTCAAATATATATGACAAAGTCTAGCGAACCAAATATTTTTAGCGAAATTTCGCAAATATTTTTGTATTTTTTATAAATTATTGATTATAAATAGTTTATATGTATAAAATACATTTTTGTTTCGTTTTCTTAGCCTAGTTGTATAGACTACTTAAATGTATAGTTAAATAATGAACGAAATAAAGTCCTGCAAGTTACTTCAATGAAAAATGAAAAAATTGTACTTTTGGTAGATTTGTCTGGTATTTTTAAAAACTATTGCCTAGATGATTACGGATAGAACTCCCCATTTTTTAGAAAAATCTACTATTTTTGAACTTATGATGTACTTTCATTAAAAAGCAAAACCTATTCTATTCAAAAATCAGTAATCGATAAACTATGAACGAAAAAACCCTTTTTGGTCATCCTCGTGGCCTTTTTGTCCTTTTCTTTACAGAAATGTGGGAGAG
>CAYNRA010000074.1:3447-15537 GCA_964399465.1 uncultured Cytophagales bacterium
TTCAGTTACTATGGTATGCGTGCCATCCTTTTTTTATATTTGATTCGCTCCGCTAAAGAAGGTGCGCTCGGGCTACCCGAAGCAGAAGGCGGGGCTATTTATGGGCTATATGCTTCGTCTGTATATCTTCTAACTCTCCCCGGTGGTTGGATTGCCGATAATATACTCGGACAGAAAAAAGCCATCTGGTACGGCGGTATCATCATCATGCTTGGTCACATTATTCTTGCTGTCCCTGCATCGCCTACTATTTTTTTCTTGGGCTTAGCAACGGTTGCGGTTGGTACGGGTTGTGCCAAAAGAGACGCTGGTTTTTCTATCTTTTACATGGGTATCAACTTGGGCGCATTCTTGGGCATGTTCGTTGTGGGTTATCTGGGCGAAAAAGTAGGTTGGCATTATGGTTTTGGGGCTGCCGCATTTGCTATGCTTTTTGGATTGATTCTCTTCAAAACGAATGGCAAATATCTAGCCGGTTTGGGTGAAGTACCGAAAGAACAAGGTGCTCCTACTTTCTTGTATGTTGTTGGTGGTTTGCTTGCTTTGGTATTTGTACTGTTAGTGTCAGGTACTATCACAGCACCTGTTTTAGCAGAATCCATGCAATACGCCATCAGCGGTATCACGCTTCTTTACTTTTTTTATATTGGATTCTTAGATAAATCCTTGACGATCGTCGAGCGTAAGCGGGTTGGTGTACTTTTCGTCTTTTTCGTGGGTGCAACGCTGTTCTGGTCTGGTTTTGAACAAGCGGGAACCTCTTTAACCATTTTTGCAGATAGACATACCAACCGCGATTTTGCCGGCTGGATTATGCCTGCCTCTTGGTTCCAAAATGCCAATTCTTTCTTTATCCTTGTTTTTTCTGCCCCGGTTGGCGCTCTTTGGGTTTATCTAAACAAAAAGAATTTGAACCCTTCTACGCCGATTAAATTTGGTTTGGGTCTATTGCAAATGGGTCTCGGTTTCTTGGTGATGTATTTTGCAGCAGAGTCAGTTTTAGACGGCTCTTTAGCAGGTATGGGCTGGTTGACATTTACTTATATGTTACATACGCTCGGTGAACTTTGTTTGTCTCCTGTTGGACTCAGTACGTACACTAAGTTGGCTCCTAAAAAATACTATTCACAATTGATGGGACTTTGGTTTGTAGCTGCCTCTTTGGGTAATTTGATTGCTGGTTTATTTGCTGGAAACTTCAACGCAGAAAATGTACAATCGATGCCTGGTTTGTTCTTGCAAGTTTGCTTGTTTGGTGCTGGTTTGGGGATTTTCTTTATTGTGTTCTCGAAACCATTCAAAAGCTGGATGGGAGGGATATCTTAAAAAAAGCAGGGGGTTAACCTCCTGCTTTTTTTGCTTGATATCCTTCTTTGGAAAGAAAAGCGACGATTTTTTCGCGGAAATCACCTTGTATTAAAATTTCGCCGTCTTTATCTGTTCCTCCTGAACCACACAACGTTTGAATTTTTTTTCTCAGTTGTTGCAAATCGTCCGCTTGTCCAATAAATCCAGAAATACGAGAGACAACTTTGTTTCCGCCTTTTCTGTCGAGCCAAACTTTTAGTTTTTGCTGTGTATTGGGCAATGTTTCTACCTCATTTTCTTCCGAATCCGGGACAAAATCAGGGTTGGTTGAATATACAATTCCATCTGTTTTTCTTTTAATTTTCATAAAATGATGCGTAAAAAAATTACTATTTTTATTTCAAGTCTTGTTCTTACCACTTTGCTTGCAAATATAACGGTCTTTGGGCAAATAAGTAATGCCGCTGCTATTCGGGACGTCATGGCAAAACAACAGTTTGCCTGGAATCAAGGGGATATTCCAACTTTTATGTCCTATTATTGGCAGTCTGACTCGCTGATGTTCATCGGGAAAAACGGTGTTACCAAAGGTTTTGAAGCAACCAAAGCGAGGTATTTGCAAACGTATGAAACACGTGAAAAAATGGGTACACTGACGTTCCAAATCAAGGAAATTCAAGAGCTAGGACCAAATGTCGCGTGGGTTTTAGGAAAATGGGACTTAGCTCGTCCCAATGT
Source organism: uncultured Cytophagales bacterium (assembly GCA_964399465.1). Lineage (GTDB taxonomy): Bacteria > Bacteroidota > Bacteroidia > Cytophagales > Spirosomataceae > CAYNRA01. Next base: position 5,494 of record CAYNRA010000074.1, read on the forward strand.
AGGAGATATCGGTGGGCATTTTACCTTGATTTTCCGAAGAATAAACGGAAAGTGGGTGATTTGCAGTGACCACACGAGTTAAGGAATGTGTAATTTATTTTTTATTTAATATTTGTTGATCTATGGCTGAAAAAATACCTGTTGGTTCTGAGTACCGAATGAAATTTAGTTTTACACAAGACGATGTCATCGCTTTTGCTAATTTGACGGGAGACCATAACCCAATTCATTTGGACGCGGAATACGCGGCACAAACACCATTTAAGAAACCAATTATTCACGGGCATTTAAGTAGCAGTGTGTTTACTAAATTTTTGGGAATGAACAAACCTGGTGGTCCTGGTTCTGTGTATATGAAGCAGGTGACGGAGTATCTTCGTCCGATGTTTGTGGATACAGAATACGAAGTGGTTTTCCGTGTTGAAGCTGTGAATGAAGCACGTAGCATAGCTGATATTTCTACCGAAGTATTCAACGTTGAAACAAAAAAAGTGACCATTCGTGGTACAGGGACGTTGATGAACAAAGAGAATTTTTAATTCTTGTGCAAAACGCATAAAAAAAAGCACTTCGGATAGAAGTGCTTTTTTTATAATGGAACGAATAAAACTTATTTTGGTAATTCTGTAATCCACATTTCTTTTCGGTTTTCAAGTGGATTATCCGAGAGAAACTCACGACTTGCTTGTGGCATGGGTCTTTGAGCACGCAAACGTGCAGCCGTTGCCGATGCAACCGGTTTTTGGGTAATATGCTCTAACGCAAGCCGGAATAATGTCTCGTTTTCAGATGCAAAAGGCTGGAAAGGCAAGACATTGTCCTTTTGTACAATATTTGGTGTAAATCCATTTACTGTCCCGTAATCAGACTGCCCAAGCGCATTGAGCGTTTTCAACACAATGGGCTGAAGCCCCCATTCCCAACGTTTGTTTTCATCTTGTATCGTGATAGAACCAACGTTTTTACCTGCTGTATTGTCACCAATGACGATGACTTCCATATAGGGCTTTAAACTGTTGATTACCAGTTCACTAGCTGAAGCAGTGCTGCGTGATGTCAATACATAAACGCGTTGCAAAGATCCTAGATTATCCGGTTCGTTTTTGAAATAACGATTGAAGAAATTTGCCCCATTCCGTTGAACAAAGTAATCGGTAATTTCTTTGTTCCATTGGTCTTTGTACATGATATTGTTTTCACTCAAGTTCTTGACAATCAAGGAGCTAAGGGTAACTGCGGATGAAATGGCTCCACCACCGTTGTAACGTAAATCCAAGACTAATTCATTGACACCCTTTGCCTTGAAATCGGCAAAAACCTCTCGTAATCCGTTGTCAAATGCACTTAAAAATTGCAAATATACTAAGTAACCAATTTTTTTATTTTCCCGTTCTACCACCGTCGAAAACTGAATAGGATTGGTTTGAACTTCCGTTTTTGTAACAGAAATAACTCGGTCATTTGGTACAATTTCACGCGTTGCCTCGTTCCAAGTACCAAGTGTTAATTGAAGGGACTCTGGAGCTAAAGCGGTAGCGAAGTTTTCGGGCGTTAGTGCTACATTGTTCACTTTCGTAATGAAATCTCCGCGTTTGAGTCCTGCTTTTTCTGCTGGACTTCCTTTCAAAACATACGAGATAGCATACGCTACATTTTGCTGTGATGCGTTTGTGAAGAATGCAGAGGTACGAACGCCTAAAACCACGTTTCTTCCTTGTAATGAGTTTATTAACTCTGTAGCGCTTTTCTCAATCCAAGAAAAACGATCGAGTTCTCCGGGCTTTACCAGCAAGGATTCAAAGTATTCGTCTGGGGATAACGTCAAGTCTGTAGAAGCTTTTGGAGTCATCTGGTCTGTCCAAAGATAATACGTTTTCATTTGGTCATGAATCCATCCATTAATCTCTAAATTAGGATTGGGAGAAACATCTACAGGTTCAACGGGTTGTTCTACGCAAGAAATTACTGCACTTGCAAGAAAGAAAAGTCCTATAAAAAGCTGTTTTTTCATATATACAGTAGGTTGTGATTGATTCACATTTTTTTGGATGAATGGGTAAATTTAGCAGTTTTACACCGAAATTTTCAATTGATACGCCTCTTCAATATTTTGCATCAATTGATGGTGCATTTTTTTGAAAATAGAATGCATTATACGACGAATGGGAAGCCATGTTTGTATATGTATTTGCTCTTCAATACCTGTACGCGTTCCGTTCTCTGTTAAATAGAATTTCATATCTATCGTAACGAATTGAAAAACAGTTGCTCGTAGATACACTTTCTTGTTTTCAACGAGCTCAATCATTTGAACGGGGTAGGTAAACGAGAAAGTAAAAAAAGTCAGCGGTAGCGTTTCGTGCACAAGGAATACATTGGGTTCTACTTTTTCAATTCGTTGAATAACAGGATGTACTAAAGCGAATTGTTGCATGTCTGCCAAGTGTTCAAAAACAAAATGAATGGGAGCGAGTACGCGAAATTGAAATGTCATTTGGATTTATTTCATAGTGATTACGGTTTGGTATTGATTTACAAATATATACGCAAAAAACGCCTTGTTTGCTTATTTGTTTCCTCGTGAGTTACCAAAAGATCTGTATTTATTCCCAATAATGTCCTATAAATTGAGCAGAATTATCCATAATGGCCTGTTTGGCACGTCTGAAACTCAATCCACTCGCTTGATATGCAAAGAAAACACCAGCTTGGTAATAATAGCCAGCATCGTCTCTTTCTAGGTTCGTTTTTTCTTGGAAGATGGTTTTTTGATGCGCATAGTCACCCAAATTTTCGTCTGTAGTTCGTCCGGAGGCATCAATAAAACGCACATTGGCTCCTTCACGTCCGAGGACTACTTTTTCTACCCAATTCCGTGCTGTTTGCTCTTTCGGAATTTCAAAATAGGTTGGAAGTAGATATGGGTTTTCTGGGAATAGTTGTGCCAAAATAGGAAGAATACCTTTGGACTGAAACAGCATGGAATAGGCAGGATTGACAATCACCAACTTTTCTTGGGTGACTAATCGTGTCAATATCTCACACAATTCGGGTTCGTCTTCGGCGATAAATTCCCACGGAATAAGTTTAAACCAAAAACCAAAATGGGCTAAATCTCCGTACTGGTTTGGTGCAAAAATACCGTCAAATTCTGAGAAAGTAACGTCTTCAACAAAGCAAAAATCGGTAAAAAATCCTGCTTCGGCTGCAGCTTCCATGAGGAGTGCCACATTGTTGTCGTCTTCTGGATACCCCGATAAAGTAGAAAATAAAATGCGGGGCTCTTTGGACGGATTTGCCTGTTTTAGTCGAATAAATTGATTGACCAAATCATCATATACTGTATTGAATTGCTTATTTTCGTCCAACTTATTGGCTTTGAGTTGCAACCATTGTAATATAGCCGTTTCTGGAAGGGTCGTTGGGGTATCTGCGTTAAATTCAAGTAATTTTAACGGTTCATGGATTCCACCCGCCCAGTCAAAACGACCAAATAAATGAAGATGATTTTCTCTTTCCCAAGTATGCCGAACGAGTACATGAAGGTTTTTGGGAATGCCTAAAGTATCCAAAAGGTTGTTTTGGAGCACATATTCGCCTGCTTCAACGAATAAGTCATATATTTCATTGGTAGCTTCGTAGAGCTTTTCTGCCTCTTTTTTCGAGATTTGAACCAATTCATTCGCCAAATACCCCAAGGCTTGTTCTGATATATAATATTCCCAACCCAACTGATTGAAAACCGAGCTAGGCAGGGGAGAAATGTGTTTTATTTTCATGTATCTTAAACTTAACTAGAAAAAGAACTTCTACTCGACGAACTGAAAAATCCTGACCTTCCTGTAGAAACTGGTCTTGTGACTGTTCGCGTGGTAGAAGTTTGGTAGAGTTGTGAACGCATGGCATTTGCATTGGCTGGATTGCTCCGATATACGCCGGAACTTCCGCCCGTATAACCGCCTCTGTCGTCACGGCGGCGGTAAAAGCCATTGTATCCCGGGCTAGACATGCTTCGCCCCAACATATAGCCGATTCCACTCCACCAAAGCATGGAGCCCAATCCTCCGAAACCCGAATTTCCGTATCGTTGTGCTACTTGTGTGCTGTCTTTGTCTTCTTCTTTTATCAAGGCTTGCGCTTCTTGTAAACTGAGTTCTTTGGTGGTTCCATCAAGGTTTTCAATGATGAATTTTGAATCTGACTTGCTGTCAATGATTTGTTCTTCGATTAATTCGTATTCACCTGCTTTCACTTCTTTGACTTTCGTAATCACGCCTTTGGTGGGCTCTGTGACATTTACCTCTTCGTAACTGACACCCTCGTCTTGGCTTGCTTGGCAACCCAATAAAGATCCCATCAAAAGACTGGCCGCAGCGGAGTAAAACAAGCCCGTTTTGACTGTAGAAAGCGAGGAGGCGACACTATTTTTTTTCATTCATTCGTTGTTTTTAATGAATCGAATTTAATGAGAATTGATTAAGGAAACAAAATGAAAACGGATTAATGGTTTTTAGTTTCTTTTATTGGCTATTCTTATACCAAAAAAGGTTGCCTATCTTTCGGATAAACAACCTTTTTCTATGCAAATATATGGAATTCGATTAGATCAAATTTGCTTTGGCAAGTGCAATTGCTTCTGTCAAACCATTGGCGTCACTTCCACCTGCAGTAGCAAAGTGGGGTTGTCCACCGCCACCGCCGCGCATGGCTTTGGCTGCTGCTTTTACAATATTTCCTGCGTGTAATTGCTTATCTGCAATTAATTCATCGGAAACCATTACCGCTAATTGTGGCTTGTCTTGAATTACCGCACCAAGTACCAAAAACGCCGAAGGTAACTTCGTTTTCAACTCGTATGCCAATTCCTTCAAGGCATCCGCTGACGGTACTTGGACTTGTGTCGCTATCACAGGGAAACCAGCAACTGTCTCTACTTTTTGAAGTAAATCTTGCTTGATTTGTTGTAACTTCTCGTTTTCCAATGCTTCAACTCGCTTGAGCAATTGGGCTTTTTCATCTAATAAATTCTCTACGGATTTAATCAAATCGTTGGACGAACGTAGAAGAGTTGCCAATTGGTCGAGTGTGTTTTTTTGTTGGCGCATCAATTCAAATGCTTTTACGCCTGTGACTGCCTCAACCCGACGGACACCCGCAGAAACGGAACCTTCGGTCGTAAATTTGAACAAACCAATGCAGCCCGTTGCTGGCACGTGCGTTCCTCCACAAAGTTCTACCGAGAAGTTAGGGTCAAACGTAATCACTCGAACAAAATCGCCATACTTCTCACCAAATGTAGCCGTTGCACCCATCTGAATCGCTTCTTGAATCGGTACATTTCGTTTTTCATCTAAGGCGATATTTTCTCGAATCTTAGCATTCACAATGTCCTCTACGGCTTGCAATTCTTCGTCTGTGACTTTGGCAAAATGCGAGAAGTCAAAGCGGGTAACTGTATCGTTTTGGAAAGACCCGCGCTGCACAATATGGCTACCAAGTACTTGGCGAAGTGCCGCCAACATGATGTGTGTTGCTGTATGGTTTTTCTCAATATCTAGGCGACGTTGCTCATCTACTTGCGCATCGACAACAAGGGGGTGTGTTAGCTCTGCAAGCAGTTTTTCAAGCGATTTATCCGTTGAAATATGAATAAATAAGTCGTTTTCTTTCTTTGTATCGATGATACGAATTTGCTGTTTCGTACCATTCGCATCTGTCCAGCTAAATGTTCCGGTATCGCCCACTTGTCCACCCATTTCTGCGTAGAAAGGCGTTTGGTCAAGCACCAAATGGAATTCTTGCCCTGCTTTGGTTTTTACTTGGCGGTATTTCATCAGTTGTCCAACTGCCTGAAGTGTCTCATAACCAAGGAATTGCACACCGTCAAGGTCGCCTAATTCGTGCCAATCTGCGGCTTCTTTGGTTGCATCTTTGCGGCTTCTCGCTTTTTGTTCTGCCAACGCAGCATGGAAACCAGCTTCGTCTATGGTGAATCCTTTTTCTTTTGCAATCAATGCCGTTAAGTCAATCGGGAAACCAAACGTATCAGACAATTCAAAGACGATATTTCCTTGCAGTTCTTTCGTTGGGTTTTCTTGTTGGAAAATTAGGTCAAGACGTTTTAGACCTGCTTCCAATGTGCGTAGGAATGTGCGTTCTTCTTCTTCCACCACTTTAGAAACAAATTCTACCTGCGCTTGTAATTCAGGGAAAACATCCTTGAATTGTTCTGCCAAGACAGGCACTAATTTGGTCATAAAAGGTTCTCTGAAATTCAAATATGAATATCCGTACCGAACCGCCCGGCGAAGAATGCGTCGAATGACATACCCTGCTTTCGCATTGGAAGGCAACTGCCCGTCTGCAATGGTAAAGGCAACCGCGCGAAGGTGATCCGCGATGACGCGCATGGCAACATCTGTGTAGTTATCTGAACCCAATGTACCGTTTACCCCGTATTTTTGTCCAGACATTTCTTCGATAACTCGAATGGTATGTTGGAAAATATCGGTATCGTAGTTGGATTGTTTCCCTTGAATCGCCATACAGAGACGTTCAAAGCCCATGCCTGTATCGACGTGTTTGTTGGGTAATGGAATAAGTGAACCGTCTGCTTTGCGTTCGAATTGCATGAAGACGTTATTCCAAATCTCGATAACTTGTGGATGATCTGCGTTTACAAGTGATTTACCCGAAATTTGTGCAACATCGGCTTCGTCACGAAGGTCAATGTGGATTTCAGAACACGGGCCGCACGGGCCTACATCACCCATTTCCCAGAAATTATCTTTTTTATTCCCGAGAATGATGCGTTCGTCACCGCCTAGAATGTTTTTCCAAATATCGAATGCTTCTTGATCAAAAGGTACGCCGTCTTTTTCGTCACCTTCAAAAACAGAGACATAAATACGGTCTTTGGGTAATTTATATACTTCTGTTAATAATTCCCACGACCATTTGAGCGCTTCTTCCTTAAAATAGTCACCAAAAGACCAGTTTCCGAGCATTTCGAACATGGTATGGTGGTAAGTATCGAAGCCCACTTCTTCCAAGTCGTTGTGTTTACCAGATACGCGGAGACATTTTTGGGTGTCGGCGATGCGGCTATGTGGCGGTGTGCCATTTCCTAAAAAGAAGTCTTTAAATTGCGCCATGCCTGAGTTGTTGAACATCAGCGTTGGGTCGTTTTTGGCGACTAATGGAGCTGATGGAACAATCAAATGGTCTTTGGACGTAAAAAAATCTAGGAATGCTCTACGAATTTGGTGAGAAGTCATATTTGATTAGTACAAAATGGAAGAAAAAGAATATTTGACAAAAATAAGGTAATTCTATGATTTGTTAAAGTGTGCCTCCGGATTATTCCGAATCTGGAGGTGATACGGCGTGGTACAATTTCGCGAGGTTTTCAGCACATCGTTCACCGTCCATAGCTGCCGAGACGATACCACCAGCATAACCTGCGCCTTCCCCGCACGGGAAAAATCGCTTGATTTGCGGGTGCTCCAACGTTTCTTTTTCGCGCGGTATCCGAACGGGAGAGGAGGTTCTACTTTCAAGCCCGATGAGTTGCCCTTGTGCAGAGGCATATCCTTTCATTTTTCGGTTGAATTGCGGAAGTGCTTCGCGGAGGGGTTCAGCAATAAATGCCGGAAGAACATCGTCCATCTCGCATGAAAGAAGTCCAGGTTGGTAAGAAGTAGGTAGAAGCGATTTTGATTTTCTTCGCGCCAAAAAGTCAGGAATGCGCTGTGCAGGCGCTATTTGTGCCCGACTTCCTTCCTCTGTATCTTCTTGCTTAGCAACTACTTGTGCTTGGGTTTTCTCCCAAAGTTTCCTCTCCACCTCTTCTTGCAAGGCAAGTGCTGCAAGTGGGCCGTGTTCGGGTAGATAAGGTTCCCAATCTTGTGGATGGATGGCAACGACAACACCGGAATTCGCAAAATAAGAATCGCGACGGGATGGTGACATGCCGTTTACAACGAGTTCGCCGGGTGCTGTTGCTGCGGGGACAATAAATCCGCCCGGACACATGCAAAAGCTAAAAACCCCGCGTTGGACTCCTTTGTATTTGGTTTGAGTAACCAAACTGTAAGCAGCAGGCGGGAGAAGTCCGCGCTCAGGGCGGTGGTATTGGCAGGTATCCACAAAAGATTGGGGGTGTTCAATCCGGACGCCCATCGCAAAGGGTTTGGGCTCTATTAGGATTTGTTTTTGGTGCAAAAGGTGAAAAATATCGCGTGCCGAATGTCCCGTGGCAAGAATAACCCCGATGCCCAAGAAAATCTGATTGTCCTCGGTTTTCACTCCTTTTATTTCTTGGTTTTCGAGCAGGAAATCAACGACTTTTCGGTCAAAATGAACCTCACCACCCGCTGCAAGGATTTGTTCACGGAGTGCTTGGACAACCATCGGCAATTTATTGGTGCCAATATGTGGATGTGTATCAACCAAGATGCGTTCGGTGGCGCCGTGTTGAACAAATATCTCCAATATTCGTCGAATATCTCCTCGTTTCTTAGAACGCGTATATAGCTTTCCGTCTGAGTAAGTTCCTGCACCTCCTTCGCCAAAACAATAGTTTGATTCGGGGTTGACGACGTGTTTTTTATTGAGTGCGGCGAGGTCTCGGCGACGAGCACGCACATCTTTGCCTCTTTCTAGGACAATGGGTTTGATACCGAGTTCGATGAGACGGAGTGCAGCAAAAAGTCCTGCCGGGCCTGCACCGATGACGAGCGCCTGCGGGGCATGAGCGACAGAAGGATAGGCACGTACCGAAGAGAAAAGGGGAGGAGGTGTATCCGTAAAAAAGATTTCAACGTCGAGATGAATGACTACTTTTCCCTTTCGACCGTCGATGGATTCTTTGATTCGTCGAAACGAAAACGTTCTTTTTTCTTTGGAAAGTGTGTTTTTTGTCAGGTATTCGCGCAGTAATGCGTCGTCGTACGCTATAGATGGATCAAGCGAGAGAGAAAGAACAGTAGATTGCATATAAGTTTGGGCAAGGTAGTTATCCTCACAAATTTTTTCTTTCAAATAATTAAGCAAAGGTAAAGAAAGAATGTGAAAACGATGGGGTGATTTTCAGGAAAAAAGTGGGGAAACAAATTCAAATTGGTACGAATGATTTGTATTTGATGCATAAAATAGCTGCCCGAAAACAACAAAAACCAGAAACGAGGACGTGTTTGTCTCGTGTCTGGCTTTTGAGGAGAAACATATAAAATGAGTCGAATTTACTCGGTTAGTTCTTTCAAATGTTCATAAATCATGACCATGGCTAGCGTGTCCAACTCACAATACTTCAGAAGACCGGATACAATTTCATTTCTCTCTCTATCTCTCAAATTCTGGTATTGTAGTTTGGCATAAGCAGCCAACGCATCTCCTCCATTAGCGATACTGTCTGCATCAAACACATTTTCTTCTTTCTCTATTTCGCTCCATTCTTGGAAAAGTGGAGGCAACATTTTATATGGATTGACTACCTCGCCATTTTCTTGTGTTAACCAGACATGCGTTTCTGGAAAGTTTTTGCTGCTTACTTCGATTAGTTTCAAATTGTGCGTGTACTTTTTCTGAAGAAATGTACTCACTTTTAACGCTGCTGGCAAAACAGCTTTGATCGAAATAGATCCTCTCATGTATGGATTGTAATAATAATCTTTGATGATATCTTTTAAATCAATCATCGAACGTTCTGCTGTCCATAGCTCAGCTGAATTATCGGTTGGCGCAGTTATCGTTTGTAAGAATGCAATCAATTCGTCTTTGTCTGGTTCATTTGAATCCCTAAGTTGCTTGATGATGGCATTCAGAATGGAATTTTCGTGCGAGGCAAACCGAAAAATACTTCCTAGATCGTTACCCAACGCCGCTTTCAATGCGCGTGCAAAAAGGAAGTTAGGAAACTCGCCTGGTGTATGGCTGATAAATTCAGATGCATGCGTGATAATGCCATGCTTGTTGTACGTATGGTGTGAAAACTGGAAGGCAACTTGCTCGTACGGTCTTCTACCAGCGGTAAATGGTAAGGCA
>CAYNRA010000075.1:0-15103 GCA_964399465.1 uncultured Cytophagales bacterium
TTCACACGACCACCACGAATCAATACGATTGAGTGTTCTTGTAAGTTGTGACCTTCACCTGGAATGTAGGCGTTCACTTCTTTTTGATTGGTTAAACGCACACGAGCAACTTTACGCAAAGCCGAGTTAGGCTTCTTTGGTGTTGTTGTATATACACGTGTACAAACCCCTCTACGCTGTGGGCAAGAATCCAATGCCGGTGACTTAGATTTGTAATCAAGAGTCTCTCTTCCTTTTCTTACTAACTGTTGTATAGTAGGCATTGCGAAATAAAATGGTTTTAAATAAAAAATTAATCCTTTTTTGGTAAAAAGGACTGCAAAAATACGATATTTTTCTGTTTACACAAAAAATATGTGTTTTTTGTTTGCCATCTACTTGAAAACAAAGCGAGTAGCGTCAGGCTTCCCCGACGGGCCCACCGAAATTCATCGGAAACGGGCTTGGGTTTTCGTTCGGGCTTATCTCGCCAAATGAATTTTCAAATTTTGCGATATTGTCTTGCAAAGCCATAACAAGCCGAAGAGCGTGTTCAGGAGTTAGAATGATACGAGATTTTACCTTTGCTTTCGGTACACCGGGCATAAGACGGATGAAATCAAGGATAAATTCAGAATTGGAGTGTGAAATCATTGCTAGATTCGCGTACACTCCTTCTGCGATTTCTTCAGGAAGCTCAATGCTGATTTGCGTTTCTTCCTCTTGTTCGTTTGTTTTTTTTGCCATTTGTATTGTATTAGATTTCTAGTAACTGCCCTAAGAATGAATGCATTGAAAAACCTTCAAATAAAAATCTATCTTTAGGGAAATAGACAATTAGATGAAAGCAATTTACAAATTAACAAACAAAATAAAGAATAAATGGCATTAACTTTATTGATTGGCAGGTAGCACACATAATAAACTAATAACAAATGAATTAGCGAAGTTTTTTCTATTTTCCAATTTAGTTTGTACCTTTGCCCCCCGAAATGTTACTCGAATAGTCTCCCTTTTATAAAGATAACAGGTGTCTCTTCAGTATATGTAGTAGTACAGCATTTTGCGTTAGAAAGAACTTACTACAAAATAACAGTAAACTATTTTTTATTAAATGGCTCGCGATTTAAAATTTACTAGAAACATTGGTATTGCCGCTCACATTGATGCCGGTAAAACCACCACCACAGAGCGTATCTTGTATTACGCTGGAGTTAGCCACAAAATTGGTGAAGTACACGACGGTGCTGCCACCATGGACTGGATGGAACAAGAGCAAGAAAGAGGTATCACAATTACTTCTGCTGCGACTACTGTAACTTGGCCTTACAGAGGAGACAACTACCATATCAACATTATTGATACCCCAGGTCACGTGGACTTTACCGTAGAGGTAAACCGTTCACTTCGTGTCTTGGACGGCTTGGTATTCCTTTTCAGTGCTGTTGATGGTGTTGAGCCTCAATCTGAAACAAACTGGCGTTTGGCAAACAACTACAACGTAGCACGTTTGGGTTTTGTCAATAAAATGGACCGTTCTGGTGCGGATTTCTTGAACGTAGTGAAGCAAGTAAAAGAAATGCTAGGTAGCTATGCAGTTCCGCTTCAATTACCTATCGGAGCCGAAGAAAACTTCCGTGGTGTCGTTGACCTAGTTAACTTCCGCGGTATTGAGTGGAATGAAGAAGATAAAGGTATGACTTTCAAAGAAGTGCCAATCCCAGAAGATATGGTAGAAGAAGCTACAGAATGGAGAGAGAAACTTCTTGAAGCTGTTGCTGAATTTGACGAATCTTTGATGGAGAAATACTTCGAAGATCCAAACTCTATCACTGAAGATGAGATTTTAGCCGCTCTTCGCGCAGCAACCATCAGCATGAAGATTGTTCCTATGCTTTGTGGTTCATCTTTTAAAAACAAAGGTGTTCAAACGATGCTTGACTATGTAATGGGAATTTTACCTTCTCCATTGGATAGAAAGGCAATCAAAGGTACAGATCCAAGAACAGGCGAGGAAATTTTCCGTCAAGCAGATGCTACACAACCATTTGCAGCTTTGGCGTTCAAAATTGCTACCGACCCATTCGTAGGTCGTCTTTGCTTCATCCGTTCGTACTCGGGTACTCTTCCTTCTGGTTCTTACGTATTGAACAACCGTTCTGGTAACAAAGAGCGTATTTCACGTATCTTCCAGATGCATGCTAACAAGCAAAATCAAATTGACCAATTAGAGGCGGGTGATATCGCGGCAGTAGTTGGTTTCAAAGATATCAAAACGGGAGATACCTTGTCTGATGAGAAGCACCCAATCGTTTTGGAATCAATGGTATTCCCAGATCCAGTTATCGGGTATGCGATTGAACCGAAGAAAACAGCCGATCAAGATAAATTCTCGAATGCGATTACGAAATTAATCGAAGAGGATCCAACACTTCAAGTAGAATCGAACGAAGAGACTGGTCAAACTATCATTCGTGGTATGGGTGAGCTTCACTTAGAAATCATCATTGACCGTATGCGTCGTGAGTTTAAAGTAGAAGTAAACCAAGGTGCTCCTCAAGTAGCTTACAAAGAGGCACTTACGAAGAACTTCGAACACCGTGAAGTATATAAGAAACAAACGGGTGGTCGTGGTAAATTTGCCGACATCGTATTCGAAATCGGACCACGTGACGATCACGAGGAAGGAAAAGAGAAAAAAGAAGGCTTGCAATTTGTTAATCAAATCGTGGGTGGGGTAATTCCAAGAGAATTTATTCCTTCTATCCAAAAAGGATTTGACGAAGCGATGAAAGCGGGTCCATTAGCAGGTTATCCTTTGGATTCCATGAAAGTTCGTTTGTTCCACGGTTCATTCCACGATGTCGATTCAGATGCATTCTCTTTTGAGATGGCAGCTCGTATCGGTTTCAAGGAAGCGGCTCGTCAAGCAGGTGCAAAATTACTTGAGCCAATCATGGCACTTGAAGTTATCACTCCAGACGAATACACCGGACCTATCACAGGTGACTTAAACCGCCGTCGTGGTATGATGAAAGGGATGGATACAAAAGCAGGTTCGCAGGTAATCAAAGCGGATGTGCCTTTGTCTGAACTTTTCGGATATGTAACAGACTTGCGTACAATCACATCTGGTCGTGCAACAGCTAACTTGACATTCTCGCACTACGACTTTGTTCCTCAGAACATCGCGGATGCAGTGATGAAAAAAGAGAAGTAATTCTCTCTATCAAATAAATAAAACGGGTGTGGCTCACAAGCTACACCCGTTTTTGTTTTTTGCTGAATCAACTCACACGTTTTGACATATCTATAAATAACAAATATCTCTCACCGACGCATATTGGTTTTTCATTCGTTAGAAACTAGTTGATTGATTTTGAAAAAAATTGAGAATAATTGTACTTTTAGTACAGCATAACAAGCTGTAAAAAGACTTGACGCATTTATCTTTCATTTCAATTGATTACATCTAAATGAAAGAAGACGAATGATGCAGAAACCTATATCAACCACTCTATAAATACAATGAAGAAAAGTTTACTAGTAAGTATCTGTATCTCTGTGAGTCTAGGAGTTACAGCACAAACATCGTTGAAGGACGCATACCAAAGAAATTTTACAATGGGAGTAGCCATGGGAGCCTCCCACATTCTTGAAAAAGATAATCGAGCACAAAAATTAATCAAACGAGAGTTTAACTCTGTGACTCCAGAAAATCACATGAAGTGTGAAAACATTCACCCAGAATGGAGTAAATATACGTTTGAAATGGCAGACCGTTTTGTAGAATTTGGCCAAAAAAATAAAATGGAAACCATTGGCCATACCTTGATTTGGCACAGTCAATTATCCCCATTCGTCCACCAAATTCAGAATCCTGACTCATTGCGTTTGTTTATGAGAGAACATATCCATACAATTGTGGGGCGGTACAAAGGGAAAGTTCACGGTTGGGATGTTGTGAATGAAGCGTTGGAGGAGGATGGTTCTTTACGAAAATCTTTGTTTTTCAAACTGCTAGGCGAAGATTACATCGCAGAAGCGTTTCGTTTAGCAGCCGAAGCAGACCCAAATGCTGAATTATATTACAACGATTATAATATAGAACAACCCTTGAAAAGAGCGGGAGCTATTTCATTGATCAAAAAATTACAAGCACAAGGTATCCGGATTGATGGAGTTGGGATTCAAGGACACTGGAGTATAAAAGGATTACCCTTGGAAGAAATCGAAAAAAGCATTCAAGAGTTTAGTGCATTAGGTATAAAAGTCATGTTTACAGAATTGGATATTACTGTACTACCTAATCCATGGGATTTAACGGGTGCGGATGTCAATCAACGATACGAGGCTAATTCAACAATGAATCCTTATCCAGCTGGTTTACCCACAGAGATACAGAACAAATTGGCACAAGAGTATGGCGATCTGTTTCAGTTATTTCGCCGCTATCAAGATAAGATAACGCGTGTTACCTTTTGGGGTGTCGAAGATGGGCACTCTTGGTTAAACGGCTGGCCAATCCCCGGACGCACCAACTATCCCTTACTATTTGATAGAAACCTAAAACCAAAACCTGCTTATTATACTGTTATTCAACCTTAAAAATGAACCTTCAAATGAATCAATCCAAATTATCTGTGGTTGAAAAAGTAGGGTACAGTCTCGGAGACTTGGCTGCCAACCTGATTTTTCAGACCTTGATGACCTTCCTTGCTTTCTTTTACACCGATGTTTACAAGATTTCTGCTGGAGCAGCTAGTGCTATTATTTTTGTGGGCGGCTTTGTCGGTGCTTTTTTCAACATCATTATGGGGATTATTGCGGACAGAACCGTCAGCCGATGGGGAAAATTTCGCCCTTGGATTCTCTGGACGTCCGTTCCGTTTGGCGTCATTGCTTTACTTGCTTTTTCTACGCCTGATTTCGGGGAGACTGGAAAAATTATCTATGCATTAGTTACTTATTTTGCCCTCGTCCTCATTTACTCCGCCAACAACCTCCCCTATTCTGCCCTTAGTGGCGTATTGACCGGTGACATGGCGGAGCGAAACTCTGTTTCCTCCTACCGTTTTGTTGCCGTGATGATTGCCCAATTCATCATCCAAGCATTACTTCTTCCTTTGGTATTGATTCTAGGAGAAGGCGACCAAGCAAAGGGATTTTCTACTACGCTTTTCATTTTTGCTGTAGTTGGTACTATTTTCTTTTTAATTACCTTTTTCACCACGCGTGAGCGAATTGTACCCGCTGCCGGACAGACTGGCTCTGTCAAAGAAGACCTCACAGACTTGCTCAAAAATAAACCGTGGTTGATAATGCTAGGCGTAACTATCTTGGTCTTTGTAACCCTTTCCTTGAAAGGCGGTATGTATATTTATTATTTCAAATACTATCTCGACCCAGAAGCCCTCACAAAATTCTTAGGTGACATTGGCTTTGTATCTGGTATTGCTGCATTAAATAGTGGACTTACCTCTATTGGTTTAACCGCCTTTGCTTGGCCAGAAGATTCGCCAACATCAGCTTTTAGTTTGTTCAATGCAGGCGGAATCATTTGCATGATTTTCGGAATTGGATTTTCAAAACCTCTCGCAGATGCCTTTGGAAAACGCGATGTTTTTGGGATTTTCCTAGCACTTTCTGCCTTTTGTCTCATTGCCTTTTTATTTTATGGAACTCAATCTATTGGACTTGTCTTCGCCACACAACTTGCTCATGGGTTTACATATGGTGTGACTATTCCTTTATTATGGGCTATGATTGCTGACGTTGCCGATTACTCCGAACTTGTTAATAACCGCCGGGCAACCGCCATTATTTTTTCAGCTATGATATTTGGCTTAAAAGTCGGGTTAAGTTTAGGTGGTGCCATTGGCGCAGGTTTATTATCTATGTACGGGTACATTGCAGAGTCGATGGAGCAAACCACAGATACAACCCAGGGAATTTTATGGTCTGTAAGTCTTTACCCTGGATTGACCTTACTATCTGCCGCCCTATTATTGACGGGCTACGTCATTACAAAATCGATGGAGAAAAAAATTGAAAGTGAATTAAAAATTAGAAGAAAAGATGCCTGAAGATCCTATCGATAATATAAATTTTGATGAACTAGCACGTCAAGCGATTTCCGCTCCTTTGGTAAATCATATTTACACTGCAGACCCTTCTGCACATGTTTTTGAGGGGAAAATATATATTTATCCTTCGCATGATATAGAGGCGGGTATTCCGTTTGATGATTTGGGAAGTCATTTTGCAATGGAAGACTACCACGTTTTATCCATGGAGAAGCCGGGTGCACACGTAGAAGACCATGGCGTTGCTTTGCATGTGAAAGACGTTTTGTGGGCGGACAAACAGATGTGGGCGCCAGATGCTGCACATAAAGATGGCAAATATTATCTGTTTTTTCCAGCCAAAAAAGCGGATGGGATTTTCCAAATAGGTGTGGCAATTGGCGACAAACCGAGTGGTCCCTTTCATCCTGAACCGAATCCAATAGAAGGTACTTACTCTATTGATCCAGCTGTATTTGAAGACGAAGATGGTAGTTATTATCTATATTTTGGCGGTATCTGGGGAGGGCAATTGCAATCTTACCGAGAGAATAAATACAATAAAGCACACCGAGAACCAGCGGAATATGCACCTGCTTTGGGACCAAGGATAGCTAAATTATCAGACGATTTAGTATCATTGGCGGAACCTGTCCGAGAAATTTTAATTGTCGATGAGCAGGGGGAGCCCTTGCGAGCGGGGGATAATGAACGCCGTTTTTTTGAGGCATCTTGGGTACACAAATACAATGGAGTGTATTATTTCTCTTATTCAACAGGAGACACGCATTACATTTGCTATGCGACGGGAGACAATCCGTACGGCCCATTTACCTACCGGGGGAGAATACTAGAGCCGGTTGTCGGTTGGACTTCCCACCATTCCATTTGTTTATTTGAGGGACAATGGTATTTATTTTATCATGATTCTAGTCTTTCAAAAGGTGTGACACATTTAAGGTCAGTAAAAATGACTCCATTGACACATAGAGAAGATGGTTCTATTGCACTGATTAATCCTTATAATGGCATGAAATTGATGTAATTGTCACGTAAAATAGACGTAAAATTCTACTTATAAGTAGCTGATTGGCGTGTGAATGAATACATTTCACATGCCAATTTTTTATATATACATTTAAATATTTATTTTTTTTCGTAACTATTCTATTTGTAAATACATCTCGTTACATGGAATTTCCCACTTCATATAAAAAGCTAAAAACAACAAATTACATTTAAGAAATATTGGAATAATTAAATTTTTCGAAATAAAATATTTAAAATAGTTGCATTAACAATAATAAACAAAATAATAATTGTTTTATTAAGTATATTTCATAAAGTTACATTTGAGGTATTTCTTTTATACATTTTTATTACAAAATATATAAATAATCTATTGAAAAAGGGGGAAAATAAGATATTGTATATCAAAAAAATACAGTTTTAATAAATTATATTCAAACTATATCTTGGAATAGTTATAAAATTTACGTGTACAGTAATTATCAGGATTAATTAATTGTAAATTTGCATTTATTCATTTTATAACTAAACCAAATCAATGTTATGAGAATCAAATCTCTATTAAGCCTAGTGATTGGTCTGGCCTTGAGTTTCGGAGCATTCGCACAAGCGCGAAAAGTCACGGGAACAGTGACTTCAAGTGCTGACGGCGTGGCTCTTCAGGGTGTCAGCGTATCTATCAAAGGCACAACAACAGGTGTTGCAACAGATGCAGACGGTAAATATTCACTTGATGTACAAGGAAAAGCAACATTAGTTGTTTCTTATGTTGGCTTTTTAAGTCAAGAAGTACCTGTTGGTAATCGCTCCGTCATTAATATTTCCTTATCAGAGGACGAAAAACTCTTGAATGAGGTCGTTGTAGTAGGTTATGGTACACAAGAGCGTCGTGAAATCACGGGTTCTGTGGTATCAGTTAGTGGAAAATCCATTGAAAACTTAGTTACAGCTTCGTTCGAATCACAATTAGCAGGTCGTGCACCAGGGGTTCAAATCACGACACCAAGTGGTATTTTGGGTTCACGTCCGATTATTCGTGTACGTGGAGTCAACTCAATTAGCTCAAGTGCGAACCCATTGATTGTTATTGATGGAGTTCCAGTGGTAGATGCAGATCGTTCAGCGGTCAATTCTTCGAACCCATTAGCAAATATCAACCCTGTTGATATTGAGTCATTTGAGGTATTGAAAGACGGTTCAGCAACGGCTATCTTCGGTTCACGTGCAGCGAATGGGGTAATCCTTATCACGACAAAACGCGGTGCTGCTGGAAAAGCAAAAGTAAATTACAACACAAGTGTAGGTACAAACCAAGCGGTTAATCGTTTCAATTTATTAACAGGAGATCAGTTTGTAGAAATCGCGAACGAGAAACGTCGTAATGCCAACCAAGCGCCTTTGGCTAACCCTGGTGTAAATACAGATTGGCAGGATTTCATTTTCCGTACAGGAATGACCCAACAACACAACTTATCTGTGGCTGGTGGTTCAGAAGCAACGAAATACTTCTTCTCACTTGGCTTTACAGATCAACAATCTGCTATTAAACCGAACGATTTATCAAGATATTCGTTCCGTGCAAACTTAGATCACAAGGTTTCTAAGTCAATCAGAATGGGAACATCTATGTCTTATTCATTGACAGAGATTTTAGGACTGAACAACGGTGCAAACTCACTATCTGGTGCGATTTACAACGCAACAAGAGCGTTACCTAACGTACCTATTTATGATGAGGCGAACACTCGTTTCGATGGATTTAACGTAACGGCTGATGGTGCAACAACTGGTTTTGGTGCAAACTTAGCAGGTCCTGATAACAATATTCCAAACATTGGATTTGTCATTCAGAATAACTTATATCGTAGCCGTGCACACAGACTATTGGGAAATGCGTTTGCAGAAGTAGATATTCTACAAGGCTTGACTGCACGTACACAAATCGGGGTTGACTTAACTTTGGCGGATGATTTTCAGTCATTAGATCCACGTCACGGAGATGGTCGTAGCTCAAACGGATATGTTTACATGGCATATAACCCGGCTTTCCGTTGGAACTGGCAAAATACATTGAACTACCAGACTATTATCGGTGAAGATCATACGATTAACTTGACAGCAGGGGCTGAGTACCAATACACAAACTTCTATAGCTTTGCAGGTTGGGGAACAGCGATTTCTGACAACTTCTACCGTGGTCGTAACCTAATTACAGGTTCATACAATAACCAATTCTCAAGTGGTGGATTTTCTGAGCGTGGTTTTGATTCATACTTTGGTCGTTTCAACTACAGCTACAAAGGACGTTATTTGGCTTCATTTACCTTACGTAATGATGGTATTTCTGACCTTGCACGTGAGAACCAAAGAGGTACGTTCTTCGGTGGATCAGTGGGTTGGCGTGTATCTGACGAAGAGTTCTTTCAGTCAGAAATTATCTCAGATTTGAAACTACGTGCTTCGTATGCGGAAGTAGGTAATACAGAAATCGGTACATTTGCTGCGATTGGTGGTTTTAATCCAGTTTTAGGTGGTGCTGGTGCTGGTATTGGTTATGCACGTGTAGGCAATGCTGGTTTACAGTGGGAAACTTCTAAAAAATTGAATGTTGGTTTTGATATGACTATCGGAAAGGTAACACTTTCTGGAGACTATTTCACGAACAACATTGATGGATTGATCTTATCTGCACCTACAATCCCTTCACTGGGTGTACCGGGTAACAGCATTAACCAAAACGTTGGCGCCATGATTAACTCAGGTGCAGAGTTCAGAATTGCCACACCAGTTATCAAAGCCGGTAGATTTACCTGGAACACAGACTTCAACTTTACTTGGTTGCGTAACGAGGTAACGAACTTAGTACAACCATTGACTTCTACATACAACCGTACAGAAGTAGGCGGGCCAATTGCACAGCTTTACGGATTCCGTTGGGCAGGTGTTAATGCAGCTAACGGAAATCCAATGTACTACCGAGGCGAGCAAATTGTACAGTACAACTTACGCCCAGGTGCTATTGGTTGGAGAACATACGACCCATCAAACCCTGAAAACGTATCTACGGCTACAGCAGGACCAACACAAGAATTTTTGGGTAATACGTTACCAAGATGGCAAGGTGGATGGAGTAACTCTTTCAACTTCGGAAACTTCGATGCTGAAATCTTCACACGTTACTCAGGTGGTAACTTCATCATGAACGAGACGTACAGAGGGTTACTTGGTCAAGGATTCTCAAACAACGATGCGCGTATTTTAGACCGTTGGACAACAGCAGGACAAGTAACAGACATTCCTAAGCTATACTCAGGTCAAGATGCGAACATGTTCCAAACATCTGCATCTAACTCAAGATTCATCGAGAAAGGTGACTTTATCCGTATCCAAAACATCGTTTTAGGTTACACCGTACCGAGAACAGCTTTGGAAAAAGCATTTGGAAACTCCATCTCGAATGTACGTGCTTTTGCACAGGTACAAAATCCATTCACCTTCACGAAATATTCAGGTTTAGATCCAGAAGCAAACCAGTTTTCAGGTCAATTAAACTTTGGAGTTGATTGGAACGTGGCACCAGTTGTCCGTACAGTTTCAGTAGGTGTGAACGTAGGGTTCTAATTGTCAATCATCAAATTTGAAGTAGTATTATGAAGAAATATGCAAAAAATATAAAAATGTTACTGCTGAGCTTGGCACTTACAAACCTTGTCAGCTCATGTGATGTAACTAATCTTTCCCCTGCTGACTTAATTCCAGATCAAGAGGCATTTGGAACGGCAGCACGAATTGAGTCAGCTGTTGTAGGTGTGTACGAAGCCGCACAGAGAGGCTTTTATTTGGGATCAGTGCAACGTGGTTATCCTTTCGGTGCAGCTAACGTTCAACAGAACGAAATGCGCGGAGAAGACATGTACAATGATCAATTGTTCTATGAAATTACGTACGTAGGTGGTTACAACCCACAAACAGCAAACAATAATGGTATGTGGATTTCTATCTACCGTACCATCAATCGAGTAAATATCGTGTTGGAAAACTTAGATGTGGCGCTTCAAAACGGTACATTAACACAAGCACAGAGAGATAATTACCGAGCTGAAATGTTGTTTATGCGTGCTTTAGGTCATCATGAATTAGTGGTAAACTATGCACGTCCGTATTCAGATCCTAATGGACGTACCTCTCCTGGTATTCCTTATAGAACTGTGGCAGTAAATGATGTACCAAAAGTTCCAGTAGGAGAAGCAGTTGGCCGTGGTACAGTTGCAGAAGATTACCAACAAATTTTAACGGACTTAGATGAAGCCGAACGTTTGTTTACAGGTGCAAAAACGGTATTTCGTGCAAGAAAAGGAAGTGTTATTGCCTTGAAATCACGTATAAAATTACACATGCAAGATTGGGCAGGTGTTATTGCTGAGTACGAAAAAATCAAAGGTGATTACTCCTTAACAGCCAATGTAGCTGCACCATTCCGTAGTGGGGGTGTTTCATCTGACAATATTTTCTCTTTTGCGAACTCTCCAGAGGCTAACCCTGGCGTAAATGGTGCACTTGGTTCCATGTTCGGAAACCCAGCAAAAGGTGGACGTGGCTTAGTAAAAATAAGTCCATTGATTTGGCGTGCACCATTCTGGCATGCTGAAGATACGAGAAGAACTTTAACCAGCTCAAATGCAACAGGTTACTACACAGACAAATATACAGATCCAGTTACTTACACAGATCCGAACCCCATTCTACGTTTTGCTGAAGTAGTTCTTAACGCAGCGGAAGCATATGCTCGCCCTGGTCAACAACAGAACACGCAATTAGCAGTTAGTTTGTTAAACTCTGTTCGTAGCCGGGCACTTCCCGCTTCTGTACCTGCGTATGCAACTACAGACTTTGCGAATGCAACTAGCTTATTGACGGCTATCTTCCAAGAGCGTCGTATTGAGTTCTTAGCAGAAGGAAGACGTTTCTTTGATATTCACCGCCTAGCTGGTGAAGGTCTTATGACGGGTGTCCCTGCGAAAGCAACAACAAGATCAATCACAAATGTAAACTTCTATACCACTGATCGGGCTATCCCAACAGATCACGCCATTCCGTATAGCAGCCATTTGTTTATTTGGCCAATTCCGTTGGAGGAAATTATTAACAACAATACATCTCCAATCGAGCAAAACCCTGGCTATTGATCGTTTAAAGAATATAAATTGAGTTCTTTTGAAAAACCTGACCAAGTGAAAACTAGTCAGGTTTTTTCATTTAATGGTAATCTAAACTAGATGAAAATACTTCTACTTGACTAAAATTATTCCTAGAAATAGAAACTAACTTCTTTGGTATTAAAAGTAACTTCTTACTCTATCCAACATGAGGTAATAAAGTATTCTGTTTTCTACAGAAAAGTGGATAACTTTTTTATTATTAAGTAGATACACTACTTTATAGGAGATAATCAAATAAATTGGACATTCGGGTAAGATAAAAAAATGCTAAATATTCCCCTTTCAACTCAAAGACATAAACTAAGAAAAATACTATTTTTTAAAAACATTTAAGGAAACTTTTAAAATAGAGATGAGGAATGTATATGGATATTTGTCATGACAAACATAGGCTTCAAGCGCAAAAAATATATAATTACCTTTGTATTCATCAAAAATGAAGTTGAATGATATTTGCCAATTAGGGAATAATAGATATATTTTATATTATAAAAAGATTAAATAACCAAATTAAAAACAAATTTCAACTTGGAATAGTTATAAAGCATTCGCAGAGCTATCATTCATTTTCAAAAAAGTGTAGTTTTGCAATCATTCAATTTTAAAACTAAACCCAAATCAATGTTATGAGAATCAAATCTCTATTCAGCCTAGTGGTTGGTCTGGCCTTGAGTTTCGGAGCGATGGCTCAGGCACGGAAAGTCACCGGGAGCGTTGTTTCTGCCACAGACGGAAGCGCCTTACAAGGTGTAAGTGTATCGGTAAAAGGGACAACAACAGGCGTTGTAACCGATGCAGCTGGTAAGTATTCGGTAGATGTAGATGGAAAAGCAACTATCGTTTTCTCGTATGTTGGATTTTTGTCTCAGGAAATTTCAGTTGGAAACCGTTCAACTATTAACGTAACTCTATCTGAGGATGAGCAGCTTTTAAATGAAGTTGTCGTAGTAGGTTACGGTGAGCAATCGAAAAAATTGAGCACACAATCTATTTCTACTCTATCGTCAAAATCTATAAAAGACTGGCCTGCTTTATCACCACAACAATTGCTTCAAGGGCAAGCAGCTGGTGTGCAAATGGTTTCGTCTTCTGGGGTACTTGGCTCAAACCCATCTATTCGTATCCGTGGTTCAGCATCTATTACAGGTGGTGGACAGCCTTTGTTCGTAATTGATGGTGTGCCTCTGAATGACGGTGAATTATCTGGTGCACAAGGTGGTGGAACAGGACTTAACCCATTATTGAACATCAATCCGAACGACATCGAGTCTATGTCTGTATTGAAAGATGCAGCTGCGGTAGCGATTTACGGTTCACGTGGTGCCAATGGGGTTATCTTGATTAATACGAAAAAAGGAACAAAAGACAAAAAGACAGAATTGTCTTTGGATACATTTACAGGATTCTCAAATCCAACAAATATCCTTCCTATGATGAATACAGAGCAGTTCTCGACATTTGTAAATGCATCAAGAACAGCTCGTGGTCTAGCTCCGCAGACATTCTCAACAGATTATTTTGATTGGATTGATAATGTGGTACAACAAGGTCGTACGAACAACGTGAGTCTATCTGCCCGTGGTGGTAGTAGCAATACAACGTATTTCATTTCTGGTACGTATGCAACAGAAAGTGGCTTCACAATCGGTAACGATTTAAGTAGATTAGCTGGACGTTTGAATTTGGAACACAAAGCAAAAGATTACTTGACAATTGGTACGAACTTGGCGCTATCAACTGTAGACATGGATCGTATCGGTGTAGAGAATAACACATTCGCGCCACTTACTTCATCTTACTTACAGCTTCCTTTCATCCTTCCTAGAGATGCAAATGGTGCATTTGTAAATACAGGATTTATCCAAAACGTACTTGCGATTGAAGAATTGAATACAAATAAATTTGTATCTAGAAGAACTACCGGTAACGTCTATGCAGATTTTAAACTGCTTAAGAATTTAACTTTCCGTACAGATTTCGGTATGGATATCAACAGTGGAGATACCAAAACTAGATCTGTAAACTTGTTAACGCCTGGTGGTTCGGCTTTCAGAGATATTCAGGTTGATAACAAATGGTTATCTACGAATACATTGAGATATTACCTAGACAGAGAAAAAAGTAACTTGAGCATCTTGGCAGGTTATAGCTATGAAACGTCTTTATTTGACAACGTAGCTGTAGGTGGTAATGGCTTTGCGAGTGATGGTTTACCAAACGTAGCCTCAGCAGCTACTCCAACAACAACCTTTGAGAGCCGCTCTGAATGGGCTTTGGAGTCTCAGTTTTTACGTGTTAACTATGCATTAAGTGGAAAATATTTACTTGAAGGTTCTGTTCGTCGTGACGGTTCTTCTCGTTTCGGTACAAACTTCCGTTATGGTATTTTCTATGCAGGTAGTGCAGGCTGGGTTATTTCAGAAGAAAACTTCTTGAAAGATAATGAATTCATTAACTTCATGAAGTTAACGGCTTCTTACGGTACGGCTGGTAATGACAGAATTGGTAACTTCTCTTCACTTGCGCTTTATGGTGGTGGTGTGGCATCTGACTACATCGGCTTGCCTGGTTTACGTCCAATACAAACGCCAAACCCGAACTTAACTTGGGAAGAAACAGCTCAGTTGGATTTAGGTATCAATACTACGTTCTACAAAAACATCTTTAATTTAAGCGTAAATTACTTCAACAAAGTAACTTCCGGCGTACTATTGAACGTACCGTTCCCTTTCACAACTGGTTTTGCTAGTGCAGCACAAAACGTAGGTCGTATGCAAAACAGAGGGGTGGATATCGACTTCTCGGCGAACC
>CAYNRA010000076.1:0-14832 GCA_964399465.1 uncultured Cytophagales bacterium
TATATACAGCTACAAACATCACGTGTATTCTGGTCTTGCTTTACTAAACCCAGAGGCGAAAAAAGACATTCGCGTCTATGCTCAAAGTGAACACCAGCTCTTTGGGCAAATGATAAGTGAACAAATTTCGGCATTTAAGAAAGAAATATGGGAAGCACGGGATATTGTCTTCAATGATTTTTCAGGGCAATTAATGTTGGAAGACCAATGGATGAGTGAATACAGTTTAAATCCGACGATAAAACACTTGCCTAATTCACATTTGAGTTTATTGAGTATGGTTGTTGCTTGGAAAAATCTAGGAACCAATCCATACAAAAGTTTAATTTGTCAGACACCTCCCTTTCGACTTCGTGTGGGTATGGCAGAGTATTTGTTTATGAATGATGAATTGTTGAACGAAACATTAGAAACTGCCTTATTTGACAAAAGTATCCGCCAAGATGATTTGGCTTTTCATACGGCTGTACACGAGTGGGCGAATATTATTGAAAAGGGAGATGTAGGAAGTTATCAAAAACAATTTGAAAACACACGACAGTTTCTTTCACCTCGTCTTGTAGAAGGACGTGAATTGAGCAGTCAATTAATTAACCGAATCAATCATGCATCGAAATAAAACAAATCTTGCCGTTTACGATAACAGTTGGTATCAACCTGGAAGTACTTTAAAAAGATTTATTTGGCTCATAATCAGTGGATTATTCTTCGAAGTGTTCATTCCTTTTCCGAATAAGTTAAAAATAGCATTTCTTCGGTTATTTGGTGCGAAAGTAGGGAAAGGAACAGTAATAAAGCCATTTGTCAAGATAAAGTATCCTTGGTTTTTAGAAATTGGAGAACACGTCTGGATTGGAGAACACGTCTGGATTGATAATCTTGTGCGGGTTTCTATCGGTTCAAATGCTTGTTTATCACAGGGTTGTTTGTTACTGACAGGCAATCACGATTTTACTAAACCTACTTTCGATTTAATTGCAAAACCAATCACACTAGAGGAAGGTGTTTGGATTGGTGCAAAGGCAACTGTTTGTTCTGGAGTTACTTGTTATTCACACAGTGTATTGGCGGTTGGTTCCGTTTTGACGAAGGATATGACTCCTTATCAAATTTACCAAGGCATACCAGCAGTATGTAAGCGGGAAAGACCGCTGTAAAACCACTCACTCAATTTAATGTTTATTTATTTGGCAAATTATACCATAAAATAAGGGTAAAAGGCTAAATTTGTATAATTACAGCAACATTTCAAGCTCAGCAATTACTATTTTTATACGAATAGAAAAGATATATGAATCTAACATTTGAAGAATTCATACCAAACAATAATCATAAAATACTGATTTCGATGCTTATTTCGTTCGGAATCACATTTCGTTCCATACCTATTATTATCAATGTTTGTAATTTAAAGGGATTAATGGAACAGAACATCAAACGAAGTTCGCATGAGTTTCCCACACCCACATTTGGCGGAATTGCTATTTTTGCATCTACATTAATCGGTTATTTTCTTTGGAACTTTGGTGACGAGGGTATCATCATGCATCGAGTAATTGTGGGATTTATCATCTTATTTTTTTTAGGACTTAAAGATGACCTTTTTGCCCTAGCTCCTATAAAGAAAATGATTTCACAGATTATCGCGGCTGCCTTATTAGTTATTGGAAGTGACCTTCGAATCACAGATTTTTTTGGAATTTTAGGCATATATGAAATCCCTTATGTAGTTAGTATTTTGATAACGATTTTTATATTTATTGCATTGATTAATGCGATAAATCTTATCGACGGGATAGATGGGCTTGCAGCTGGGATTGGAATGATTACTACAGCAACGTACGGTTTTTGGTTTCTAGCCAATGGACATTATAGTTTCGCCTCAATTAGTTTAAGTCTATCAAGTACGCTCGTTGGCTTTCTTTATTATAACTTTTCGAAAGAGAATAAAATATTCATGGGGGACACCGGTTCTTTAATATTGGGATTTATTATCACCACATTGACCGTGAAATTTATTCATTTTAATGTAACTCATGCTTTCAAAATTGATGGACTTGTGAGCGCACCTGTCGTTTCTATTGCATTACTAAGTGTACCCATTTTTGATACGTTGCGTGTTTTTTCTTTACGAATTATGCGTAAAAAATCGCCTTTCAAAGCAGATAGATTACACATGCACCACCTCATAGTTGATAATGGTTTTAGCCATATACAAACATCTTTTATGTTCTATGGTTATACTATTTTTGTTTCATCTTTGACTTATTTTCTACGTCAATACTTATCTAATACAGAACTTTGTGTATTCTTAGTTGGTATTTTTATCATATATATTATTTTAGGGAATACACTAGAACAAAGAAGATTAGAACTGAAAATTGCAGCTGTAAATGAGGAAAGAAAAGCTTATTCTACACCAAATAAACCTGCAATTCAACTCAGTAGATTTAGTGATACTGATTCAACTATAAAACAAAATTAAAAGAGACTTGCTGATTAATTCATAGAACTACTACCTTAGTATACGAACCTCTTCGAATCATGTACTACTTACGAATTGATAAGTAAAAGAATTTAGACTTGTATTTATATACAAAAATAGCCACGAGTTTTCGTGGCTATTTTTTTGAATTATTCCCATTCAATAGTAGCTGGTGGCTTTGAACTTATGTCATAAACGACTCTATTTACCCCTTTTACTTTGTTTATAATTTCATTCGAAATATCTGCTAAAAATGTGTAGGGTAAATGTGCCCAGTCAGCTGTCATTCCATCTACACTCGTCACAGCACGAAGGGCCACAACGCGTTCGTATGTTCTCTCATCTCCCATGACACCAACACTTTGTACAGGAAGCAACATGGCACCCGCTTGCCAAACCTCATTGTACAAATTGTACTTTTTTAATCCTTGAATAAATATCGCGTCTACTTCTTGAAGAATTTGTACTTTTTCTGCTGTCACATCACCCAAAATCCGAATACCTAAACCAGGACCAGGGAAAGGGTGACGACCTAAAATAGTCGCAGGAATATCGAGTGCTTTTCCTACTTCACGAACACCATCTTTAAATAATAATTTGAGTGGTTCAATGACTTTTAACTTCATGAAATCAGGTAATCCACCCACATTATGATGGGATTTAATGGTTACAGATGGGCCTTTTACCGAAACAGACTCAATAATATCAGGATAGATAGTTCCTTGACCAAGCCATTTAGCATCTGTTACTTGTTTGGACTCAGCATCAAAAACATCAATGAAAACTTTACCGATTGCTTTTCTCTTTTCCTCTGGATCGGTCAATCCAGCTAATTCTGAATAAAACAAATCTTTGGCATTCACTCCTTTTACATTTAATCCTAGTCCTTTATAAGATTCCAAAACCTCTTCAAACTCATTTTTTCGTAAAAGACCATTATCGACAAAAATACAGAAAAGATTTTCGCCAATTGCTTTATGAATTAAGACTGCAGCAACAGTAGAGTCAACACCACCCGACAAGCCCATGATGACCTTATCGTTTCCAAGTGTTTCTTTCAAATCACGAACAGTTGATTCTATAAATGACTCGGATGTCCAAGTTTGCGAACATCCACAAATAGAAACTACAAAATTTTGAAGTAATTTTTTCCCATCCGTCGAATGCGTCACTTCAGGGTGAAATTGAATACCATATGTATGTTCACCTGTTACTTCAAAAGCGGCTACCCGAACGGCATCTGTAGAAGCTACAATAGAAAAACTATCAGGAAGAGAGACAATTGTGTCTCCGTGTGACATCCAAACTTGTGAATCTGTGGAAATTCCTGCCAACAATGGATTAGATTGTTCAACGGAAGTTAAAATAGCACGACCGTATTCACGAATTGCGGAGGGTTTTACTTCACCTCCTCCAGTATGTGCCAGTAGTTGTGCTCCATAACAAACACCTAAAACAGGAACTTTTCCCCGTAAGGCTTCTAAATCGATTCGAGGAGAATCTTCCTCCCGAACAGAGCAAGGGCTACCCGATAAAATAACACCTTTGATAGAGTCAGTTAGTTCGGGAATTTTACTAAAAGGATGAATTTCACAATATACGTTCAATTCACGTACACGACGAGCAATTAATTGCGTGTATTGTGACCCAAAATCTATGATTAAAATTTGTTCATTCATGAAATTAAAACTTATGTTTAAAACTGGAAATATATAAACTGTACAGGTCTATCGTACACGCCGAATAACAAAATTAAGAATAACCCTAAAATATAAATACTCCATCTACCTAATGTAGGAAGAGCAAAGATTTTTTCACGTAAACTTCCTATTTTTTGTAAATAATGTACAGTTTCTAATAAAATAATAGCGAGTATACTAATTAAAAATTCACGAGGTGGTTGTGACAAATAGATGTTTTTCTCTAGAAAATGTTGCAAACTCCCTTCAAGCTTAAATCCATCTAGTGTAAGCATTTGTCGCCCCATTTCTATATTCATGGAATAGTATAAATAGGATCCTCTGAAAAAAGCCCAAGCAAACAAGACTAAAATAAAAGTGGTGAATCGTTGAATAAGCGAAGTTAAAAAAGACCCTAACCGAAGCGATACAAATATTTTTTCTCTAAAAGAAGCAGTTGCTCTACCTACTAATAAATATATTCCATGTAACGCACCCCAAATTAAGTAATTCCAATTCGCACCATGCCAAAGACCACTGATGAAGAAAACAAAGAATAAGTTGAAATAAATCCTGCCCTCGGATACCCGATTTCCACCAAGCGGAATATAAAGATAATCTCTAAACCAAGTAGAAAGTGAAATATGCCATCTCTTCCAGAACTCTGAAATTGTTTTAGCGCTGTAGGGTCTATCAAAGTTTTTCATCAAGTCAAATCCCATTACTTTAGCCGAACCGATGGCAATATTTGAATAGCCAGCAAAGTCACAGTAAATTTGAAAACTAAAAAAGAAGGCGCCTACCCAAAATTGCAATCCTGAACTTTCCAAAGGGCGATTATAAACTTGATCAGAGAATGCACTTAACCTATCTGCAATAACGACTTTTTGGAACATTCCCCAAGCCATTAATGCCAAACCGCTTTTTACCCTTTCGTAATCGAAGTATTTTTTTTCTGAAAACTGATGCAATATATTCTGAGGGCGTTCAATGGGGCCTGCTACAAGCTGAGGGAAAAACATGACATACAGCGCATATTTAATAAAATCTTTTTCCGCTTTTTGGTTTTTTCGATACACCTCGATGGTATAGCTCATCGCTTGGAATGTATGGAAAGAAAGTCCCATAGGTAGAAGTATTCGCCAAAAATTAGTAAATTTTAAATCAGAATTGAATAAACCTACAATTTCATTATGAATTAACTTGAAAAAATCAGCATACTTGAATATAACTAATACGCCAATATTCGCCACAAGAGAGACAATCAACCATATTTTTCGCTTTTTACCCTCTGTTTTATCCATCCAAAGCGCAGCATAGTAATCAACGACAATAGTTCCAGCCAAAATCAATATATAGATTGGCTTAAACATCATATAAAAGAAGCAACTAGCTGCCAACAACCAAAGAGAACGCCACTTAAAAGGCAGTAAAAAATAGGTGCTAACAACAACAACAAAATAAATCAGAAAGTCAATCGAGTTAAATAGCATTATAGGTCATTTTTGAACGAATCGCACGAATCAATTTAAGGGTGTGCTCTTTACGTAGCGTAGGTTTGATATGGTACGGACTGTTGTGAAAGCTAGTATCGGGATACACACAATCTGTAGGATTTGTTAATACATGTACCGCTTTCATTTTAAATAATTTCTCCTGAATGTTTCTAATTCTAGAGGTATCCATTTTATAGGATTTTTCACTTAAAGTGGGATGAAAATAGTAGAACTGCGTGGCAGGATGAACTAATGCAACACTGTCCATACAAGTAATGACACCAAAAAAGGGCTTTTCAGAATCCATCGGGAGAATAGATAAAGTAGTGTCAGAGGGATTATTATTTTGACTAATCAAATCACCAAACACATTGATTCCACGCCTAAATAGCTCATTTTTTGTATCTTCAATTGTTGGATTTTGTTCGTATTTGGTAAAAAGTCGGAATAAAATACTTTTCACATGATTAAAGTAAAAAATCAAATAAGCAGATACTTTTTCTTTCAAATTTGGAAAATTTATCCAATCGCTTGCCTCCTCGTAAAACGATGCGGTTCGAATTTTTTCTGATACATAGCCTTCTTTGGTTACCATGTATTCAAAACCCATAATGACAATATCTCCTGGTTGTAATGCATTTTCTACTTGCTTAAGTAAAAAATCACTCCCAAGAAAATATTGCAAAGACATATTCACGACAGGCATCCCTAATGAATCTTGAAGTAGCTGACTATCAATACCATACAAAAAATTAGAACCTGCAACTAGAATTACTTTAGGAGATTTCAATGAATCCAAGCGGGCTTGTTTTTCTATAATTGACGCGCTAAAATGTATTTCTTTGTCTTGTATTTTGTACGGATTTAACCATGAAATTAAGGTAAAGAGAAGCGTAGTTAAAGCTATCAGTAAACTGATTTTTACTAATAACTTTTGGACTCCATGGCCTACACCCGAATCATTAATCTGCATAAATCAGGTATTTATTTCTAACTAACTTAAACTTTTCCAACTCTGGTTGCCATTTTTTTCTCATTTCCTCTTCAGAAGCCCCATTGACTAGCATTTCTTTTAACCAACTATTTCCAGCTAATAGATTAAAATGATTGGTAGGTAAGAAGAAATTATTTTTGGAAGGCGATTTTTTGTAGAAATCAATCAAAAATTGAAGTGAAAACTGCATAGATAACGCATCCACTTTTCTCAAGTCTTGACCATAACATAACTTTCCTTCCAAAGGTGGATTTTGTGCACCAGGCATATCCATAGGAGTAAACTCATAGGTCCCATATTCTTTAAACTCACCACCAATTACCTGAAATTGTGTATTTGTACCCCTCCCAACACTAATATTTGTTCCCTCAAAAAAACAAATACTTGGATAGAGTAGAATAGCTTGTTGATTAGGTAAATTAGGCGATGGTTTTACAGGTAATACGTAAGGTGTTTTGTGCGTATAACCCTGACAAGGTACTACAAGCAACGAACAAGATACGCCTTTGGATAGATATCCTTCCGCATTCATTAATTGTGCTAATTCACCTACAGTCATTCCATGTACTATTGGAATAGGAGCAATTCCAACGAATGAGGTGAATTCTTTTTCCAGAACAGGTCCATCCACATAATGTCCATTAGGATTTGGGCGATCTAAAATAATTACCTGGATATTTTGCTCTGCACAAGCTTCCATGACATAAAACATCGTACTGATATATGTATAAAAGCGTAATCCAACATCTTGTATATCAAAAATGACTACATCAATACCTTTTAGCTGTTCAGCTGTCGGTTTTTTATTTTTACCATATAATGAGATGATAGGCAGACCTGTTGCTACATCTTTTCCATCTTTAACAACTTCACCTGCATCTGCATTCCCTCTAAATCCATGTTCAGGTGCAAAAATTGTTTTTATTTGAAAGCCATCAGCCACTAATTGATCTACTAAATGTGATTTACCAACCATGGAGGTGTGATTCACTACCATTCCGATAGATTTGTCTTTCAACCTAGGGTAATATAAATCTTTTCGTTCAGCACCTAACACGATTTCTTGCTTATCAATCAAGGAATCTGTTTTATCTTTACCTCCGAAGAAAAAACTACCAATGAATACAAGATGAATTAATAGTTGCAAAATAGTATAAGTTTTAATGAAAAATATAGCAAAATTTCTAGCAAAGCGAATTAGAAATACAAAAGTCGGTTCCTTTACATATACAATAACCCGAATTGGTATGGCGAGTATAGCCATTGGTATTTCTATACTACTTGTTTCATACTCAGTCTTATTTGGTTTTAAAAAAACAATTAAAGAGAAGTTATTCAGTCTAAATGCGCATATACAAGTTAGTAAAATAACACTGAATCAATCATTTGACGAGTCTCCTCTCCAAATAAATAACGAAATTAAGGATGTTTTTGCAAAAAATGACCTCTTAGACGGGATTTTTACAGTGACCAATAAAGCGGCGATTCTAAAATCAGAAACCGATATAGCAGGGATATTAATCAAGGGAGTTGATTCTTCTTTTGTTTATGCAAACTTTTCAAAAAATATTCTCGAAGGCAAATCATTGGATTTTTCGGATGATACCTCTGAAAACCAAATACTTATATCCGAATACCTTTCAAAAAAATTACAAATCAAAGTAGGAGAATCGATCTTGCTTTATTTTATACAAAATCCACCCAGAGCAAGAAAAGTAATTGTAAAAGGCATTTTTTCCACGGGAATTGAAGAATATGATAAACAATTAATTATTGGTGATAATCGATTAATTCATAAAATGAATAATTGGAGTCCTGATCAGATTGGACATTATGAACTTCTCGTCAAGGATATCTCACAAATAGAAATAGTAAAAAAACAATTACTTTCTGACCTTCCTTCCTTTCTAAATGTTGTTTCCATCATGGATATTTCTCCAGAATATTTTGACTGGTTTGAATTATTGGATCGAAATATACTTATCATCATCGTATTGATTATCATTGTAGCCAGCTTCAATATGATGTCAGTCTTACTCATTATGATCATGGAGCGAACCCAAATGATTGGACTTTTAAAAGCACTTGGTACGTCTAATTACACGATTCGTACCATGTTTTTTAGAAATGCTTTATTTATTGTCTGGAAGGGACTACTTTGGGGAAATGCCATTGGTCTCACACTTTGCTGGCTTCAAGATACATTTCGATTAGTCAAATTAGACCCTGTAAATTATTACATGAGTTTTGTTCCTATCTCATGGGAATGGTCTTGGTACTTATTCGTTAATTTTTCTCTTTTCTTGATTGTTTCAAGTATTGTTTTTCTCACTACTAGTACAATACTCAAAATTAAACCAATAGCTGCTATACGCACGAAAAAGTAGTAAATCGCTTTACTACTTTTTCGGTTATTTACTAAAATCTAACTTTTAATATCTACTCACAGATAAATCTGATAAGCCACCTTGTAACCGGATATTCATTTTATTTGTTGCCTTATCATACCCTATACTACGCCATTGCTTTGAATTAATCTGCTCAAAACCTGGAAAAGTTGTTCCGTTTAATGCACCGGAAGTTTTTATCTCACATCCTACATTTTCAGGCACCTCAATTTTAATTTCAGCAAGACCTGATTGCACTTCTATTTCACTGTTTGGCGCTTTACTACCTAAACGTAACTTGAGAGAGGCTAAACCTGAATCTACATTTAGTTTCTCTACACGGTAGTCCGAAAAATCGAAATCAAGTTCTCCCAAACCAAGGCTTAAATCAATATCCCAAACCGGTTTTTTGTTTAATTTTAAAACAATATTTTCGTCTGAACTATCGAACTTCTTAGACCATTTTTTGGATGAATTATCAGAAAACTGAACGATTTGCTCATCTCCTTTCACTTCTTCTGACAACTTCATCACACGCGCGCGGCTAGTCACGTCAGATTCAAACAAGAAGGATGTTGTTTCAGCAAGCTGAAAACCAGCTAAACCACTTTTAAAAACCAATCTTGCCTTTTTTGTAGTCGGCTGAAGCTCCACTGAATAAATCTGACTATTTAGTTTACCCTTTGGTGTTTTTTCTTCCTCTTGTTCAGAAGCTTCCTGATCTTCTTCATTCCATTCGAAAGTTGAAATGGAATCGGCTACTTTCATTGTGGATGAATAAATCGCCAATGGTATAGTTAGAACAAGTACAAGTATAGTACCTGGATTCATCAATCTTTTGGCAGGATCAACCAAAACTAATACACCTGCAAGGATTATAAGTAGCGGCCAATAAGGAGAAACATCATCTAGTGATAAATCTACCAATCCAAAATTAGATGCTAAAAAGTATAATCCCAGTAGAATAAACAATGCACCTGAAATAACTTGATTCGTTTTCATAGTTGATCACTTAATTTGGTGTGACATCTTTATCATCCCGAACAATAAACCAAACACCTATTCCTACCAAAGCTAAAGGCCAAAGCTTACCTAAGTATCTAAATATGTCAATATCAAAAAAGTTTTGAAAAGACAATGATACGCCCACTATAATTAATAAAAGACCAAATAAAAGGTTCTTTTTACTTCCTTTTTGTTCACTCATCGGTTCTGTTTGGTTTAAGTTTGAAAAATAAGTTGTATCTGCAGTATCTGTCATAAATCTCTCCTCTTCAGGTAGAACAATCCATAAAATTAGATATGCTATAAAAACAGGCGCAGGTGTAAAGAATAAAATGACAAAAAGGACACGTATCAAAGTAACATCAACATTAAAATACAAGGCCAAACCTTGTGTTACACCACCTAAAAGCGTATCCTGGCTTTTTACTCTATATAATTTCTTTTTCATATTCTTCACTAAATTTATATTCAAACTTATCAAATTTAGCCTAGTACTTGGTAATACAAAACAGATAAACGGCTGAATTTTTCGCTCAAAGGAAATATCTTATTTTGGATTTACATATCAAGCGCTTCCAATACGTCCATTAGTGACCCAAAATCAGATTGACCTGGACGAACCTCCCTACCACTGTCAACTGCTAATTGAATTGCTTCATTTATTTCCCAAATACGAGCGGCTACTAATTCGGTCGTCAAATGAATAAATATTTTCTCATCCCAATTGGTGAATGAGTTAACAAACTCAAGCGAAGCATTTTTAATCCGTACATATGTTGCCTTCTGTCTAGCTACCATCAATTTATCCATAAATTGTAAATCTGAAGCATCCAAACATAACGCTATTTGAAATCCTTGATCTATTCTTTCTTCAAAAAGTACATAATTACTTGTCTCCCAAATGTGAAAAGGATATTCGTGGGCATTGGTTGGCCAATCTTGCTCTCCAACTTCACCAATAAAGGTTACACCAGATAGCCAATTTATCATTTCAGTGATTTTAGCTACTTCAATCCATTCATTTTGTTCATTTTTCAATGAAAAACCAATAAAATCTACAAACATACCGGCACAATAGCGTGCATCGGATAGATTATCCACGGCATTTACTTTAACTTTGTGTGTGAGCATTGCTTTCTATATTTTTCACAAAAATAGGAAAGAACCATTTGATTCAAACCATTGTTTCTATTAATCACATAAGTAACACACCAACCGGTAGGCTTTGAACCTACGCAGCGAAATGAGTAAACACGGAAGAATTTTAGTAGCCATGAGTGGCGGAATTGACAGCTCACTTGCAGCTGTCATGCTTCATGAAGAAGGGTATGAAGTCATCGGAATGACGATGAAAACATGGGATTATGCCTCTTCTGGTGGGAATAAAAAAGAAACAGGTTGCTGTAGCTTGGATTCCATCAATGATGCAAGAAATATCTCTGTTCAACTTGGATTCCCACATTATATATTGGATATCCGAGAAGAATTTGGCGATTATGTAATTGACCACTTTACAGGTGAATATTTAGAAGGACGTACACCAAACCCATGTGTTCTTTGCAATACACATATTAAATGGGATGCACTTTTGCGGAGGGCAGATCGCTTAGATTGTGAATTTATCGCAACAGGACACTATGCCAATATGAATCAATCTCCTGAAGGGCGATTCTATGTTTCAAAAGGAGTCGATACACTAAAAGACCAAAGTTATGTACTTTGGGGCGTATCTCAAGAAAGCTTAGCTAGGACCAAATTACCACTTGGTTACCTTAGAAAGACCGAAATTCGGGAAATGGCAAAAGAAAGAGGATTCTTTGATTTGGTTAATAAATCAGAGTCCTACGAAATTTGCTTTGTCCCAGACAACGACTATCGTGGTTTCTTAAAACGACGTGTAGAAGGTTTGGAAGAAAAAGTTCGTGGAGGCAATTTTGTACTCGAAGACGGAAAAGTTGTTGGAAAACACGAAGGCTATCCATTCTATACCATCGGCCAACGTAAAGGATTAGGAATTGCACTTGGCTACCCGATTTATGTTACCGAAATTCGAAAAGAAACCAACGAAGTTGTCCTTGGTATAGAAAAAGACTTAGATAGACAAGGTATGTGGGTAGGCAAATTAAACCTACAGAAATACGAACAAATCGAAGGAAAAATGCCTGCAACAACCAAAGTTCGCTACAAACACGAGGGTTCGTCTTCCATAATTGAGCAAATCGAACCAGATAAAATGGAAGTTTTCTTCCATGAACCCGTCAGTGCGATTGCTCCGGGACAAGCGGCTGTTTTTTACGAGGGAAATGATCTTATCGGTGGAGGCTGGATTTTAAAAAGCTTAAAATAATACATTAAACGGCGGAGTATAAACCTCTGCCGTTTTTTTATCTGTAGAATTATGAAAAATTTATCAATCCTACTCATATTCCTTTCTTTTGTATCTTACGGACAACTAAAAGTAGTTGTCAAATTCAAGGATAAGAACAATTCTGATTATTCTTCCCTCCCCGCTACTACATATCTAGGAGAAAAATCCCTAGTTAGGAGAAGTGTACAAAATATACCCTTGACGGCATTTGATTATCCTCCAAACAAAAACTACTTACAGGTTGTCAAACAAAATGGAGGAACTGTTCTTTATACGAGTAGATGGCTTAATGCAGCACTTGTAGCTTGCTCTGAAGAGTCTTTGAAGAATATCCTGTCATTGCCCTTT
Source organism: uncultured Cytophagales bacterium (assembly GCA_964399465.1). Taxonomy (GTDB): domain Bacteria; phylum Bacteroidota; class Bacteroidia; order Cytophagales; family Spirosomataceae; genus CAYNRA01. Next base: position 12,763 of record CAYNRA010000076.1, read on the forward strand.
GTTTCTGGACTCGAGACAGCAGGCGATATTCGCTTTGGAGGTAAATTAAACCAAAATGAATTCTTTTCTCCCGAGTCGTTTGGATTCGCTGAAAATCAATTAAGTATGTTAGAAAGTCAAAAATCTTTCGATCTAGGTTTCAAAGGAAAGGGAATTCTTATCGGGATATTTGATTCTGGCTTTGAGTCAATTCAAACGATGCCTGCTTTTTCACATCTTTTCACAGACAAAAAAATCAAGTTCACGTACGACTTTGTGGCAAATAATGACAATGTCTATGATGACGATGATCACGGAACAATGGTGCTTAGTTGTATTTCCGGACTACTACCCAATGAATTCAGTGGTACAGCGCCAGAGGCAGATATTGCCCTTTTTCGAACAGAAGACGTTGATACAGAAACCAAAATAGAGGAATTTTATTGGCTTTTAGCAGCTGAAAAAGCCGATAGCTTAGGAGTAGATATTATCAATTCATCACTTGGTTACTCTATTTTTGATTCGCCAGCTCAAAATTATTCATACAATGATATGGTTGGAAATAAAGCCCTGATTACACGGGCAGCTAATTGGGCAGCTAAAGTCGGGATTTTGGTAGTCACCTCTGCGGGTAACGAAGGGCGATCAAGTTGGCGATATATTACTGCTCCAGCCGATGGGGATTCTGTTTTGTCCGTTGGGGCAGTAAATGCAAGCCAAGTAATTGCTAGTTTTAGTTCAGTTGGGCCTTCAGCGAAGGGAACTATAAAACCCGAAATTGTGGCACAAGGACAATCAGTTGCAGTCATTCCACCTACAAACTCTATCCGATTTGCCAACGGAACTTCTTTTTCTTCTCCACTCATTGCTGGTTTTGCAGCATGCGTCAAACAAGCATTTCCGTACTTAACTGCCCATGAATTACGTGAAACAATCATGCAGTCTGGTTCGCAAGCACTCAGTCCAGACAATAGTAAAGGGTATGGTATACCCACATTTTCAGCAGTTGAAAAAAGGGAGAAAGCAAAAAATATTGTACTTCAAGCAGAACCTATTCCTTCATTTACTACTCTTGAAGCGTGGATAAAAAGCTCAATTTCACAAGATAAAATGGAAAAAGTTACACTTTCCCTAGTAAATGGACAAATTCTGTATGAAGAAAATCTATTGAGTTTCAAGTTATTAGATTTGACAGTGCAATTAACTCGAGATACCCCCTATCTAATTACACTTTCAAATAGCGAGAAGTCTATTTCTAAGAAAATCTTACTTATACGGTAATGAATGAAGTGTAATATTCTCTTTTTTGGTTCGAATTTTAATCCAATTGACCAACTTTTCATTCGTAATCTTGGACAAAATTGGCTCACTTTTTACAAGTAACACGAGAGTTGTATCTGCAATTCCTGTTTCTGAATAAATATATATTTCTTGCAAACCCATATTTTTAACTTGTGGGAACAAAATATTGACTTCTTTCATGGCTTGCGCGGCTATAGAATCTAGTTTTGCATTCTCCTGGATTTTAGTCTCAAATCCTTTCAACCGACCGTTCATCTCATCCATCTTTGAGGTAGACTTTTCCTGTGAAGTCGTGTTTAACAAAATGCCAGATGTATTATCTAAACTTGTAAATCCATATTTAAAACGAAGAGTTGAACCGGCAAGTCCATATTCCTCCAGTTGATCTTCCCATCTTTTTTCAATTTCTGAAGTAAATGGAGAACCTAGAATATACACTTCTATCGAATTTTTTTGTGTATCAACCTTTTTCGAAAGAACATAAACCCCTTCTTTAGTTAATTCCTTTTCAATGAATTGATCTACTTTTTTGCGAAAAATCCCTCTACTAACAATATCAAACCCGAAATAAACACTTGGAATGAGGGTGACTAATACAGTAAAAAGTACATAATTCCTCATTTTCGTTTCTTTCTGAGGATCAAGAAACGTCTTTGGGGGAATTCGAAGGAAACGAACAATTAGTATCGTAGCTGTAGCAATAAATACACTGTTAATAAAAAACAAATAGGCTGCCCCTGCAAAAAATTGAAAATTACCCTTCGCTAATCCGAAACCTGCAGTACAAAG